>JAJDBH010000114.1 GCA_029261455.1 Nitrospinaceae bacterium
GCGCAAATTGAATTCATCCCATTTAGCCCCAGCCACTTCGCCATTTCGCTGGCCGGTTAAAAGTAAGAATTTCAAAACCGATCTCATCGCTTCAGACATTTTTGCTTTTTCCAACCCAAACCAAAATTTTCTTATTTCATCAGGGTTGAAATTTCTTTCCTTCGGAGCATCTTCATTCGCAACCGCTATCTCTGAACAAGGATTGGTCTCTATAATGCTTTCACTCACAGCAAAAGAAAACATGGACTGCAAAACTTTAAAAACCTTGTTTGGCGCTCCTCCTGACTTGCCAATCCGATCCAGCAATTTAGTCACATCCTGTTTTGTAATATCAGACGTTGGCAAGTATTTCCATTTAGGAAGCACATCTTTATTCAGAACTCGCAAATTTTCATGCCAGGACATTTTTTTTGGTTTTGCATAGGACTCGATATACTCATCAATCAGTCCCTTGACGGTACTGGTGTCTCTTCCCCGGTTTTTAATTGATGCACCCACCCTGCCCTCAACGAAAATGTTATTATCAATCTTTCTGACAACTTCCAAAAAGATATAGATGCATACTAATTGAAATACGTCGCAGGGGCAAGAAACCGCATGAACATAAAGTTTTCAGCATGACAAAAATACCGAAAGAAATCCTGAAAAACGTTTTTGGCTTTGATTCATTTAAAACTCTGCAAGGTGAAATCATTGACCATGCGGTTGCGGGCGGCGATGCCCTCATACTAATGCCAACAGGTGGAGGGAAATCGCTCTGCTATCAGATTCCAGCATTAAGCCGAGAGGGTGTGGGAGTGGTGGTTTCTCCACTGATCGCCTTAATGCGAGATCAAGTGGAAGCACTTAATCAGTTAGGGGTTCGAGCAGAAGTCTTAAACTCTTCACTCACCCCAATAAAAATAAGGGAAGTCGAACAGAAACTGTTAAAGGGTTTGCTTGATTTAGTCTATGTGTCTCCGGAAAAACTACTTACAGAAGGATTCCTCAACCAATTAAGCCAATGCAAATTGAGTTTATTTGCCATTGATGAAGCTCATTGTGTTTCACAATGGGGACATGATTTTCGCCCTGAGTACCTAAAATTGAGTGTCTTAAAAAACCGATTTGCAAACATTCCCCGGCTCGCTTTGACAGCAACGGCAGATGGCCCAACCCGTAAAGATATTATCGAGCGTTTAGATTTAAAAGAAGGGCGTTTATTTATTTCAGGTTTTGACAGACCAAATATCAAGTACACCATCGTCTCTAAAGACAATTCCAAACACAAGCTCTTAAAATTTATTGAAGATAATCATGTGGGTGATTCAGGCATAGTTTATTGCCTGTCAAGAGCACGAGTTGAAGCCACCAGTAAATGGCTCATGGAGGAGGGATTTAAGTCCTTGCATTACCATGCGGGAATGGATA
The DNA here is from genome assembly GCA_029261455.1 of Nitrospinaceae bacterium. Taxonomy (GTDB): domain Bacteria; phylum Nitrospinota; class Nitrospinia; order Nitrospinales; family VA-1; genus LS-NOB. The sequence continues at coordinate 1,411 of JAJDBH010000114.1, forward strand.
AAACCCAACGCCAAACGAATCAGGATAAGTTTCTGAAAGAGGAAGGCATCATTATGGTCGCAACCATCGCTTTCGGTATGGGAATCGACAAGCCCGATGTCCGTTTTGTCGCTCATCTGGATCTCCCTAAAAGTTTGGAGTCCTATTACCAGGAGACCGGACGCGCTGGCCGGGATGGACTCAAATCTGCCGCCTGGCTTGCCTATGGACTGGAGGATGTCGCTAAGATCAGCAATTTCATTGAATCGTCCAATGCACAAGAAAGCCAAAAAAGAATCGAACGTCAAAAGTTGGATGCCCTGCTCGGTTATTGTGAAACTACTCGATGCCGGCGTCAGGTTCTGCTCGAATATTTTGATGAAAAATTGCCAGACCCATGTGGTAACTGCGACACATGCCTGGAGCCTGTAAATTGTTTTGACGCTACAGTTGCAACACAGAAAGCGCTTTCATGTGTATATAGAACAGAAGAACGCTTCGGAGCAAGCTACGTCATTGATGTCTTACTGGGGAACGATACGGAAAGAATCACCAACTTCGGACATGACAAAATATCCACCTTCGGGGTTGGAAAAGAATATTCCAGAGATCAATGGCGTTCCATTTTCCGTCAACTTGTAGCAAAAAGATTGTTACTCGTTGATATCGAAGGTCATGGCGGTTATCGCCTGGGAGAAAACTGCAAACCCATATTTCGTGGGGAAGAAACAGTGCTATTGAGGGAAGATAGTTTTAGTAAAAAGACAGGCCGCTCGAAGGATAAAAAAACAAAAAGACAAAAGACCCATGCAACGCTCAACAATACTGAGGATGAAACACTTTTTCAGACTTTGCGTGCCCACCGTTTGGAGTTAGCAGGCGAGCAAAAGGTTCCCCCATTTGTTATTTTCCACGACTCTACATTAGTTGAAATGGCTCAGACAAGGCCCGCAACAATTACAGAGTTTGGTCAGTTGTCTGGAGTAGGAAAAGCCAAGTTAGAACGTTATGCTGATAGTTTTCTAACGGTCATAAAAAATTATTCCTAGCAGGCGTAAGAACCTATTTACCAACCTTGCCTACAAAAATCACAATACTTTTTGTTGCCTCTACCTTATGCTAATATGAGTTTTCAAGCACCCAACTAAAGAACCTAGGGGAAAGCCATGAAAGTCAAAGAGTTGATGTCCAAAAAGTTGACCACCGTTAGTCCCAATGACAAGTTGGACCGGGTATTCTTTCTCTATAATTTCGAGAACTTTCGTCACTTGCCCGTAGTAGAGAAAAACAAGCTGGTTGGTATCCTCTCAGACCGGGACCTGAAAAAAATTCTTGGCCCTAAAAAAACCATTGTTGAAAATCCAGATGGCACCACTGTCCAGCTTTCTACACGCCGAGTTAAAAACATCATGAAGCGCGGTGTCATGACCATCGAGCCGGAACAGCGAGCCGCCGATGCCGCCGCGATCATGGCTAAAAATAAAATTGGCGCTTTGCCAGTCGTCCATAAAGACAAACTGGTCGGCATCATTACCGCTACTGATATTCTCAAAGCTTTTGTGAAACTCAGAAACGATCTGGATAAAATCTGAAAGGATTATCTTCATGAAAAACTGGTTCATGCTGTCACTCATCGGACTCGACCAGCCCAGCATTGTCGCCCGACTGAGTGCAGGGCTCTGCAAGAATGGCTGTAACCTCGGCGACTCTTCCATGGTCCGTCTGGGAAAATATTTCACCATCATGCTGATGGTCGAACACAGCGCGGGAAAAGAATCTTTGAAAACCATCATCGCTTCCATTTGCGATCCCCTGCAACTCAATGCTCACTTGGTTCCACTGGAAGATGATAACACCCAGCACCATTGCGAGCCGGATGTAAGAATCAGTTTGTTCGCTGATGATCGTATGGGAATTATCGAAGATGCCACCACGCCACTGGCTCAGGCGGGTCTAAATATCCTGCATCTCGAATCGAATGTAGGGGATGAAGAAGAGACCGGCACCTACTACATCCATCTCGAAGGCACTGTCTCTAAAGAACTGGATACAATCTATAAAGTTCTGGAATCGCTGGAAAAAGAAAAGGGCATCAAGTCTCACTTGATACCCATCAACGCTCAAATAAATTGATTGTACGTAGGAACGGTGTGATTAAACCAGGGTATCGGCACCGCCACCGATAACAAGCTTGCCGTCTTCTTCGAGTTTCTTACAAACTGCAATAACTTTCTGCTGGGCTTTTTCCACTTCACTGATTTTCGTCGGCCCGAGAGATTCAAGATCTTCCTTCAACATCAACGCCGCACGTTCCGACATATTGGTGAACAGTTTTTCTTTCAACTCATCAGTAGCCGTTTTCAAGCCGATCAACAGATCTTCCTGATTGATCTCTTTCATGATGAGCTGGATGCCATTGTCATCAATTTTCAGAATATCTTCGAAGGTGAAACGCAAGTTGCGAATTTCATTAGCGAGGTCCGGGTCCACCTCATCCATAGCGGTCAAAATGGAAGTTTCAGTCGTCCGGTCTAAAGAGCCCATGACTTCTGCGGCAATTTCAACACCGCCGAGTTTATTCCCCGAAACCGCACCTGATGTCCGGAACTCCGTCTGCAAAGCTTCATCAAGCTCACGGATAACACTCGGCGCAACACGCTCCAGCGTCGCCAGACGATGCACAATCTCCATCCGGTTCTCTTCCGGCAATTCACGAATTGTTAAACTGGCCACAGGCGGTTCAAGATGCGCCAATATAATCGCAGCAGTTTGAGGATGCTCGTTAACGATGAAAGAGGAAATAACTTTAGGGTCCAGCATGCGAACCGTTTCCAGTCCACCACCCATTTCTTCACCCGGTGTGGTGATATTGTTCAAAATTTCTGTAGCCTTGGCAGGGTCAAGAGCCTGCATGAGAGCCGTTTTCAGGAAGTCCATCCCGGCAATACCCAGCCCACCCGTTCCAGACTCAACCATCTCATAAAATTCTTTATTGATACTATCCATGATGCTCATATCCACATCACCCAGAGCAGACATGTAATTACCAATATTCTGAATTTCACGCTCGTCCAGATTAGCCAAAACCTGAGCGGCAATATCCTCTCCCAGGGTCATCAACAATACTGCGGCTTTTTCTGGTCCGGATAAATTTCTTGACATAACCTATTGATTCTTAAAGGGTGAATTAAATCTAATCCTATTAATATTACTCCGACAAGCTGACTTGTCAAGCCCAAACCCCAAGAAAAATCACAAGATAAATGCGATTTGTCGCCCCTACCATTTATCCCGTATAATTCGGCTAATTGCAGGTAAACTTTAGGAATTAGCATGAACTTAAAAATTGCAGATTTTTTCGTCGGCGCATTTTCCGGTGCCCTGGTCGCCGGAGTGGTGTCTTATATCTCTCCGCCGTTCATGCCCATGCTTCTTGGTGGGTTGATCGGGATGCTTCTAGTCATACCGCTAAAAATTGCATTCATGCCCCTTTTCGGCGCGTTTGAAGTCATGATTCCCTTAGGCATTATAGGGATGACAGTGGGCATGGGCGCAGGCATGTTGTCGTTCACCGACGTCGCCAGCAATATTATCATCGCCTCAGGATCATTGACCGGGCTCATTGTTGCCACCATCATCCATTTCTCCAACAAACGCTATACCGCACAATGAACAAACAATCCTACGATGGCACAGCCCGTTATTTCGATTACTTCGCCGGTGGCGATATGCGCCGGTGGAGCCCAAGTCAACGTACCCTGTTCAAAAATCTGAAGGGGAAGGTTCTCTATATAGGAATAGGAACCGGGCAGGAAATTGTCAACTTTCCGGTAGGACTAAACATAACCGCCGCAGACCTGAGCTTTGAAATGCTCAAACGGTCTAACCAACGCGTCGAGAACTACTCCGGCAATATCAATAGATGCCAGATGGATGCAGAAGTTACAGGTTTCGCCGACAACACTTTCGATACCATAGTGACCGTATGCGTGCTCTGCACCGTGAAGCAACCCATGAACTGTTTGCAGGAACTGAAACGAGTGCTGAAACCCGATGGTCAACTGGTGATGTTTGAACATGTGCTGAGCAAAAATCCGGTTTACGCCGTCATTCTGAAAATGATGTCACTCATCACCGAATACTTGCAAGGAACCTACCTCGACCGCAACACCGTCGCCAATGTCGAGCGGGCAGGGTTCAAAATTCACTCACACAAAAATATTTATCTGGATATCGTTAAGGCACTGGTAGCGAAGCCAATAACGGGCGCTTGACACATTTTACTGAAAACACAACCCCCTCAATCCCCCTTATCAGGGGGAGGCTTTAAAACTTCCCCCCTTACAAGGGGGGCCAGGGGGGTTAAACGTTAATGCTCAACCACTAGAAAACCATGATACTAGGACTCGAAGACATACCCGGAGGCACGCCCTTCTTAGCATTCCTCATCTGGCTGGCATTGTCAGGGTTGTACTACCTGGTCTGCTATCTCGCCGTGCTCAATGTGCTCGATGACCAGACCCAAAACAGCCTGCTGAAAATCCCCATGATGCTCGCCGCCGCCATTCCATCAGCAGGACTAATGGCCGTGTTCCACTACAAACCCTTCGCGCTCGGCGCACTCATGTGCGTGATGAACTTCTACCGCATCCGCACCATGCAAACTTCAGAAAAATGGCAAGACGTCAAAATTAACCCCACCCTCTTCTACTTCGCCAGCTACAGCTATATCTTCGCACTGATAGCACTAGCCGTATACTTCCCAACAATGGACATCGGCGACCGCTAGACTTAGGGCCACCACTCGGCGTGGGGCCAATGTTGTCGTCCTGAGCTACGTCGAAGGATTAGCCAATCTAGTCATGCTGTAACAATGTTGTGACCTTGGGCCAAAACCCTCATTTAAAGCCCTAAAAGGGCATTTTCTACCCCAATAACTATAGAAACCTACCTATAACTGATTGTTTTTTAATTAGTTATTGACAATCATTCCAGCCCGGACTATATTATTTTCAGTTAACTCAATATAACTAATTGATTCTTATAGGTTTATCGATGATTCTCCATATATTTGAATGTGAAAAATGTCAGCGCCAGCAAAAGCATGTCACCTCTACCCCTACCCCCTTGGGGCTTAACTATATGTCCGAATGCGCCACCTGCAATAAGATGCGGACTTTCCAATTTGTTCGTGAAGGAAACCGAAAAGAAGACTGGTACTCTAATATCCTGCGGCAAGTTCAGCGGAAACAAAGAGAGAACCAAAAACCCTACACTCCTAAAAGAAAAAGCGACACCGGCGACGATCAGGCTGATAAAGTTGCGATCTAACCACCGTGCCGGTGTTGGCAATTGAAAAATCGTCATTGCCAGGAATATCGATCTTGGGCTGCATGCCCATCAACGCAGAGTTGCGATCTAGCTAAGGAAAAGGGATAATCTGGTCGTAACAGGTTTCTGATTTTCACAGGCAGCGGGGCCACCCCGCAGATTTTGCTTCTCACAGGCAGCGAGGCCACCTCGCAAGGAGTAACCCAATGAATTCAAAAAAATTTGCAATGGCTGCTCTTGCAGCTTTCGGTTTTGTGTTCGTGTTTGAGTTTGTCGTGCACGGCGTTTTTCTGAAAGGGATGTACGTCGAAACGGCGCATCTATGGCGCAGTGAAGAAGACAGCAAAATGCTATTCATCATGATGGGGCAGATAGTTTTTTCAGGGGTCGCCGCATTCTTCTTCACTAAAATTTGTGACACAGATTACTTTAAGAATAGCGGGTTGAGATACGGGCTCCTACTAGGCCTGCTGTTAGCCTCACCCACCATCGCCTCTTATTGCTATATGCCCGTCCCCTTTGCACTATGGATATCATGGGTCGGTGCAGAAACAGTTAAAGGCCTCGGCGCAGGCATTGCCATAGCATTCGTGTATACATTGAATACGGAAACAACTGCTTAGCCCGTCAAACAGTTCGGAACCCTCGCTATAGTTTCGTTGTGCCCACTATTACTATGCACGATCAATTTTCTATGATTGGATTTAAAACGTATCCTTGAATACCATTAAAGTAACTAATTTGGTCGTATAAATAGTACTTTTCAGAAATATTATTCAATCCTTGTTTCAAACGAGTTAACGTAAAATAGAGTTCCCATTTAAAAGGCTCCTTAAGTCTGGAATGTCGAAACCGAAAATGTGGGTGGGTCCATTCCCATACAGGGTTTCCCCTGTCTTCCCGGAAGACCCCAAAAAATTGATTGATTGGAAAAGGTTTCAAGGGGCCACTGGTTGAGAATAAGTTCACTCCAGACATCTGATGGTGCTTCTTTGCATAGGTGTATAAGATAAAACTTTTACCTTGAGAGGGAATACGATAAGTCAAAGGAGTATTGATCGCTGGAATTTCCTTCGTAGTTTTATTCATCTGCAGGGATGGTTTTCCTAAAAAACTTTGTTCCTGATTTTTGAATACGGAAATCTCTGAGCTTTTACCTTTTCCCCACTGTTCAAAATATTTTTCATTTATATCATGACGTTGTAAGGGGAAGACTTCAACGTTCATCCGATATATTCTCAACTGACCAATATCAGCGACTACTTTCATTAGAGATCTGGGCAAGACTGAAGTTGGTCGTCCAAAGTTGCTTGATATAAGGCTTACGGGAGTGCCACGGTGACCGATATAGGTGATTCCATCAAGCTGTCGGTCTCGGAAGATGTTGAGCATGTTTTTTGCAACCAATGGCTCCAGGGTATGGCGCAACATTGCATCATCGAAAGAAATCACTAGCAACTCGTGATCAGTGGTTTCATCTTGTACGTAACGAAGCACTTCGCGCGACTCTGCCATGGTAGCGTGAACGGTATCCCGCTTACTCAGGTAGTCTGAGGTGTGACTAAAAAAAGATGGAATAATAATTGCCAGTCCCAAAGAAACAGTTAAAATTTTGTTGAAGTACGGAGGTACAGAACGGCTTAGGAGCCCGATTCCTTTATCCATCCCCAAGGCGGCAAGTAGAATGAAAAAAGGAAGCAGGTATGCATAAGCTCTTGGGGGACCCAGCATCCCGCTGAGAACCACTAGAAAAACAGGGATAATGAAAAGAATACAGAAAAAGCCACGTTGGGTTAAATTGAGTGCCCATAGTCCATAAAGAACGGGGAGAAAAAGCCACAAACCCCAGGGTTGGGCGAGGTTCTCGGCGATTTCCAGATACTGCCGGGGTGTTCCCGCTGATAAGTCTGCGTGGAAAAATAATTTAAAATAATTTTTGTAGGTTTCAATTCCCGAGATCAAATCATCGTAAATATTTAAGAAATATCCAGTCGTCAGTATTGCCAGGACCATAAATGGGAGAAGTTGTTTGCCCAGGTGAGTCCATGAAAAGGAAACCTCAGGCTTCCTTGAAACCCACAGAACAAAAATAAATGCTAGACCGCAGGCGGGTAAAAAATAGGCGT
>JAJDBH010000115.1 GCA_029261455.1 Nitrospinaceae bacterium
GAAGAAGCGGAATCTGCTCGCGAACAGGCCAGGGAATTTCAGGAAGAAGAGAGCCCTGAAGCGAAGAAACCCAAAGAATTTAATCCGCCTGAAAACCTGAAAAAATTATTTCGTCGTGTGGCAAAAAGAATTCATCCCGACTTAGCATCATCTGCTGGTGAGCGTGAACGCAGGCATGATCTGATGGCGAAGCTCAATCAGGCTTATGATGGGTTGGATGAGGAGGCGATTCGCTCCATCCTGATTGAATGGGAGGCGGAAGAACCTGCTCACGAAAAACTTGAACTGGGTGAGCAGTTGGTTCGAGTGGTGAAGCAGGTAGCTCAGGTAAGAAAACGTTTGTATGAGATTTCTGATGAGTTGGAAGACCTGACTCTGACGGAAATGTTTCAGTTGAAAAAGAACATAGTAGCTGCCGAGTTGGAAGGGCGTGACCTGCTTCAGGAAATCGCCGATGATCTCGAAGAGAAAATTAGAGAGACCAAAACCCGGATTCGGGATTTGGCTTATGACTTTATTTGATCGCCTGTCCTTATGAATAAACCTGTTGCCATAGAAAAAATTGGAAACGATGTCGACTTGCATGCTTTGCCGAGGGCACATGTCGATACCGCCAGGGAACTGCCAGAGATTTATTTCAAAAATGGCAAAGGTTCTGTAGATCGGGTGGACCGAAAAAAAATCGATTCCTGGTTTCGTGAAGCACGCAAAGGAAAGCCGCAGGCTCAATACAATCTTGGAGTGGTTTATTTCAAGGGAGTGGGAGTTCCCGCTGATCATGATGAGGCTTTCAAATGGTTTACTCAGGCTGCTGAAAAAGGTTCTGCACCAGGTCAGGGTTTTCTCGGAGTGATGTACGAAAACGGATTGGGTGTGGATCAGGATGATGAAATGAGTGTGCACTGGTACCAGAAAGCCGCAGAGCAGGATGATGGTACGGCGCAGTTTAATCTAGCCAGAATGTATCATCAGGGCAAGGGCACTGGTAAGGCTCCTGATGAAGCGGCGAAATGGTTTGAGAAGGCGGCTGAAAAAAATAACGACACCGCCCAGAATATGTTGGGTGTTCTTTATGAAAATGGAGATGGAGTTTCGCAGGACTATTCTCAGGCCGAGTCCTGGTATCGCAAGGCGGCATTGAGTGGTAATGAGGCTGGACTCTATAACCTCGGGGATCTTTACGAACGGGGAAAGGGAGCCGTGAAAGATCCGGGTCGTGCTGCACGTTGGTTCCGTAAAGCGGCTTTAAGTGGATTGGATATGGCTCAATTTAAATTGGGCACGCTTTACTATTGTGGTGAAGGGGTAGACCATGAGCCAAAAAAAGCTCTGCAATTATTTTGCAGTGCAGCAGAACAGGGTCATCCACATGCTAAGTATTTTCTTGAAACGACTTCCTTGGGTTTTGAACCGACCGCTGAGGACCTTTATAAAAAAGGTCAGTACTTTTTTGAGCAGAAAGAATATGAAGAAGCTTTCTTGTGGCTGAAAAGATCTGCCAATCTGGATTATGCTCCGGCTCAAAACTCACTCGGTCTGTTTTACGATTATGGCAAGGGATGTGATAGAAATCCGCTGTTGGCGTTGGAGTTCTATCAACGGGCCGGAGATCATGAGCAGGCTTTATTCAATTTGGGAATGCTCTATTTCCTTGGTGATGGAATTGACAGGGATGAGCAAATGGCGTTCACCTGCTTTCAAAACTCTGCGCAAGATAGTGAAACCCGAGCCCAGGTTTTTCTTGGCATTCTCTATGAGAATGGCAGAGGCATTGAGCAGGACCTTCCGCTAGCCGTGAATTGCTACCGCAAAGCGGCCTGGCAAGGGGATGCTTTCGCCCGGTTTCACTTGGCACGCATGCATTATCACGGCAAAGGTGTTGCTACCGATCACGCTCAGGCGTTGGGTTGGTATCACAAGGCCGCAGATCAAGGGTACTCGCTGGCACAATACAATCTGGGGCGAATGTATTTGAATGGAGAAGGTTCTCCCGTTGATACTGAGAAAGCGATTTGCTGGTTTATGAAAGCCGCCGAGCAGGGTCATGAGTATGCTCAGTACAGTCTTGGAAAAATCTTTTTTTCCGAATTTGATAAAGGGAAAGAACAGGCGTTGTTCTGGTTTAAGAAATCAGCCGAACAGGGAAACCATTTGGCGCAAAATTATCTAGGACAGGTTTTTGAAAACAGCAATGACGAAGAAGCCGCTCATTGGTATAGAAAGGCGGCTGAACAGGGAAATCGTCAAGCCAGTGAAAGCCTGGGTAAAATGTATTTTGTTGGCAAGGGAGTGACTAAAGATTTTGAAGAAGCCGCAAAATGGTACCGAAAGTCCACTCCGAAAAATACAGGGGAAGATTGGGACAACTCCTCTTCAGAAGGAACAGATATCAACTGGTTACGAAAAGCGGCTCTTAAAGGGCATGCCAGAGCTCAAAATCGACTTGCGGAAATTTATGAGCAGGGGATCGAGGTACCCAAAAGTTACAGGGAAAGCCTGAAGTGGTATACACGTGCAGCCAATCAGGGTGATGATCAGGCTCAGCTTAATCTAGGTCGATTATTGGAAGCCTCAGGCGCATCGACAGAAGCGTTATGTTGGTTTCATAAGGCTGGCGAACAGGGTAACTGCCTCGCACAAGTAGAGTTGGGCAATCACTATCGAGCAGTTGTTGATGATGATCAGGCTTTCAAATGGTTTCGTCTGGCTGCCGAACATGGTCATAGTTCAGCACAATATCAACTCGGTTTAATGTACCGCAATGGGCGGGGCACATCCGTCGATTTTCAGGAAGCCATCCACTGGCTCCGCCGCTCAGCTGAGCAAGACCATTTAACTGCTATCGGTGCATTGCAAAAGCTAGAACACTCCTTAAAAGTATAAACCCTAATTTAGACCTATTTTTTTGTAAGGCTTGCCTGTTTGAGGCGACTTTAATTTGTGTTAATATTTGTTTATCTATTTATATATAGTTATCTATATATTTCAATATAAGGATTAGGGGATTTATGGGCAGGTACGTGCGGGTTTGGGCCGGGTTGGTTTTTATTCTGGCCGTTAGTTTTCCACTTGTAGTTGTTGCGGATACTGGGTCGCGGATCCAAATCGTCGGGTCGACCACGGTTTTGCCCGTGGCTTCACGATCGGCGCAAAAGTTTATGGAATCATCGTCCAGCCGCATTCTAGTCAACGCCGGAGGCTCGGGAGTGGGCATCCATTCTGTGGTTGGGGGCCGTGCTGATATTGGTATGGCATCGCGTGAAATTTCCCTGGACGAGAGCAACCGATTCGAGAAGTCCCATCTAAAAATTCATCCGGTAGGGCTCGATGCAGTGGCCTGTGTGGTTTCATCTGAAATTTATCAAGCCGGGGTCCAGCAATTGACAGCCCGGCAGATTGCCGGGATATATTTGGGGGAAATCCGCAATTGGAAAGAGGTCGGAGGGCCAAATAAAAAAATCGTGGTTGTCGATAAGGAACGGCATCGGGGAACCCGTCATGTATTCATGGAATATGTTTTTGGCAATGCCTCGCAAAGAACACCGGGAACGCTTCTGGTTACCGGATCAAATAATGAGGAGCAGGCTAAGATAGCTCAAAGCGACTCGGCTATAGGCATGTTGTCCTTTAACTGGATCAATGAAGATGTTAAAGCCGTGTCGCTTCTGGATCATGGAAAAGAAATTATGCCGACTTGGGAATCGGTTAGGCAGGGAAGCTATCCTATTGTAAGAAAATTGAATTTCATAACTGCCGGTAACCCGAAAGGTGAAGTTAAAGCTTTTATTGATTTTGTCAAAGGACCGGAAGGCCAAAAGATAGTTGAAGAAAGTGGTTACATACCTATTGAAAACCCTTGATCATGAGGGCTGATTTTATGAATGCTTTTTTTTGTGTCCGTAAATTGGAGCCGGTAGGATGGATTTTTGCAGCCATGAATTTTGTTTTTCTCGGTTGTGCTATGGCTCTCGGAATTTTTCTGGTAGTCGAATCTGTCCCGATTTTGCGTTCGGAAGGGTTGAGTTTTTGGCTGGGAGAAAACTGGTGGGTGGGCGAGTCTTTTGGTGCCTTGCCGATGATTTGTGGTTCGCTGATTGTTACAGGTTTGGCGATTTTTTTTGTATTACCGGTAGCTTTGTCTGGTGCTTTATTCACTTCTGAATATTTGCCACCTTCTTTCCGCCGGAAGGTGAAGGGGGTTATGGAATTGTTGGCCGGTGTTCCCGGCATTATATACGGTCTGCTTGGTGTATCTTTTTTAACCTTGGGAGTTAAGGACGCATTAAACCTGCTAGATGGAAATACATTTTTTACCGCGGGGCTTCTGCTGGCCATCATGATTTTACCGACGGTCTTGACGTTATCGGAAGATGCTCTTCATTCGGTTTCTTATGAATTTCGTGAAGCGGCCGAAAGTCTAGGACTCACTAAACTACAAACTGCCCTGCGCGTAGTATTACCTCAGTCCCTGCCGGGTATCGTGGGAGCGGTGTTGTTGGGAATAGGACGGGCGATGGGAGAAACTATTGCAGTGATGCTGGTGGTTGGCAGTCTCGACCGGGTACCCGGATTTAACCTTTTCGTTTCGGGTCAGACTATTCCCTCCAAGTTGGGTCGTGAGGCGGCGGAAGCATTGGGCAGTGGATTGCACTGGAATGCACTGATGGGTTTGGGTTTGACCTTGTTTTTAGTTGTGGCAATTATAACTTTTTCAGGCCACCTCTTTATTAAACGGTGCAATCAATGAATGCAGTGACAGCGGAGAAAATGGTGCTGGCGTTTATTGGGTGCATCACATTTTTAATTGTAGCTTTGTTGTTTACTATTCTGGGCATTATGTTTCTCAAAGGATTGCCCGCGATGCATGGTGGATTTCTTTTTGAAGAGTCGAGCGATTTCGGACGCGCAGGCGGTATTTTATACCAATTAGTAGGGACATTGATTCTGATGGGGGTCGCAGTTTTGTGGAGCTTGCCCGTGGCATTGGGCTCGGTGCTTTTCCAGACGGAGTACCTGAACACGGGAAAATTGAAAACTTTTTTAACTCAGTTGACTTATATTCTCAATGCGACTCCAACAATTTTATTTGGACTGGTGGGTTATTTGTTATTTGGGGTCTATCTGGAGACAGGTGTTTCATGGGTGACAGGCTCGTTAATTTTAGCAGTGATGATTCTGCCAACTTTGCAGGTCAGTATCCGTGAAGCGGTGGAGGCCTTGCCGGAAAAATATCGTGAGGCGGGCATGTCATTGGGGCTTTCAAGGCCAACTCAGATTTGGCGCATCATTCTTCCACAGAGTTTATATGGAATCGTGACCGGGGTTTTGCTGGGATTAGCCCGGGCCGCCGGGGAAACAGCGGCAATCATGTTCACCGCGACCACTTTTTCTGGTATTCAATTTCCGCAATCATTTTCTGATCCGGTTCCCACTTTGCAGACCCACATTCTGGTTCTGGCTCAGGAAGGGGCCAATCCAGAATCTATTGCCCAGGCTTGGGGGGCCGGCTTGGTATTGTTGGGGTTGGTTTTTCTGATGACACTGATGGCTTGGGCATTCAGGACCCGAATGGTTATGGAGTCGGAATTATGATTCAATTTAAAAACTTTGCCGTTGCTTTTGGCGAAAGAAAAGTTGTTCAAGAGTTGACCTTCAGCCTGTCTACAAACTCCATCACCGGTATAATTGGAGCATCGGGGTCAGGAAAAACCACATTCCTCCGTGCTCTTTGTAGGATGAATGACCGCATTAATAATTTTAGTGTTGAGGGAAGCGTTTTTATCGATGGGATGGATGTTTATCGACCTGATACGGATGTCTATGCACTGAGAAGAAAGGTCGGTATGGTTTTTCAAAAGCCTTGCGTATTTCCAAAAAGTATTTTTGACAATGCTATTTTTGGAGTCAGGGATAAGCTGCCCAAGAAGGAGCGCCCGGACCTTGTGGAAAAAGTATTGCGTGAAGTGTTTCTCTGGGAGGAAGTTAAAGACCGGCTTGGAGAGAAAGCCACCACGCTTTCTCAAGGACAGCAACAGCGGCTTACACTGGCCCGTACCTTGGCGGTAGGCCCGAAGGTCCTGTTAATGGATGAACCGACCTCATCACTGGACCCTAAATCAACGGCAGCGATTGAAAGACTGGCTCAGTCTTTAAAGAGCAGACATACTATCTTGTGGGTCACCCATCAGCACGATCAGGCTCAATCAATTGCCGACAGGGTTCTGGTTATTGAGAACGGTCAGGTCACTCCTTTAAGTACTCCGATAGTGCCACCGGAAAAATCCTCCTCCTTCACCAAGATTTTGCAGGGATATCCCGAATAAAACCCTTCTCTTTCAATCAGCTTTCCAACCCCTTATAATTGAATCATCATATTTTTTATTGAGGCGGGGTTTGGCTAAAAAGAAAATCAAAAAGAAACAGGAACTCTCATCCTTCAAAAGTGAGGGCAAAGGACTATCCACGTTGGGGGAAAAGCTAAAGAGCAGTAACCCCGATTTGGTGGAGCGGTTTGAGGCCATTCAAGGCATAGAACTGACTGTGCCAAGGCTGGTACAGGTTATGGAAGATCTTTTGCCTTACCCCTGGGATGATATTGAGCTGTTTGAGGAGGCGATCAAACTCACAGCTCAGGGGTTTTATGGCGAAGCAGTTGCGGTTTGTGGTGACGTATTACGCCTTAGCCCCAATGCCTATCCGGCCTATCACCTTCTGGGGCATATTTTTGGCGCGATGGGAAATCATCGAGAAGAGATAGAACATTATCGTAAGGCTGTCCGGTTCAAACCCAATTATCCGCAAATTTATTTTGATATGGCTACGGCGTATTGGGTTTCTGGCAAGGAAAAAAAATCGTTCGCAACCTTAAAAAAAACCATACCGATGGCACCGGATTTTGCGGTGGCGGATTATTGGCTGACCTTCATTTTTGATCGGTTGGGAAGAAACCGTGACATCTACCAGATTTCTGAAAGAGACGGGCTGGTAGCAGCTGAAACCTTTGCTCAGGTTTGTGGGCTTCTTGGTGCCGCATTTTTGGAGTACGGCTACCATGCCTCAGCGCGACAGGCTTTTAAGAAGGCAGTACGAGTGTGTCCAGACTTTGCGGAAGGTCATTATCAGTTGGGGATGCTTCATCTTAAAAAACTGCGGAACCCTAAACGGGCGGAAAAATATTTGGAAGCGGCAGAGCAACTTTATATCCGAAAAAATGATTTCCCCAGAGCGGCTCTCACGCATCAGCTATATCGGCCTAAGGGGGAGGTTCACGATCAAAATAAGGCTTCCGAAGAATGGTTGAAGGAAGGGTTGCGCCTTCAGGGGCTGGGTCGTTATCAAGAAGCGGTCGATGCTTATCGGATGGCCCAGGGTTTTAGGCCTGATTTTTTGGACGCTTTTTATAATCTGGGGGTGGCTTATGGATGCATGGAGGAATATGGCATTGATGCTCTGCATAAGGCCGTATGGGTTTTCAAAAAATCTATAGATATTAATGCGGAATTTATTCACTCCTATA
>JAJDBH010000116.1 GCA_029261455.1 Nitrospinaceae bacterium
TTTAAATAACCTGTTGCCTGAAAAGGTACTCCGTCTGGAGGTTAGGAATGAATATAGCACTCACCGGTATCACCGGAATGGTGGGTTCCCATCTTATTAAAAAACTTATTGAAGAGAACCCAGAAGGTTCTCCCTACAACATCCGAGCTCTGATCCGCGAAGGCAGTGTGGTGGAACATTTAAAAACCTTTGAGGATGTGGACTACATCATTGGTGGTTTAGAAGATCGCGAATCCCTTGCAAAGCTTGTGCAGGATGTGGATGTGCTGGTACATCTGGCTCATTTTCCGGGTCCAGTTCAGGCCGTTGATGAACTGGTGAAGGTAAATGTCAATGGCACTTTTGACTTACTGGAAGAAGCTAAAAAGGCAAAGGTCAAGCAAGTGGTGTTCATGAGTGCATGTACCGTTTTTGGGGAAATACTTCCTTCGGTGGATAAGGAACACCCACTGGATGAAAATCACCCGGTCTTGCCGAGTAGTCTTTATGGCTCTATCAAGTCCTCAATTGAAGGATTTTGCCACTATTACCATAAAAGCCGTGCGTTTGATGTCACCATTTTGCGGCCGGTAACTGTGTATGGAGTGCGACCTCAGCTTGATAAGTCCGAATGGTTTCAAACGGTTGACTTCCTCGCGACAAACTACAACGTCGACCTTAAAGGTAGTACCAAATATGTCGCAGTAGGCTCAGTGGTGCAGGCTATTCAGAAGGTCTTGGGGAATGCAGAGGCATCTGGGAAAACCTATCATCTGATTGATGGACATATTCATAACCTGGACCTGGGAAAACTGATTGCAGAAACCATCGATTCATTTGGTGAATGCGAAGGTGTCATGGGGGAAGATGGCGTGCCGATGTCCAATCAGGCGGCCAAAGATCTTGGCGTCGAGTTTCCCGGTCAAGAGCGCATTGTCGAATATATAAAGCTCATCCATAAGCTTCAGGGCGAATATGGTGGCGAACGAAATATTCAAAACTGGTAGAGGGATCAAACGTGTCGTTAATTACATCTAAATCTTTCATTGATCGATTGATCCAAGAGAACTTTAATTTCTTCACTGGAGTTCCCTGCTCGCTTTTATCGGGGCTGATCTCCCACTTGGAAGAGGTTGAAGAAGCTAAATATATTCCTTCGGTGAGAGAAGATGCTGCGGTGGGTCTTTGTGCAGGCGCCTACATGGCTGGTTCCATGCCTGTCCTGCTGATGCAGAACTCGGGGCTGGGTTATTGCCTTAATGCGTTCACCTCTCTCAACCTGATTTACCGTATTCCCGTTCTGGTCATTATGAGTTGGCGGGGCCAGGGAGGAAAAGATGCTCCTGAACACATCATCATGGGGGACATCAATCAAAAACTCTTGGAAACGGCAGGTATGGACTATTCGGTTTTAAAACCGGAAAACCTGGACCAGGTTCTTGAAACGGCCATGCGAAAAATTAATGAGGAAAAGCTTCCCTACACGCTTATTGTCGAGAAAGGATTGTTTGATGAAAGGCACTGAGGCATTTCAGGAATTACTGCCCTTATTGGGAGACGAACCCGTGGTGCATGCAAATGGATTCATTTGCCGGGAATCGTTTTCAATAAAAGACCGGGAAGAGAATTTTTATATGATTGGCTCTATGGGGCTGGCATCTTCTATTGGGCTGGGTGTGGCTTTATGTCAACCGGATCGCAAGGTGATTGTGCTGGATGGCGATGGCAATGTGCTGATGTCTATGGGCACGCTTGCCATGATTGCAGCAGAAGCTCCGAAAAACCTGGTGCACGTCGTGATCGACAATGAAGTGTATGAGTCAACAGGAAAGCAGCGTTCTATTTCTAATGCGGTTCCTTTGGAGCAGGTTGCCAAAAGTGCTGGCTATCGGCAGGCAGTGAGAGTTGATAAAAGAGAAGAAATCAAACCGGCTTTTGAAATGCTGATGAATTCTGAAGGGCCGGTTTTTCTGCTGATCAAAGTGGATCCCTGTTTTGACCCGAAAACAGGTCGCGTGACGCATACCCCGGAAGAAATTACCGAACGATTCATGAAAACCTTAGGCTAGGTGTGGGGCTGTGATATTACTAGCTTTCATGCAAATGGCTATGTCTCCAACTGATAAGCAAGCAATTACATAAGTCTTAAAAGAGACCTCTATATTTTGCCCACCAGATAAGTGGGCTATGCCAGAAGATCGACTGCTCCGCCCGAGCCTGATTCCGATGATACTGTATTACCTTCTTCGCTACTCAGTTCAGCAGCTTGATTGACCGGAGGGATTGGGCTGGCCTGTGCTTCCTCTGTGTTGGTGCCTTGAGCTTGGTTAGATGTGGATGTTGCGCGAGCGTCTTTGCTGCCTTCGCTTGTTTCTGCGGTCGGTTTTTGAGCGGCAGAAAAATTTCCCAGACTTGAAACTTCCATAACGTATCTCCTCTATATTAGAAAACCTGTTTTACTTGTTTAGGGAAAAACCTATTCCGTAATATCATTGATTCCATCCCGAACGGCGTTTTTCAATTGTATTTGTTCTTCAGTAGGAACGGATTTAACCACCTTCTGGGTCTTAGGGTCGATGACTTTAAGAACCACATCGTTTTCATCCGTTACTGATAGCTTTCTTTGTTCGCTACTCACAGATGCTTGTCCGCTCGGTGCACCCTCTGATAGAGTCTTCGCTTCAGGAGACAGATCGACAGAGTCTCCTGATGGTTTTGGATCGGGAGTTGGAGTTATTTTAGATCCAGAACCTGAAGAAGACCGCTGTTTGGGTTTAAGAGCTTCCGGATTTCCCGCTGAGTTAACTGCTTGGCTATCCATGATCGTTACCTCTACTTCTTTGTTAATAAACCTTCTCGTAAGTTATTGAAAATAAGGGCAAAAATAATTCCGTGCAGGACTTTCCATTTTTTGCCTAGTACTCGCACTCTTCTTAACGGCACTCTGTGGTTTAACTTTAGAATATTTTTAAAAATTTTTCCTTTTTGTGAGTCTGGGGTTTTCAGATCGATAAGGTTTGAATAATACGGTTTGAACAGTTATGATATCGCCCTGAAAAACAATTGAAAATAAAGTGATTCAGGGAATTTTCTCTGAAATTAATGAATATTTAATAGCCATCTATCTTGCATGAAAGAATTTCGTAAAATACTGAAATACGCTCGGCCTTATACCAAAAGCCTTGTTTTTGCATTTCTTTGCCTGTCTCTAACATCGTTGATAAATCTTGTATTGCCTTTGATAGTCCGCAATATGATTAACGCTGTGATCGTATTAAAAGATAGCGAGGTGCTGGATGGCTTGGCATGGGATTTAATCATCATCATTGGCCTTCAGGCTGTATTTGCGGTCACTCATAATTATATCTTTGGCTTCGTGGGTCACAGAATGACTACAGATTTTCGTGTTGAATTTTTTTCTCATATTCAATCACTTTCATTGCGCTTTTTTCAGGAACGTCGGGTGGGAGAAATTTTATCCCGCATGAGCAACGATATCTCAGTGATCGAGAATGCGCTGGTGACCATTCCCGTTGCTTTACTACGCCAAAGTATCACCTTGCTCGGGGCGATGACGATCATACTGTATTTGAATTGGAAGTTGACCGGGCTCATTTTGCTCATCCTGCCTCCTTTGATGATTTTTGCGCGGGTCTTTGGACGGCGTTTGAAAATGTTTTCAGAAAAGCTTCAGGATCATGTGGCGCAGGCGGTGGTGGTTCTTGAGGAAGTAATCTCGTCTATCAAGATTGTAAAATCCTTCACCCGCGAGCCTTATGAGCGGAGCCGTTTTCAAGGCAAAATTGAGACGGCCTTTGATAGAGCGGTGGATAAGCTCAAGGTGTCTTCCTTTTTTGGTCCGTTTATTTTAGGGCTCACCTTTTTGGTTTCCGCGTTGTTGATCTGGTATGGCGGATATCAGGTGATGCAGGGAACGACCACTCCCGGCGAACTGGCGGCTTTTTTTCTATACGCTCTGATTATTGCTGGGCCCATTGGAACTTTCATCCGATTGTATACTCAGGTTCAGGAGGCCTCGGGTGCTATCAGCAGGGTCTATGAGATTCTTGATACCCAACCGATGATCCAAAACCCGGAAAACCCGGTTCCATTTGGAGATTTAGAGGGACACATCCAGTTCGAAAAAGTCTCTTTCGGTTACAGGGACAAGACAGAGGTGATTCATGATGTCAGCTTGGATATTCTTCCTGGGCAGACCGCTGCTCTGGTTGGGCCCAGCGGGGCGGGCAAGTCGACTCTCATTAAGCTATTGTTCCGTTTCTTCGATCCTTCTACCGGGGCGATCCGTCTGGACGGGCACGATATCCGCACGTTGGACCGGGAAAGATTTTTAAGTCAGATTGCTCTGGTTCCACAGGAAACACTTCTGTTCGGAGGAACGGTGAAGGAAAATATCCTTTATGGAAAGCTGGATGCAACAGACTCAGAGCTAAAAGAAGCCGCACAAAAGGCTAACGCGCATGAGTTCATCATGAATATGGAAAAAGGTTATGACACGGTTGTTGGGGAAAAGGGAGCGAAGCTTTCTGGGGGAGAAAGACAGAGAATAGCCATTGCCCGGGCTATTTTGAAGAACCCAAAAATTCTGGTTCTGGATGAGGCGACATCTTCTTTAGATAACAGGTCCGAATCCCTAATACAGGACGCTTTGGAGACCTTAATGGCCCATCGCACGACTTTTATCATTGCGCATCGCCTGAGCACAATCCATAAAGCAGATCAGATTATTGTTCTGGATAAGGGGAATATCGTCGAAGCGGGTCAGCATGAGGACTTAATGAGCCAGAAAGGCTTATATCACAATCTATATACTCTGAAAATGCTCGATCCTGCCGCGCATGAAGGCGCGGATCAATAATTCCGACTATCTAATATTTTAAGGCTGAAGAAATAGGAGGGTGGGGTTATTCTCCCGGATCGGCACCAATTAAAAACCCTACCAAATGTGCCTTTTTCTCCGCGTCGCCACGATAATAGGTACGCACCAGTTTCTGGATCAATTCATTCAATGCTGGGTCTTCCCCGTAAGTTTCCATGGCTTCATTGACGCAAGGTTCTTCCCCACCTGGTGCATGCTGCGTCTTATTGATAGGCCCCTTACCCGTTAACAGCCAAATTATATTAAGGTCTGTGTGCTGATAAAGTTTTGCAATCGTATCTGCTGAAGGCAAAGACTTGTTGTTCTCAATATCAGATAATGACCCTTGGGAGATTTTGATCAATTTTGCCAACTCGAAAGACTTGAGAGGTAAAGTTTTTCTCCACTGGCGGAGCCGAGACCCTAAAAATTTAGCTGTTCCTGATTTTTTTTCTTGCATTTTACTGTATACCGAATTATGATTAATAATGCCTAGTTCTAACCTTGGGTAATTTAAAGGTTTATAACCTAAAAATAAGCTTTAAACACGTACTACAATGTTTAAGACTTTATTTAACCTCTGGAATATTAAAGAACCTGATTCCCCAAATCTTCAGAGTGTAACCAAGTTCGAGCGGGAAAGCATAGGAGGTTGACTACCTAACCTTGTAATCATTTGTACTTCTATCATTCCTCAAATTATTGGAGCCGTCAATCTTTTTTCCAGTTTTAGCTGCTTTAAAATTTTTACACTTTTGTAAAAAATACTATGACAAGAAAGAGAGTGTTTATGGGGGGCTAATTAGAAATCCATGGGTGAGGGCGAGTTTTTAGGTAAAAGAATTTGAAAAAACCCTACTTTTTCCTGAAAGCCATAATGGTCTAAGAGGAATTTGTAGAGATGCGGGGCATAATGTAAAAGTCGTCTTTCTTCTTTTCCATCAATGGCGATATCTACAAAAATCACCACTTTGGGTGGATTTTTTTTCAATATTGCGACCAGCTCTTTTTCTTTTGATTCCTCCAGCATGCCCGGTAAAATCCATTCATAGGGTGTCGGATTGGTCCGGTCAGAGAGAAAATAAAAAATAGGATTCAGTGGCAAAGCCAGAATAGTGTCCCCTTTTTGCGAATACAGGTCTATTTTTTCAATGACCTCTTTAATCCACTTTGCTTCTGCGGGGTTGGTGTAGATATCCACCTTATCTAGAGTTAGGCGAGTGGTCTCCAGTTTCATGGCACCGATGCTACCGGCATAAAAACCGTGATGTGTGTTCATCTCAAAATAAAACAAAAAGGGTAGGAAAACGGTGAGAAGGTTCAAGGGCAACCGAGTTAAAAGGCTCTTGTGCTCAACTTGATTTTGAGAGGAAAGAACCTTCTCCCTGATTCGATACAACAAATAACAAAATAGCAAATAGAAAGGAGGCAGGGTTCTTAGTAAATTGTCGAATCCTGCTCGCCATATAACCAGACCAAAGGAGCAAACCCCGAATAGCAGAATGGAAATAACTGTCAGGTTACCAGCATGAAGCGGTTCTTTTTTAAGAACGAGTTGATAAAAAAGAAGGGCCGCTGCAATGCTGCAGATCAAAATGGGTAGATAGAACAAAACCCTTTCAAACATCTGGTGGTACCCGACTTCTTTGAGAAGCGTGAGAAAAGGAAAAATCTCTGGAAACGGGTTACCCCAGACCTCATGCGCATCGATGACCATTTTGAACACTTGCATGAAATAGCCGTCCTGCCCAAGATAGATCCCACATGCAATTGCCGTGATAGAGACCCCGGTTGCCAGATAGTAATTTTTGCGGGGGAAATGTGCTGTCTTTTTTTCCGGAAAAAAATGAGTTCGCCATTGTTTCTGGCTGAACATCAAGGCCACCACTGTCAGGCTAATTAGTGTCGAAAAGAGAGTCACTTCGAATTTAAAAAAGGCACTTAAGAAAATGCCTACACCCAAACCTGCTAAAGACCCAAGATTTTTTTTGTATAAAAAGTTTGTAATGAGATAGAGGTTCAGAACGACAAAGAAAGTGAAGAAACGATTGTAATACATCGAAGGAGCGGAAAGCATGAACAGAGCCGCAAGCAACGCAAAGCCGGCTGGCATGATTTTCCGCCCGATGGAATAAACCATTAAGACCATAGGTGGTGTAATTAGCAGAACAGAAATACGCAGGCTTTGAATATCTACCCCGAATAGTTTGAAAAACAGCATTCCATACCAATATCGACCGGGGAGGTAGCCATTGGGATTGAAATCTATAAGTGCTCTTTCCCCGTTAAGAGTTCTTAGGGTTCCATTGGCATACCCCCCTTCGTCCCAAATATTAAGTCCATATTTGGAGAAGGACCAGAAATAAGCCAACAGCGCTAGATAGAGTATTGAAACCCGGCCCCATTGTTTAGCCGGGACGACATGATCGCCGTCTGGGTTGGAAGGGTTATTCATGGCTCATTCTTTGAAA
The DNA here is from genome assembly GCA_029261455.1 of Nitrospinaceae bacterium. Classification (GTDB taxonomy): domain Bacteria; phylum Nitrospinota; class Nitrospinia; order Nitrospinales; family VA-1; genus LS-NOB. The sequence continues at coordinate 7,330 of JAJDBH010000116.1, forward strand.
AATGCCCGCATCTCCTGGGCGAGACTCTTATTTTCTTCAAGAATACTTTCAAAGTTTGGACTGATTTCTCCTGGAACTTGTAACCTTTGCTTCACCTTGAAAATTCGTGCGAGGGATTGGTCGATAGTGGGGCGAGGAATGACTCCACCTTCAATGTCTCGAATCAGGGCATCCTGAAGTGTTGTTACTTTTTCCAGGTCGTGGCAAATGAGGAAAATATCAACTCCGGCACGGGTTCCCAGTTCAGGAATGGATTCCACCTCATCTTTGATGGCCTGCATTTCCAGATCGTCTGACATGATCAGCCCTTCAAAACCCAGAGAATTTCTCAACACATCATTCATAATAGTAGGGGAAAAAGTGGCAGGGCGGTCAGCATCCCAAGCCGGGTAGACCACATGTGCTGTCATGAGGACCTCCAGCCCTTGCTTGATGGCGTGATGGAAAGGGGGCAACTCAATTTGTTCCAGTGACTCTCGCGTTCGTTCAACCCTAGGCAGGGTGAGGTGAGAATCCTGGGAGGTATCTCCGTGTCCGGGAAAATGTTTGCCAACCGGGATGACCCCGGCGTCATAAAATCCGAGAATCAATTCAGCACCTAAACGTGCCACCTTTTCTGCATCACTATCCAGAGCCCTGTGTCCAATGATGGGGTTTGCAGGGTTGGAGTGGACATCAAGAACCGGAGCGTAGTCCATATTCACTCCGACCGCTCGCAACTCTTTTCCCATTCCAAGTCCGAACCGGTAAGCCAGTTCATTTGAGTCGGCTTGACCCAGGCAAGACATGGGAGGAAACTGGGTAAAAGGTGCGCCCAGTCGAGCGACTCTTCCGCCCTCTTGATCTACCGAAATGAACAGCGGAGGAATTTCCGGGTTGTCTGATGTTAACGACTGGAGGTCGTGTATCAATTGCCGCAATTGATCAGGATTCTTGAAATTGCGCTCGAACAGAATCAAGCCGCCAATGCCCTGCTGAACAATCAGTTCTTCCGTGCGGGTATTGAGGGTGGTTCCCTCAAACCCTGATACAATCATTTGGCCGGTTTGTTGTTTCAGCGAGAGCAAAAGGAATAAGAGTCGTGTTGATGAACAGGGTTTGCCATTACTGCAAGCGGGCATCGTTGCCCGGTTCGGCACCCGTATGTTACCATAACTTAATAACGACAAACAAAATGAGGAGCAGAATTTTAAAGCTTCTTATTAAACGTTTTATAATTAGAGACCTTTATATATATGTTACGCAGAGTGGTGATCACCGGCCTCGGCGCAGTCAGCCCGAATGGCATCGGTTTGAAAAATTTTTGGGAAAATACCTGTAAAGGCATCAGTGGCATAGACCGTATTGCCAGCTTCGATGCTTCTGCCCTGACATGTCAGATTGCCGGTGAAGTGAGCCAGTTCGATCCGTCGTTATATTTTTCCGCGTCAGATTTAAAAAAATTACCAAGGTCGGTTCCTCTGGCTGTCGCGGCGACGAAGGAAGCACTCGCGAATGCCGGGATTGATCTATCTGCTTTTTCTGAGGAAGATTTTGAAGGTCTGGGGGTTCTGGTCGGGAGCGGTGGGTCGGGATTCGATTTCTCCGAAAAACAGTTTGAAATTTATTTCTCCAATCAGAAAAATAAAATCAGCCCTTACGCCATCTCTAATTCGCTGGTGGGAATGCTTTCGAGCGAAATTTCCATGTACTTCGGATTTCAGGGTCGGAGTCATGTGATTTCTAACGGTTGCACCAGTTCCTCCGATGCCTTGGGTTACGCTTTCAATACAATCAGGTTCGGGCAGGAAGACTGGTTCGTTTCCGGTGGGGTGGAATCCTGTGTCACTCCGGCGATGATGCATGGTTTCGAAAGAATGAAGGTCAATCCCATGAACTATAACGAATCCCCCACACGCGGCTCGCGTCCCTTCAACAAAGATCGCGAAGGCTTCGTGCTCGCCGAGGGTGCCTGGACAATCATTCTGGAAGAAATGGAACACGCCAAGGCGCGAGGAGCAGAGATCATTGCAGAAGTTGTTGGCTACGGCACGACCTGTGATGCCTATCATCGAGTTGCCATCATGCCCGACGGCAAACAATCTTCGCGAGCCTTGAACCTTGCTTTGAAGGACGCCAAGTTGAATAAAGATGAAGTGGACTATATCAATTTTCACGGCACCTCAACAATGCTCAATGATAAAGTCGAAACGCTGGCGGTCAAACGAACCTTTAACAGCCATGCCATGAATATTCCGGCTAGTTCCACAAAGTCCATGGTCGGGCACCCGCAAGGGGCATCTGGAGCATTGGGAGTGACCGTTTCGGCCCTGTCCCTGAAAAATGGATTCATGACCCCCACCATTAATATGGAAAACCCGGACCCGGAATGCGATATGGATTATGTTTCTAATGTGGGAAGAGAAGGCAAACTGAATATTGCCATCAGCAATTGCATTTCATTCGGGTCAAAAAATTCCGCCATCATTTTGAAGAAATTTACTTAGAGCTATGAAATTTTTTAAACTCACATCAAAGTCACTTGCGCTCGTTTTGCTGCTGGCGCTTGCCAGCTGCGCCGAGAAACTGGTGGATGTGAATGTCACCATCGTTGACCAAAAAACCGCGTTGGAAAATCAAATACTCGGCAGTTACGAAGAACTGGGCAACGATGTCTTGCTTCTCGCGTCGGTGCGGTCAGTAGATGAAGAGGGAAAACTCAAACCGACCACCGAGATCCCGAAAGGCAAGTTGAAAGCGCTGAGAGCCATACAACGTCAGGAGTTCAATCGGGACGATATCCAGGAATTTAAAAAATCCCAGGTGGCGGGAGAAGGTAATGACGGATTGCTGAAATTTTTTGAAACGGAGCGGACAAAAACCGAGGCCAAGTTCAAAGAGTTTGCCACAGCCATTATTGCCGAAGAGAATGAAGATCGATTAGTGATATTAAAAAGAATCGTAGCGACCAACGAAAACTTTGCGGATAGAGACCTTCCCAAGGTCCAGAAAATCTCCGCCAGTCTGAATCGCGACAACGCCAAACCCGGCGAAAAATTCCAACTAGAAACCGGCGAGTGGCGTAGTAACTAAAAACCTTTTTTAACCACCGATAAACACAGATAGATTTTATTCCCCCCTGACAAGGGGGGCTAGGGGGGTTGCTTTGTTTGTCTGAAGTGATTGACCTGGTTTTCCTTGTTGTCTTTGCGAGCCGCTGAAAGCGGCGCGGCAATCCAGGTTTTTTTTAGTTGCTGGTCCTTCCTCGTTTTAGACCATTGACGGCTTCGGACTTCCGTTATAGGGTTGGCAATCAAAAGTATTACTAGATTCGGTCATTGGTACTTATGCAAATAATCATAGATTGGTTAATTGAAAAACGGTTTCTTTTGGGTTCTCTCGCTGCCTTGGTTGTGATCTTTCGTTATTTTGTGGAAATTCCAAAGGCCTTCAAGTCAGTCGAGCTTTCTGCTGAGGATATTGCCCGCAAGGTGATTGAAAAGCAGGGTGATAAAAAAGTTGAGGTTCTGGAAGAGCAGATGAAGCAGTTGACTCTTACCGTGGAAGACTTAAAAAACAGGCGCACGGAGCCAGACGCCTCGCCCGGTATCGATAGTGCCTTAAAAGAACTCGAAGACGGCAACACAGGCAAAGCGGAAAATATCTTCCGTCAGGTATTGCAGGATAAAGTAAAAGAAGGCAAAGAGGCGAATCGGGAGGCCGCCGAAGCGGCGCGGCATCTGGGAGCCCTGGCTTTTCTCCATGATACCAGGAGTGCCTTGGACGCTTATCAACAGGCAGTTGAGCTTGACCCAGAAAACCCCGATGGCTGGAACCAGTTGGGACACTTGCAAAGACGAATAGGAGAATTGAATGCTGCAATACAATCCTACAACCATGTCCTGCAGATAGGCGAAGCAGGGGGACAAAAGAAATGGCTTGCCGTTGCCACCGGCAACTTGGGTCTTATTTATAAGACCCGCGGCGAGTTGGAGAAGGCCGAGGAGCATTACAGGAAGTCATTGGCGATCAATGAGGAGTTGGGCAGGAAGGAAGGCATGGCCAGCGATTACGGCAACCTGGGAAATATTTATCAGACCCGCGGCGAGTTGGAGGAGGCTCGTGATGTTTGGGGAAAGTCGAAAAGCTTGTTCCTTGCTTTAGGTGCTGACCACATGGCAGAAAAAGTCCAGGGGTTGATTGATGGTCTAGATTCGTCTGAAGGTATTGAGTGAGTTTTCCTCTTCAGGGCAAGAATGCAAAGGTTGAATATCACTAGTTCATTATGACAAGCTAACCCCCCTCAGTCCCCCCTTGTCAGGGGGGAAGTACTATCGCTATTTTTTGGAACGAAACCCCCGTGTGGTCAATCACCCCAGCCCTCTTTTAGAAATAGGGAGCAAGTCTTACCCCATTGGCCCTACGCCGAGTGGGTGAGTTATCTATAAGGCATCTTGTTGCCTTCGAGTTGTTTTACGATATCGGCTTCGAACTGGTTTTCTACCCGGACAAATTCTTCGAACTCTCTCGGACTTTTGAATTCAAAAACTTTGGGTTCTTTTTGTCCGCAAATTTCTTCATCCTGCTCAACCGTTAACATATTATTTTCTACGGACCGTATCACGAATTTTTTCCGCGTTTGAAATTTGGCGAAAATCTCCTGATAAACGGGCTCTAGATTAAGTGCCATGAAACGTCTCCAAATATTCCATATTTATTTTACTGGGGCCTCTAGCAATCGAAAGCTTTTTGCTTTGCAATTCACCACCCTGAAAATAAGGGTGGCTCATGGCAGCTTTGATTTTTAGTGGACCCTAGCTGAATAGTAGAATTTTAACTTTCCTCAAAAGTAAAATCAAACTAATTGCACCGACTTGGCGTGGGGCTGTGATGTACCCTTTCCATAAACTTCATGCCCCGGAGGGGTGCAGCTGGCAATATGTTTTTTCTGTGTTCAATTGGTATCTCGGCTGATAGAGCCATTGTTCTCTGTCCATCTGTGGCTAACCAATTTTTCATGATCCATCCCTTAACAGTTTTGAGATTTTATGTTAGTCTATGCTCAGTAATGCGGTGAGTGATTCCTTCCACCGTTCTACCAGGTCTCACCTGCCGTCTACCCTCGACCGTTTTATTTATTTTTTCTTATCATGCGAATATCCCTCAAGCGTTTAGCAGAAACACTCATTCAAGAGTCGAGCACCCCATTCAGTGCGGAAGAGTTTGCCAAAAGTCTGGAAGGGCGATGGCAAAAAGAAGTTTCTGATTCTGCCATGAAGCGGCTGAAGAAAGTTCTACTCAACCATTCTTCGTTGATCGGCATCCATGACAGTAATTTTATTCCCTTTCGCGCTGTGGTTGAAAAGATCGGTCACGTATCTTTATCAATGCAGTTGGGGAAATGGGAGTTGAAGGAGGGTGTCTTGATCCCGGGGCATCGTTTGATTCCTTTCCTGCCGACGAACCTTAAAGAGAGTGAGTTGACTTTTCAGGACCCGGATGGGAATGAAATTCCCAAGTTGAAAAAATCTTATTTTATTCAGGACATCATTCCTTTTTATCAGTACTGCGGGGGTGCGCATTTTCCCGAAGAAATCAAGATCAATGAATGGATTCCCGGGAAAAGTCGTATGACGGTCACGGTCTGGGACATGACTTCTTTATACAAGAGTTTCTCATCCCGGCCGGGGGATGCTGTTTTGATTGATCTGGTTGACTATGATAAGGGAATCTATCGGGTGCGCCCCTACTCCTCGCGGCAATATCGGTTGGATCGGTTGCGCATGCGGGCGCTTTATATTGCTTTGGCGACTCAGATGGACCCTCTTTGCCAGGACGAAAAATTTTGTTCTACCGGACTGGAAAAACAATTGTTACGCATCCTCTTTTCTGTGGATGCGAAAGTGTTTCGCGAGGTGGAGGTTTTTTCTGTCACGGACTTTCTGGAGTCTCTCAAGGAATGGACCATTGTCGGGTGTGAGGCTGGCGGGGTGCAGATGGTTCCTGTATGGCAAGAAGAACCGGGGCCTCTCGTTCGTTCCGGTGCCAACCGGGCGGTAAAGGGCGAGCTGGGATCACTGAATAAAATATTTCAGGATTTGCAATTGGCTTTTGACGCTTTAGAGTTTAAATCCATACTTTATACAGTCATGTCTTCGGACAAATACAAACTGGAGGCGGTTTTTTTCCTGTTGTTCGGGGGCCAGGGTGATTTGTTCAAGGACAAAAAACAGCATGAAGTATTTTATGGTTATTTGCGGGAACTATTGTTCAAAATCTGTGAGGATCTTAAAATCCGCGAGTCGCATTTGATCGCGAATTTGCGTGAACAATGCGTGGATCTTAAATTGAGTCTGGTCGGGGTTTTGCGGTTTCTGGAAGATCAGGAAGTTGGACTGGAAGACCTGCCGGCAGACTTATTGAGCCAGATTATCGAGCTGGATCATTTTTGTACTGATGCGCTGCACCAGTTTGCTGAGCGGGAACGGCCACCGGAGCTGAAGTTTATCCGTGAAGTACGTATTGCTTTGAAAGTGGTGTTGCCGCAACTTGCGATAGTGGAAGAGGAAGTCTATTCCCGCCTGGCGATTTATTAACCACTCGGCGTGGGGCCGACTGGATTAGCTTTCATTGGCGAGCAACAGTTTTTCTCGGCTGGATGAGTCTTTGCTATCTGCCTCCCTCGCTAGAGGGCCGTTGAGGGAATGACCGGAAACACTTTCGACCTGCACCTTGACCGTATCTCCGGCTTTTAATGTCTCTTCCCCACCTTGAATATTTGCGCCCCAGTATTGCGGATTCCTGCCCTTGAAGGTATAGCCCGGTTTAGATGACCGGCCTTCTATCAGCACTTCAACATTTTTACCGATAAAAGCTTGACCCTGCTCGGCGGTCAACCGACTTTGCAGGGCGATGGTTTCCTGTAGTCTGCGTTTTTTGGTTTCTTCAGGAACCGAATCGGGCAATTCATTCGCCGGGGTTCCGGGTCTGGGACTGTAAGAAAACATGAAGCTACTGCTGTAGCCAACCTCTTGCATAATTTTCAGTGTATCGTCAAAGGCTTCATCTGATTCACCGGGAAACCCAACAATGATATCGGTGGAGATGGATATGTCGGGCACTTCTGATTTCAATTCTAATAGTAAATCTCTATACTCTTCAATTGTGTGGTCGCGGCGCATGGCTTGGAGCACTTCGTTGTTACCGCTCTGAACAGGGAGATGTAGATGGTTCACCAGAATGTCAATATCCCGGTAGGCGCTAATGGTCTCGCGGGTGAAATCGTTGGGGTGGCTGGTGGTGAACCGCAATCTTTCTACTCCGGGAATTTTAGCGACGCCGTACAAAAGCTCATGAAACGGTATGGGGTTCTCCAGCCCTCGCTTGCCGTATGAATTTACATTTTGCCCGAGTAGAATGATTTCTTTCGCACCGTGATCGACCAGGTGACGGATTTCTCCATAGAGTTCCTCTGGCTCTCGCGACTTTTCTCTTCCTCGAGTGAACGGAACCACGCAAAAGGTGCAAAATTTATCGCATCCTTTAATGATGTTTACAAACGCGCTGGGTCCGGGAGATTTGGGTAAGGCCAGTTCGGATATAGAGTAAGCTTTTTCCTTATCAAAACCGGTCCAGACGAAAGATTTTCCAGTATCGCGCACCCGTTCCACAGCCTCTGCAATTCCATCCACTTGGTCCGGGCCCATCACGAAATCCAGATAGGGCATCCGTTGCAGCAATTTCTTACCATCCTGCTGGCCGAGACACCCGGTTAAGCCCAGAATAAGGTCTGGGTTGGCCATTTTTAAAGGCTTTAAGCTACCAAACAGGGAGAACGTTTTTTGTTCAGCCTTTTCCCGTATTGAACAGGTATTGACCAGAATCAGGTCTGCATCCTCTTTTTCCTGAGTGCGTCGGTAACCGGAATGGAACAGGATGAGTTCCATCCTGTCCGTATCGGCGACATTCATCTGACAGCCAAAAGTATCTAAATAGACTTGTTTCATAAGGAAGAATGTAAGGGAATCGTCTGATCTTTGCAACCGACATTTGGTCGGGACTGAAATTTATGACAAAAGGGTCGCCTTTTTACCGCAATATGAATTTAAACAAATTTATAGTAATTAATATTGAATTTAGGGTTATTCAGGGAATTTTATTGACAAGTTGATGCCTTTAAAAGTAACATTTATGTATTCCACAAAAAGTATTTAAATAAGCAGGACCAAATTGGGTCAGAACCATCTTAATGGAGGGGATTAACTGTGGCCAACACCAACAGCGTCCGGGAAATTCGGGAAGCTAAAATGATGAGCAAGGCCGAGTTGGCTCGAAAGGCAAGTGTGACCGTTCAAACGATTGATCGTATTGAAAAGGGGAACGACTGTCGACTCGATACCAAGCGGAAGATTATTTTAGCTCTTGGGTACAAACTCGCAGACCGGACAAGAATTTTTGATTCTGCAAATGACAACTCTGCTTCAGTGCAGGAAAAAGGAAAGTCAAAAAATTCCTGAATTTTTATAGGGATTTCTATTTTGAAGGTTGGAGCATGTTAATACATGTTGAAAAAATAGGGGCTTTATTCAATACATCTCAAAACGCTTATCGGAATAAGCGTGAGGGACTTGAGTGCTGAACAGAAAGAAAGCTTGCAGATGATATTGATGAATTTTTATGGAAAGTGATAAAAAATCATTCACCTAAATTGGCGGGGACCATGTATAGCTATTTTTAAAGGCCTTATTTTAATTAAGGTTATGAGTAATAAGCCGGTTTGGTACAAGGCTTGCTGTTTTTGAAGGTATATCAGCCCTTTTGAGGGTGAATATTACAGAATTTTTTTGGGATTTTATGTTTCTATCGAAAAAAAGTCCATTAGTGGCCATCGACATTGGATCTTCTTCCATCAAGCTGGTTCAGTTGACTGAATTTAAAGAAGGCCAGTATGAACTGACTCGTTTTGGCATGATGCCGTTGGAAGAGGAATGCATTGTTGAAGGGGCGATTAAAAAGCCCGATCAGGTAGCGGCGGCCTTGAAAAATTTAATCAAAGCTGAAAAAATTCAAAGCCGTTTTGCCGTTTCTGCAGTTGCTGGAGAAGCGGTTTTCATAAAGAAAATAAAAGTTCCGGTAATGTCGGAGGAGGAGCTTTCTGCAAAGATAACCCAGGAAGCGGAGCAGTACATTCCTTTCGATATTGACGATGTGGCTCTCGACTTCCAAATACTGGGTGCGTTAAATGCTGAAAAGGAAAGGGGGACCGAAGGTTCGGAAGATTCGGAAGAATCTGAACCTACTGTTGATTCCCCTCAAGATAATGGGGAGCAAAAAGAGGACTCGAATGAGGAAGGGGAAATGATGGAAGCCCTTTTGGTCGCGGTTCAGAGGGACGTCATTGATGAGAGGACGAATATTCTTCTGGAAGCAGATTTGAAACCTGCCATCATTGATTTAGATGTGTTTGCATTGATGAATGCGGCACAGTTGACCACTGACTTGTCATCAATGGGCACCATAGCTCTGATTGATCTGGGAGATTCTTTCACTCATATCAATATTATCCAAGATGGGGCAATGGGTTATACCCGAGATATCCCTGTTGGGGGAGGGTATTTGACCAATATACTCATGTCAAAATTTCAGATTCCCTTTAAACAAACCCTTGACATAAAACGGGGCAAGTTCCCTTCAAGTATTAAAGAAGAGGAAGTAGTCGAAGTTATTCTCCGAGCCTACAAAAAAGTTTTAGAGGAGGTTCAAAAATCATTCGAATATTTCAGCACCCTGTCTGATCGCAAGATCGAGCGAGTTTTGTTGTGCGGGGGGGGGAGTATGATTCGGGGACTAGATGGATATTTTGCTGATCATCTAAAAATGCCCGTAGAGATTCTGGACCCAATGCAGGGGGTTAAAATAAATCCTAAAAACTTTGATCAATCATTGATCGATGAAATGAGCGGGTTATCCACAGTTGCCTTGGGTTTAGCTACAAGGAGGTTTGACTATAAATGATTCGAATCAATCTCCATGACTATCGATATGAGCTAAGAAAAATTGAGATCCAGAAGCGGGTGGTTAAATGTGCTGCGATCATTACTGCGGCGTTCTTTTTTGTTATAGCCATTTGGTTGATGGAGCAGGCTCGCCTGGATTCGATAAGACTTGAGACGATCAACCTGGAGTCACAGGTTGCGGCTTTGAAAAGTCAGTATAAAAAGGTCAAAGCCATGGAAGCCAAACAGAACCGTATGCAGACTATCATTGCGGGGATTGAAGGTTTAAGAGAAAAACAAATGCCCGCGAACATAATTGTCAGCGATTTGAATATGACAGTTCCTGACGATCTTTGGTTGTCTTCTATCATACAGAAGGATGCCGAAAGTCTTCGGGCAAAGAAAATTCCTGTCATCATGTTTGGTGACCCCGCTAAGAAGAAAAAGAAAAAGAAAAGGAAAAAGAAAAAGGGAGCGATAAGCCCCACAAAAGAATTTGTAGAAGTTTCGGGCTATGCCCTGACTGAAAAAGGGGTGGTGGAGTATGTGAAAAGGTTGCAGGAACTTCCTTATTATGAATCTACTTTCCTTTATAAATCAGCCCAGGTAGTTATTGGGGGAGAGGCGATTTACAACTTTATTATTTATTGCTATATGCCGGAAAAGAAGAAATCGGCTTAATCAAAGACTATGGAACAATTGTTCGATAAATTACCCTACGATGATCTAGAGGATATTCAGTTCATCCATTTGCTTGCAGGAGCAATAGGTATAGGCTTTGTACTTTTCCTTATCTATTTTTTCACCTTGCACAGCGTTGCAAATGAGGAATATGAGAGCCTCCTCAAACAGAAGGATGGGGCAGAGAGAACCCTTCGACGATACAAAGCAACCGTTGCTAAAGAAGACGTGGTGGCAAAAAATGTGGCTCGCGTTAAGGGACAGTTTGATGCGTTTAAAAACCAAATGCCCAGTCAGGATGAGCTTCCCGATTTGATACAACAGATAGCTGAATTTGGAAAGCATAGAAAAATCAAGATGGTTGCTCTCACTATGCAGGAGGGTAAAGTTGGAGATTTTTATAAAGAGATTCCCTTGAAAGTCCAGATAGATGGGGAATTATGGGTCACGCTCGATTTCATTGAATATATGCAGAATCTTTTACGTCTGGTTAATTTTGAAGATCTAATACTCCAGGGGCAGAGCGCGTCCAACTCTAGAAGAAATACTGCGGGTGCTACAGTGGGCTCTTTGAATACCACGTTAATAGCAAAGACTTACTCGTTTATTGAGGGTTCAGAAAATCGTTCGCCCAAAAAAAAGAAATCGCCAACTAAGGCGGTAAACAAGAAAAAAGGGCATTGAGGTCTTTTAAAGGATGATGTTTGAACATGAGAGCTAGGTTATATTTGAAAATTTCATTTTTCCTGTGGATAGTTTTGGCAGGGCTCCAGCCTATTGTAGCTTCTGCAATGACTCCTCCTGCTCAGGAAGATCTGCGTTCTCGAAACTATAGGCTTAATACGTTATTCAAATATAGTGGCCTTAAAGATGTTTTAGGGAACATTGAATCTATTGTACAAATTTCAAAAAATATTAGTGAGGATGCCTTAGCTCCAGGGCAAGGTGAATTTGCACGGGAAATTATGAACCAGGCATATTCCTCTGGTAAATTTTTCAGTGTTTTGAGGAAACCTTTTAATGAAGATTACAAACCTCAGCATGTTCACTCGGCAACTCAATGGTATAGAAGCACATTGGGAAAAAAAATATTAAAGCTTGAGGCAGAAGCGAATGACCCCGTCAACCGGATAGCGCTGGAAGAATTCGTGAAAAAAATATCAAATACTCCTCCGAGTGAGATGCGAATAAGGTTGGTGGAGAGAATCGAGAACTCTGCTCATTTGACGAAATCCGGAAAAACGCTTTTTCTGGGGTATGTCAAATTGATGCAGCCCTTTAATAAAAATATTGATAGAAAAGAAGCTGGCAAATTTTTGAGAGTGTTAGAGAAAAGCATTACTGAACCCATGCGGGAAGTGGTTTTGCGGAGCCTGCTTTTTAGTTTTAGAAATCTTAAAGATAAAGAGATCGAAGAATATGCCCGGTTTTTAAATTCCGACTCCGGTCAGTGGTTCAACCAGAAGGTCTTCAACGGTTTTAAGAAAGGGGTTAAGCGAGCTTTATATAAAGCAGGTCTAATTCAAGTCGATTTGTTGAAAGAAATCGACTCTGGTGGACCAGATTACCCTTTGTTAAAGGACATGGTTCCACCCGGACAAAGATATCTACTGATTGGGAAACGAGATCCTTTTCAGCCTCTAGTAAACAATAAGGGGCTGGTTGTTTTTACTGAACCCGATTTACGCAGGTTTGAAGCCCGATTGTTTGGGGCCGAGTTAAAAGATATTCCACCCGTTGCCTTGCAGGTTTTTGAGGAAATTGAAGACCGACACCCCAAACTTTATAAAAAATTAAAGTACTTCGAGTTCTTGTTCAATAACCAGGAAAAACTGGAAGATCTGGAAGATGAAGAATATGCCCAGGTTGTAGCGGATTATCGCGATGCGCTGGAGAAGTCTTCTGAAATCAGAATGGATGAGTCGCCCTTGCAGGTTGACTATAATTCTCTGAGAATGACAGGAATCATCAAGAAAAAAATGGAAGCGGTGGCCATGTTCGAGATTGAGACAACCGGATATGCGGTGAAAAAAGGCGACAGGATTGGTCCTTTCTTCGGGTACGTGAAAGAAATACAGGGCGATCAGGTAATTGTGATCGAAGAGTTCAGGGATTACCTCGGTAATATCCTGACAAATAAAAAAATTATTCAATTTTCACAGAGCACACCCATCGAGGGTAATACGAACTCATGAGAAAACAAATGTTCAAAAAATCCCATTATTTAATGATAGCTTTTATTTTATTATTTTTGACTGCTTGGCCTGCAAATTCTGCAGTCCTGCTGGGAGACCATCAACAATCGTCTTCATCGGGCATTAATGGGGATAAAAGGACAGCTCCATTAATGATGTTGGCTCAAAACCAGAGCGGGGGCACAAGTAGTATGCCTTTGGGAGAAATTGTTTCTCTCAACACAAAAGAAGATGGGCAAAGCTCTATTGTTTCTATCGAATCTAATCAGTCTGTTCAATACACGGCGTTTAAACTTCTGAACCCGCTGCGACTCGTTTTAGATTTCCCGAAAATGGATAAAGGAAACCTGATCAGCCGCATTCAGGTTGATAAAGGGATCGTGAATTCCATCCGCCCCATACATTTTAAAGAGGCGGGTGTATTGCGCTTGGAAATAGTTCTCAACCAATCAGCAGACTATGAAATTAAAAAACCCTCAAAAAACAAACTAATCGTTCGTCTGCAGTCTTCAGGGAAGGCGTCAGGTCAGGAAATGGCTCAGTTTCAGCCTGTGAAGGAGACAGCTTCTTCCAATGCCCCTATGAAAAGTGACGCATTATCTACATCATCTGTAGGAGAGAAGCTTGATGCGTATGATGCTGCTAAAGATACGTGTTATCCCATGTTATATGGAAAGAAAGAAACAGTTTCTCTGGATTTTCAAAACGCGGATGTCCGTAACCTTTTTAGAATATTTGCGGAAATAAGTGGATTCAATGTCATTCTTTCTCCTGAAGTAGGGGGTTCCGTAAATATTAGAATGATGGATGTGGCTTGGAATGAGGCGATGGAAATTATTCTCACCAACAGCAGTCTGGGACGGGAATGCTTTGGGAACAATATTGTTCGCATTGTTACCAAAGCTGTTCTTCAGGCTGAGGATAGCGCTCGCGTTTCTGAAAAAGCCCGCGCGGTGGCCGACAGAGCCAATGAGCGTAATGCGCAAGACCTGGTCACCGAGGTGATTCGTATTGACAATGCAGATATTACCGAACTCTCAACGAGCCTTACTGCCTTAAAGAGTAGCCGCACTGACGCTCAAATTACCGTGGACACTCGTACGAATACACTAATTATAAATGATTTGCGTGAACATGTGGATGACATGCTTGCGACCGTAAGGGTTTTGGATGTTCCCACACCTCAGGTTTTGATTGAAGCAAAGCTTGTTGATATTACAAAAAATTTCAGCCAACAATTGGGAGTACAATGGGGCTTGACGGGTGATGTTTTTCCAAGCAACCCTAATTCTACGCTAATTTCCTCATCTACCCAGTCGACTTCTAATTTTTTAGTGGATTTAGCGGACACTACAAAAACATCTGCTGGAAGTAATGCGGGAATCGGTCTTTTGCTGGGAGATTTGATACCGGGGATGGCATTGAATCTCCAGCTGGAAGCTTTGGAGACCGAAAATAAAGCACGAGTACTTGCTTCCCCTAGAGTCATAGTTGCAGATAATAAGGAAGCTAGGATTGAAAGTGGAGAAACTATACCTTATCAGGTTAATTCGGCCGAGGGTAACTCCATCCAGTTTATCGATGCAGAGCTCAGTCTCAGGGTCACTCCTCATGTGACTTCTGATGGAAATGTTTATTTGACCATCGATACCACTAATAATAAAGACAGTGGAACAAGAATTCAAAATGTCCCAGTCATAACGACCAGTGAAACGCATACGGAAGTTTTAGTGGGGAATGGAGACACCACTGTTCTAGGAGGTATCTATAAAAGCAGCAAAAGTGAGAACACAGAGTCGGTCCCATTTTTCTCTAAAATACCCATATTGGGACTATTATTTGAAAGTTATAATGATGCCGATTTGATCTCTGAGCTTATGGTGTTTATCACTCCTACCATCATTGAAACAAATTGAACCTAGCGCAAGAACAGGTTTTAATTAAGGTTGTTAAAACAGTTCTTATGGAAATTCTCAATAAAAGATAACAGGACTATGCAACGATTAAATATCGACTTGGGTGAAAGAAGCTACGATATTCTCATAGGATCAGGTCTTAGAGCACAGGTAGGGGAGTTTCTAAAGTCTGTCCTTAAACCAAGCCGGATTGTAATAATCACCCATCCTTCGATTAACAGTCTATACGGTGAAGAAGTGGCAGATGGGTTTATCGCTCAAGGGTGGACCACCGACATCATCGAAGTCCCTGAAGGCGAATCCTCGAAGAATCTGGGTCAGGCCGAAAAATTATATGACCGACTGCTCGAATTGAATTGCGATAGAAAATCTGTTCTGGTTGCTTTAGGTGGCGGGGTGATTGGTGACCTCGTGGGTTTTGTCGCGGCAACCTATCAGAGGGGAATTCCTTTCGTACAAGTGCCAACGACTTTACTTTCTCAGGTCGACAGTAGTGTTGGAGGGAAAACAGCGGTCAATCATCCCAAGGGAAAAAATATGATTGGGGCATTTTACCAACCACGCCTGGTAGTGGCAGACCTGGAAACTCTCAGAACGCTTCCGCAGAAAGAATTTAGGGCAGGCTTGGCGGAGGTTGTTAAATATGGAGTCATCGCCGATGAGAATTTTTTTGAATTTTTAGAAACCCGCTATGAGAAAATTCTCAATCTTGACTCAGAATGCCTTTCTCATATCATAGAGACCTCCTGTTCTATAAAAGCAAGGGTGGTTGAAAAGGATGAGAGGGAAAGCCATTATCGAATGATTCTCAATTTCGGTCATACATTTGGTCACGCTATTGAATCATTGACGGAGTACTCCCGGTTTATCCATGGAGAGGCAGTATCTATGGGTATGGTGCGCGCGGCACAGCTGTCTCATTCAGTTGGGAAATGTTCGGAAGAGACCCCGAATCGCCTGGAAGCGTTACTAAAAAATTTAGGCCTGCCGGTAGATATGCCGGAATTGGATTCTTCAGCCGTGCTTGAATCTTTGTATCACGACAAGAAGACCATGGACCGTAAAATAAAATTTATTTTAGTTAATGATATAGGTTCTATCGAAATCGTAGATCAAGTGTCAGAAGTGGAAATTTTAAAAGTCCTTTGAGTCGGTTATCAGGATTAAAGCATGTTAGCCAGACAAACATTTTTGAAATCAGTATTGGTTTTTATCGCATTGATATGGGTCGTCGATGCAGAAGCCGCGATTTATAAATGGAAAGATGATAAAGGTAAAACCTTTTTCACCGATGACCCCACCAAGGTTCCGGAAGCCTACCGTAAAAAACCTTTTATAAATAGTTCCTCAAAACCCAAGGAAAAAGAATTTACGGTTGATAAAGTTGATGTGCCCAGCAAAAAAGGTGACATCGAAAGTAAAAAAAAGGAAGGTGACGAGAAGGAAGGTTTAACAGAAGCGCAACGTTCTGATGCAGAAGCCATACGGGTTTATTTAAAAGTAGCTATCCCCCGATACGAAAAATATTATAAAACTCCGGCCAGTCGGCAAAAATTCGGCGTTCTAAAAGCAGAAATTGCAGAGAATGTGCCTTCAAAAAAGTCTCTTTTTGAGCAAGTCAGTAAGCACGACATTCCTTTGTTTCAAGGGATTTCAGGGTTTTTAAAAACGAGTATCGACGAAGATGAAAAAACCGAAAAATTAGTGCGTCCTTCCAAGTACACGGTCAAGAAAAGAACTTGGCTAATAATAAAGCGATTGAAATCTGAGGCTGAGCAGGAAAAACAGTTTTTGGAAAAACTTACCGCTGCCCTCGACGAAAAAAAATAATTCTCAGTTTTATAATATAATTAAAGTCCTATACCTTTTTAGCTTCAGCGAGACATGGGGTCTTTATTGGGAAACTGTTCTCTTTCCACTCAGTTTCCTTGCCAATCCTCAGTTGCGGGGTTAAATTGATAATGGCGGACGATGTAGATCGTCCTGTCTTTTATAATTTTTCTGCAATCCCTTGGAGGATACGACCATGGCAATCAAAACCTATAAAAATTTTATAGATGGGAAATGGGTAGCTTCTTCCAGCGGTGAGACCTTTGATAATATTAACCCCGCTAACCATAAAGAAATTCTCGGACGTTTTCAGAAATCCAATGCAAGTGACCTGAACAAAGCCGTGAAATCAGCCGTCAAGGCTCAGGAAGGATGGAGAAACCTCCCCGCACCGAAGCGCGGAGAAATTCTTTTCCGGGTGGGTGAGTTGTTGGTCAAACATAAAGAATCGCTAGCAAAGGATATGACTCGTGAAATGGGAAAAGTCCTTAACGAAACCCGTGGCGATGTTCAGGAGGCAATTGACCTGACCTATTACACAGCGGGAGAAGGCAGACGATTGCTAGGAGAAACCGTACCCTCTGAACTGAATAACAAGTTTTGTATGACGGTACGAATGCCGGTGGGAGTGGTGGCGGCAATCACTCCTTGGAATTTTCCCATTGCTATTCCATCCTGGAAACTGATTCCTGCTTTGGTTTGCGGTAATACCGTAGTGTTCAAGCCAGCTAGTGATACCCCTCTTTCGGCGTATCGTTTTGTGAAGCTCTTTGAAGAGGCAGGCTTGCCACCGGGAGTGCTAAACTTTGTCACCGGTTCAGGAACAGAAATCGGCGAACCTCTCATAGAGCATCACAACATCAATCTGGTTTCTTTCACTGGCTCTACAGATACCGGAGCGGTGGTGGCACATAAATGTGCATGGAACATGAAACAATATTCCCTGGAGATGGGTGGAAAAAATGCCATCATCGTGATGGACGATGCCGATCTTGACCTTGCTGTAGAAGGCGTGATTTGGGGAGCGTTTGGGACGACCGGGCAGCGGTGTACGGCTTGTAGTCGTGTCATTGTGCATAAAAAAGTTCTGAGAAAATTTACCAGCCGCCTCCTCAAGCGAACTAAAACACTTCGGCTGGGAGATGGGCTCAAAAACACCACCGATGTTGGGCCACTGATCAACGAGGCGCAACGCCAAAAGGTTTTGAGTTATTGCAAGCTGGGTGTGGAAGAAGGTGCAAAGTTGCTTCTTGGTGGCAATGTTTATAAAAAAGGTAATTGCCGAGGTGGGTTTTTCTTTGAGCCAACGTTGTTTGCGGGGGTGTCTCCAAAGATGCGTATTGCGCAGGAAGAAATATTCGGCCCGGTGTTAAGCATACTGGAATGCAAGAGCTTGGAGAACGCAGTGGAAATCGTCAACGACTCCAGGTTTGGCTTGTCATCGGCTATTTATACTCGGGATGTGAACCGGGCTTTTAAAGCTATTGAAAAACTCGATACAGGACTTACCTACATCAACTCTTCAACCATAGGGGCGGAAGTGCAACTGCCATTTGGAGGTACCAAGGGAACAGGCAACGGTCACCGCGAAGCCGGGACCACTGCGCTGGAAATTTTCACTGAATGGAAATCTGTTTTTGTCGATTACAGTGGGGCTCTGCAAAAAGCCCAGATAGAGGACTGAAAAAACCAATTTAAAAACTCCAATAGATTCGTGATTATTGATTAACGGTTTCTATGTTAGTATTCCTACCACCAGCCGCTACTCATTTTTGTAGCCACTGCCTGCAGTACTGCTGTAGTTCTTTGTGCATTAAGCAGAAGTGCCACGGAGAAAAGCTTTAACCCTAAATCCAAAAGCGCAACGGCTCTTCTCCGATCAGGAGTTGATAGACCTATCGGCGGCCTCTCTCGCTTTCACGGAGAAAAGTTATCATCCAAATTCCAGAAGCACAGCCAAACAATTATGCGGAGCAGTCTGACTCTTCACGCTTGAAATTTTCTATATTATCCAGCGGTAGTGGTGGTAACTCGCTTTATATTGAGGCGGATGGAAAACGTATTTTGATTGATGCCGGGCTGAGCGAAAAAAAACTCTCTCAACGCATGGCTCATATTGACCGATCCTTCAGTGGGCTGGACGCGGTGTTCGCCACGCATGAACATTCTGACCACATTCGCGGAATAGGTCCGCTTTTAAGGAAACATCAGCTTCAGCTTTTCACGACTGAGGGAACTTATAGACGAGCTGGCCATTCGATGGGAACGCTTCCCGGCTTCAATACAATCCGCGCTGATGAGCCGATTCAATTTGGTGAGTTGGTGGTGGAACCTTATGCCACTCCTCATGATGCAGAAGAATCGGTGGCTTTTGTCATCCATTACCGGGGGTTGCGGCTGGGACTTGCCACCGACTTGGGGCAAGTAACAACAGAGGTCAAAAATAAACTGCAAAAACTAGATGTCCTGCTCATCGAGTCTAATCACGATGTGGATATGCTGGACGCCGGACCTTATCCCTGGGTTACCAAGAGAAGAATTAAAAGCGATGTCGGGCATCTTTCCAATGAAGCCTGTGGTGAATTATTATCATCGGTCACACATTCAGGATTGCGGCTCGTCGTGTTGATGCATATGAGCGAAACTAATAATCACCCAGAACTGGCTCGGATCACAGCTCGTCAGGCTTTGGGTCAAGACACCCCTGAATTGATTATCGCGGAACAAAATCACCCCACCCCGTTAATGGCGTTATAGCAGGCGAGCGGCCGGTGGCAATTTTGCAATTGCTCTGTTTGGCGAGTAAGCAGTCATCCCGACTGAAAAAGGTTTTAGCTCCTTTATTTTTAAAGAGGCCTAGGGTGATTAACCTTCAGGGTGTGGCTCAATAATTTATGAATGATATTCGAGATAAAGTAATAGGCAGTTTTTTTGGCATGGCAGTTGGCGATGCCATGGGCCGACCTGCGAAAGGGTTGAAGTCCGCCGCCGTCCAGCAGATTTTCGGAGCGATGGATGATTTTAAAGATGTGCGCCCGATTATGGGAAAGGGAATTAAAAATTATCGCATGCAAGGGCTGTATGGCGCACCTACCCAATGCGCTCTGGCAGTGGGCGATGCCTTGCTTGAAAACAAAAAACAGTTCCTGCAAAAATCGGTCAAAAACTTTCAGGAACTTGCAAAATCCGGCCCAGAAGGTTATTTCGGGATTTACCGCAATCACTCGGCCTGTTTGTGGCGAGCGGTGGACCTGTTAGAAGGCGAACTGGTCTCAGCGCAGAACTCTTCAACCTCCTTATTTGTCAATTTGGCCGTTCCCTTGGCCCTGTTCCAAGGGAAATGGTCTAAAACTTTAGCCGGGCAATGTTTTGATGTTTGCTTGTTGATGAGTCAAAACCGGTTTGAAGTTGTGGGAACCGTACTAACTGGATTTTTAGTGACCCGGTTTTTGGCCCTGGATTCCGAAGAGAACCCTCTGGTGCCTTTAGATATTTTGCAGGAGGCGGAAGAAGTATGTCGCCAGGCAGAAGAGGAGTATCAGCAAAGATTCCCATCGTCGGAGGATGGGGGCATTAAAGGGGCAGACGCTATGAGCGGTGCCTTGAAAGGTTTAGCTGAAAAATTTCACGAACCGGATGCCCTGCAATGGCTCTGCGAATATTCTAACCCTTTCACCAAACAAGAAATTCATCACCCTTCGCAAGGGTTTGTGATGAACTTGCTCCCTCTCGCATTATATTGCGTGCTTCATCCATCCGAACCGAATTTTGCTTCTACCCTCACGCATTCCCTGAGTCATGGTCGAGAAACGGAAATGCTGGGTGCCTTGGTGGGAGCCTGGGCCGGAGCACTGTATGGATTCGATAATATCCCGCTTTCCTGGAAAAGTGGATTGGTCAATGCGAAGGAAATCCGATTGCGAGCAGAAGCCTTGTCGGTTCGACGCGGGAAAAAAGAGCAAAAAGACCTATTCAATATGGAATCGGGGCTGACCATCAAGGAGTTTGAAGAAGGCAAACGCAACTTGCCAAAAGGAACGAAAAAAGGGATTCAGCTAAATTCATCGGATCTCTGGGATGATGAGGAAGAGGAGTCTTCTATGCCATCGAAAGAGGATAGAGCTCAATGGAGGCAATTCCAGAAAGAAAAAACCAAATCAAAACGGGACCGCCGTAAAAATATTCCATCTTTGGACGATACTTAGCTGTTATTGGGCGAAAAACTGACGGAAAAACAAACCCCTTCCTCCTCCCCCTGGACTGCCAGTAACCCCTTAAATGATTGAAACTAAATGTTTAATTTTTTTGCGTTTGGGGTTACAATACGAACATCCCATAGCCTGAGTATTGGATTTTTATCCAAGGCCTTTTGAATTTGGAAGGAGAAACCGGTGAATATTTTAGTTTCATTTATTTTTTGTTTGATGCTCCCTGCGGGGGTGTTGGCAGATACGAAGCCGACTGAAAATCCAGCCGCTAAACCTACCACAATGGCGAAGGCGGAAATTGCTAAAGAGCCAGCCGTTAAGTCCAATGTTCCGGCTGAAAAAAATGCAAAACAAGCCCCAGCAAAGGCCGAGAAGAAAAAACCGGAAGGACTGGTCATAGGCAAAAACCTCAAAGTAGGGATGTCTTTGGAAGAAGCGATTAAATTGCTTGGTATTCCTCGCTCCATCAAGGTCAAGCGTGGAACGGAATCGACACTCGATAGCATTTCTATTGAATATGCTAGCCATGGAGTTATCATACATTTTCTGAATGGAAAAAGTAAAATTGAGGCTTTGGAAATTCAGCCCCAGTTTGCAGGCCGCTTTGCGGACGGTGTCAAAATGGGAGCAAAGGTTGCGACTATGATTGACAAGTATGGAGTGCCTCAATCGATGAATGCGAGCTTGGCAAGATATCCTGCAAAAGGAATATATTTCTCCCTCAAAGAAAATGTATTGATCGCGGCGCATGTCTTTGCCAAAAACAGCAAACTTCTCAGCCACCAACTCTACAAAAACCACCGCTAGGCGCGGGGCCAGTGTGCAAGGGCTTTATCTAGCGAACTAACATTCTTCTCGGCTGAAAAAGCTAGTTTACCACTTCCCTATATGATCCCCCCTGATAAGGGAGGCTTTGCATAACCTATCATTTACTGGCTCACCCATCTGAATATTAAAAACTACACTATTCGTCGTCGCGAGCGACTGAAAGGAGCGTGGCGATCCAGTACCGTGATGCGTTCTCATTAGCCAGAGGGAAGTTTAGTTTTTGACGACCGCGCCAGTGTGACGCTGGACCCAATGAGCCGTAGTTTTTCTAGTCGAGTTCATCTTCTTGTACGCTCACTTAACGCTATTACTATTTGCCACCGGCGGCTCCGCCGGAGAGGGCGAATATTTCGTCTCGGGTGAGTTCGAAGTGAGCCCCTTGTTTTCCTGACTGCTGTGCAGTTTCCAGTAACAAAGAGTGTAGCAGAGGGTGTTGTGGTGAGTTGTTTTCTAAGAGCTCCAAGGCTTTATCTTCCTGCCCGTGTTCCAGATAGAGAGTAGACAATAGAAGTATCAGCAGGGGTCGATCTTCTGTTGTTTCCAGAGACTCCTCGTAGGTGCGTAAGAGATCCTGATATTCATCGGACTCCCTGAGAGCGATTTGTGATCGAACCAGGCAGGATGTATTGCCGGTTTTTTGGAATCCGGTTTTCCAGATTTTTAACGCTTGTTTTTGTTTGCCAGACTCTAGATAGATATCGCCTAAAGACAAATAAGCCGGTAAGCATTGTTCAGAAGTTCGAATTGCTTGTTTAAGTTCGGAAATAGCGTTGTCCCGGTTTCCTGCTTGCAGGTTTTTCTTGCCGAGTTCAAAAAGGAATTGGGCCAGATGGGTTTGTTCTTTTTTCAATTCCTCATTATTTTCCCGTAGAAGAGGCAAAATTCGTTTTTGCAGGACACATACTTTTTTCCAGTCTTCCTGCTTTGAATAAATATCACGAAGCTGAAGTAAGGGGGCGATCGTTCCCGGATTCATCGCTTGCATTTTTTGGAGCAGTGCAATTTCTTCGCTTTGGCGACCGGTTTTGGAATAGGTGTTAGCCAGATCAAAGAGGGCATGGATGTTTTGCGGTTCAAGGGTTAAAGCTTTTTTATGGAAAATTTCAGCCTGATCAGGTTTTCCAGTAGAAGATAAGATTCGACCCATCAGGTTGAGTGATCCGACATGCTCGGGTGATGTATCGAGGAGTTTCTCAATGATACTTTTTGCTTTATCGGTCTTGCCGCAGATGAAAAGACTTTCTCCCTTTTTGAATAGAATTTCAGTCTTGCTGATTTTTTTTGCGATTCGTTTTTTCTTGAAATTTACTTTCCACCGCGCCAATGCGCTTTTAAAATTAAAAGTCCAGAACATGAAAACCGTAACGATCACACCGATAAGAATAGAACCTAGCAGAAGGAGAACGGTTGGCAACTTCAGCGATTGGTTTTGGGTGATATGAACTACGGAATCATGAGGGTTCAAGAACGCCGTATAAATGGAGAGCAGTGCAAAAATAAGGAAGACAATGATTTGCTTCAAGGACACGCTTAATTCTCCTCGAACGAGTTTTCGTCATTGATGCTAATGACCTTACTATTCTTTTCCATTTCGCTCAAGCATTGGGTGCAGAATTCTGTGTATGGGACCACTTCCAGCCGGGCTTCGGGAATAACACTTTCGCATTGGGCGCAGATGCCATATTCTCCGTCGCTAATTTTTTTGATTGCCAAGTCAACTTGCTTAAGCTTCTTCCATTCTTGTTCGCCCAGCTCTCCTTCAAGTTGACGGCTGTAGGCGCGTGCGGCATCATCGCTGATATCGGCAATTTGTCCGATTTCACTTTCTTTAACGCTCTGGTTTGATTTTTCAACGTCCCCGAGTAACTCGGATCGTATGGATTCCAATTGGGAATGTAATTTAGTTATTTTTTTTTTGTTCATTTTGATGTTGGTTAATTTTGATGTTGGTTAAAGGAGGATATTTATTGGCCTACTGCCTTGATAACAGGAACATCGCCCCAGAGACGCTCGAGGTCGTATTGAAGACGGGCTTCTTTATGAAAAACATGTACTATCAAATCTCCTAGATCTACCACTATCCAGTTGCCTCCTGAATAACCTTCTATAGCCAAGGGCTTATTGTGAGTCTGGTAACAATTGTCCAGGATCGCATCAACAATAGATTGAACGTGGACTTTGGAGTTCCCGCTGCAAATCATGAAAAAATCAGTCAGGTCTGAGCGATTACGCAAGTCCAGAATGAGAATGTCAAAAGCCTTTTTGTCCGAGGCAGAATCTACAGCTAACTGTTGCAGAGCACTTAATTGATCTATCATTTAAACCTTAATTGGGAGGGGACTCAGTCCGGTATAATCGGTGGTGCATAATATAATGATCAACTGCAGGGGGCAACAAATTTTTGATTTCTTTTCCTGCCTGAACCTTATGCCGGATTTCTCTGGATGAAATATTTGGTGTTGGAATTTGATATAAGCGTATGGTTTTTTCGGTGGTGGTGCTCAAAGTCATAGGCAGTATTAAATCATTATTTTCCTGCGGAGTTTTTTTGAGCCCAAGCTTTTGGCTCAACTTATCTGGAACCTCTAACTTGATGCCTGGTCGTGTACTCACCAACACGTGACAAAGTTTTAATATGTTGATAAAACTTTTCCAAGTGTCCATCAGCATGAAGGCATCGGCACCTAGAATCAAAAAAAGCTCCCAATCAGGGTGTTTTTTCTTTAGCCGGGATAAGGTATCAATGGTGTATGAGACCCCACCCTTCTGAACCTCCAATAACTCTATGGAAAACGCGGTTTCCTGTTCAAGGGCCAGCTCAAGCATGGCTACTCGATGGAGCGAAGAGGTGGGTAGAGCATCTAGCTTATGCGGCGACTGACTAACAGGAACGAATAAAACCTTTTGTAAATCAAATAGTTGTGCTGTTTTCACAGCAAGGTCAAGATGCCCGTTGTGGATAGGGTCAAACGACCCACCTAACAAACCCACTCGTTTTAATTCATTAGTCATATACAGTAAATCGTTTCATAAACCTCGAAACTTGGCAAGGGATAATGAGGTTAAAGAGAGCCATTTTTTCAAAACAGCTCGTCTACTGACAAAATTTGGTGAAAAAACTGACAATTTTTGTCAGTTTAGGTGTGGGTTTCAAAGTTTAAAAACTCTCCTAACAGATAATAAATTCCTAACACATTAAAAGTAAAGGCGTTATAATAAATAACCGCAACAATTGAATAGAAGGCATGAGGATTGCTTTATACTTGAGCAATTGGAGAAATAGTTTATAGAAAGCTTGTATATTTAACCTAACGGAGGAGAAAAAAATGTCATCCAAGTTTAGAAAAGTTCAAGGAGAAAAGGGTTTTACCCTTATTGAATTGGTAATTGTTATCGCGATTATCGGTATTTTGGCGGCCATCGCGATTCCTCAGTTCAGTGCTTATAAGAACAGAGCTTATCAATCTGACGCAAAAGGTAACCTGCATAATATCTTTTTGGCATGCAAAGCTTATTGGGCAGATACCGCGGGTACGAATGCATGTACTACAGCCATTGTTGCAGGTGCTTCTTATGGATTTGTATCTTCGCCAAGCGTTACCGTTGTTATTACTGCTGGAACAGATGATGAGGCGGACTTTGAAGCAACAGCGGTTCATGCTTCAGACGGGACCTCCACAGCGTATACTATTGATGAAAATGGTGCCATCAGCTAGTAGTTATTTTTGCTAACGGAAATCCCCACTCTTCTTTTTTAACGGAGGGTGGGGATTTTTCTTTTAAAAAGAAAGTGACAAGCTCCGCGCTATGGTTTTAGGGGCATAAAACCGAGGGGTATCATAATTTTTTCATTCCCAGTTTGGATTTGTCGGTTGAATAAAGATTTGACAGCTATTCTGGTATTGATGGCACTTTTTTTGACTTTGTTTTTCCCGGTTTTATTTGAAGGTAAAACTTTCTTCTTCAGGGACATATTGCACTTTGGTTATCCTTTTAAGCACTTCATCTGGAAAACCTGGGGGGAGGGTGCCCTACCACTCTGGAACATGCAAATTTCCAGTGGAATACCTTTCTTCTCTTTATATCACCCCGGAGTTTTTTATCCGCCGAACTTGATTTTTCTGTTGGAAGATTTTGGTACGGCCTTCAATACCTGTTTTTTGCTTCACCATTTCGTCCTGACCTTCTCCGTATACAGATTGGCCCGGTTTTGGGGGCTATCGCCGGAAGCTTCTTTAGGTTCTGCTGGGACGGCTCTTTTGGGTGGTTATTTTCTTTCCCTAGCATCTATTTACAATCATTTTCAGGCAGCAGTATGGTTGCCACTGACGCTCTTAAATTTAAACCGTTTTCTATTGGAAAAAAAGCGGGCTGATTTTCTGGCGACCGTTTTGTTTTTCGCTTTTATGGTTCTTGCTGGTAGTCCAGAAACCTGCGTTTTTACAGTAGCAATCCTGTGGGGTTATTCTGTGTTTGTGGTACCAGGGAAATCCACCTACAGTTCCTTTTTTTCACGGACAGGAATGTTTATCGGGGTGATACTTTTGAGCCTGGGTTTGTCTGCTATCCAGCTTATCCCTACTGCAGAGTTGGTAAAGGAGTCGGTGCGTTCGTCCGGCGTGAATTTTGAGACTAATTCGGCAATGTCTTTATCGCCTTCTGCGTTATCGGCGATGGTTCTTCCTGAAAACTATTTTGGCTTTATGAATACAGCCAATTTTTCCAAGCAATTTTTTTTGCAAAGTTATTTTATGGGTCTAGTTCCTTTGGGGCTTATGCTCGCCGGTTTATTCTCTGGGATTAAAAACCGGGCGTTCTGGTTCTGGAGTGTTTTGTTTTTTGCAGGAATCTTTTTTGCACTTGGCCGATTTAACCCCATCTATTCCTGGTTTTATGATTGGGTTCCGGTGCTAAATTTTTTCCGATTCCCAGAAAAGTTCTTTTTCCTTTCTGCTTTCTCTATGGTTTTTCTGGTGGGAATAGGACTGGATGCTTTGGGGGGTAGGCACGCAGGAATCCGTCAAGTACCTTCTATGCTCGCTGTGTTTATCTTGCTGGTTTTTCTGGTGTGGACCATGGTGATGGAGCCCGGGAGGGAATGGATAACGGGGTTGGTAACTATATTTATCCTTGCAACTCTTTTTGCCCTGGCTTCAACCGCAACAAAGGGTGCAATGGCATTCAGGGTTCTTGTGGTATCTCTTTTGATTTTGGAGTTGTGGGCTCGGAACGTTTCGTTATTGCCAGTGGTCGACCGGTCGTTCTTCGAAAGAAGTCCTGAACTCTATAACAAATTAGAAAGGTCGCAAGATTTTTATCGGATTTATGGGGGAAGATTGCTTGATGATGAAGAGTTACCTACCGCCAACCAGTTCCCCCTGAGAGAATCTCTTATGGCTTCGCATCTTGCGTTGAAAAATCTCCTTCGTCCGAATTTGGGAATGATTTATGGAATGAGCTATGCAAATGGACTTACTGGATTGGAACTGAACGATGGGTGGTTATGGACAGAACTTTTTATCAAGTCCCCACCGGATAAACGAATCCGTATATTAGAACGAAGCAATGTGAAATACTGGATTACAGATGAAGGAAGGGATCTTGCCTCTATGGGTTTAAAGCCAGTCGAGGTTTTTGACAATGCTCTACCGAGGGCATTCATAGTGGGCGGGTCACAGCGTGGGCGGGAGCCTCATTTATTAAATACTTATTATAGCGATTTGTTTGACCCTCTAAAGGAAGTTTTGCTGGCCGAAGAAGTACAAATCCAAACACGGAGTAATTTTTCCGGGCAGGTGAATAAAATAACCTATTCTCCCAACAAGGTTGAATTATCTACAGACCAGAATGGAGAAGGGTTTCTGGTTTTGCTGGATACTTACTTCCCTGGCTGGAAGGTGGAGGTGGATGGCAAGCCTGAACGCATTTATCGCGCCAATTATTTCTATCGGGGCGTCAAGTTGGCACCGGGCAGTCACTCTATAGAATTTTCTTATGAGCCTGTTGGGTTAAAAACAGGTGCTATCATTAGCAGTGTGACATTTATTCTATTGTTATTTTTATACTTCAAACCTATGAGAACTGTTCAATGAGACTTGTCAGTTTACTTCCTTCAGCAACCGAAATTATAGTGAAACTGGGGTTAGAGAAAAACCTGGTGGGCGTGTCGCATGAATGCGATTATCCCGAGACGGTGAAGTCTCTTCCTCGCCTCACTTCGACCCGTGTTAATCCGTCGCTCGATAGCTCAGCCATTCATGAATCTGTTCTTGAGGTGATGAAAAACGCCGTTTCGGTTTATGACCTCGATGTGGAATTGTTGAAATCCCTAAAACCCGATTTCATCGTGACGCAGGATTTATGCGATGTATGTGCTGTTTCATTTTCGCAGGTGGAAGAAGCTTGCCGCGAACTCGTGGGCGCAAAAATTATTTCTCTCAGACCTAAAATGCTGGGAGATATCTGGAACGATGTTCTAAACACTGCCGAGACGCTGGGGGTGAAACAAAAAGGATATGAGTTTTTAGAAGAAGTCGATCAGCAAACTCAGGTTGTGCGTGAACGCTTGGTGGGTTTTGAAAAAAAGAAACCGAAAGTTTTGACAATAGAATGGATCGACCCCATTTATGTCGGAGGCATGTGGTTGCCGGAAATGATCGATATTGCCGGGGGCCAGGTTTGCATCGCCGAGAGCGGTCAACCTGCACCCGTTGTTGACCGGGAAACCTTAACTAAGATCAACCCTGATGTTGTGATCGTGAAACCCTGCGGTTATAAACTGGACCAGACCTTGAAAGAAATGGAATTACTGAAAAAGCAAATTCCGGACTGGCAATCAGGAACTCGAGTTTATCTGGTAGATGGAAACTCCTATTTCAACCGACCAGGCCCACGCATTCTCGACTCTCTGGAAATACTCGCTCATTGCACCCACCCAGACCTGTTCCCGGAATTTGGCATGCAGTATGCTGAAGGACTCATCACATTGGAGCCGGGGCTAAAACTTCCATAGCTCGTCATCGCGAGCTGCGAAGCGGCGTGGCGATCCAGAACCTGGATTGCTTCACTTCGTTCGCAAAGACGATCCGGTGATTCTGGCAGATCACCGACGAAACTGGCGGCGGATGGCTAACAACATCAAGGCTATGATGGTGGGGCCGATCAAGTGTTGCACAGCAACGAAGAATTTGGGAAAGTAAGGTATGCCTTTCAGTTGAAAGTCGCGCTCCCAGCGTTGCAAAGTTAATACTTTAAAACTGAATAGCGCAGAACCTTGAAATGCATGGATGGGATCTTGATACCATTGCGTCAACTGTACGATTTGTTGCTGATCCGCTACTTTCGGTTCAACCCAGAACAAATTCAAGCAGGTAAAAACCAGCCACACAGCCAGAAAACTTGCCAGCGATTGTTGCCACTTTTCACCGTAGCCGGAAACTATTTTGTAGAGTTGAGTGAGGTTGAAATACCTTAAAGAAGGCAGAAATTTTGAAATGGGTCTTTCTTTCCATTCCAGCATTTTGGCTTTGCGCCGCATTTCCAACTCACCGTAATGGAAGTCACCTGCGCGATGAAAATCAAGTTGGCCCTCGAAATTTTCTCTGAGCTTGCGATATAAAATGCTGACCTGACTATAATAATCACGGTTGTATTCTACTTCACGATATTTTTTATGAATTATTTTACTTCTTTCTTCATCCGCTAGGTATTCTCGATTAAAGAACTGGTTTTGAGTTTGACGGAACCTCACGTTTTTAAAACCTATTTTTTCCAGATCGGAGTAAAGAAACAATACGTTTCCCAAGGTGGATACATCAACAAACTCTATGTAGCCATGAGAGTCAATTTTGACTCTTTCAAACATACTTGTTTGACCCTCTTCAAAGGTGGTTTTTTCAAAGCTTATTTTTCCAGGACCTGAAAAAGTTGAGTTACTAAAGCTCATACCCTCTTTCCCTGAAAAAATAACGCGAAGGAAGCTAGCGCCCTCAAAAAATTGCGCACGATCAAAAATCACACCTCCCTTGCCAGTGAACCGAGCCATAAAAAAATCTGTTATTTCCTCACAGTGAAATTGAGCTTGATAAAAATTCACCCTTCCATCCCCAGAAAAGTGGGACCTGCGGAAGCTTATTTTTTCTTTGCCGTGAAATTTGGCAGCAGTGAAATTTACTTCACCCCCAGTAAATTTGGCAGTATAGAAGGTCACGCCATTTAAAAATTCCGCCCGGGCAAAGTTTGCTGTTCCTGTAAAAATTGCACCTGAAAAATTTATTTTCACTTTGAAGGTATATTCGCGAAAATCGACATCCCCGATTTTTACACCACCGAATTGTTCACCACGGGCGAGCTTTCTAAGTACTTCTTTTTGGGTCAGAGGTTCGGGCATGGTTTATAGCCTTCGTTCCCTTCCTGATAAGAGGGGTTAGGGGAGATTTGTTGAATAAACCCCTAAAAATGTAATTACATTTTGCAACCCTCTGGGTCCTCCCTTATCAGGGGGGAAATCAACTGGAGAGAAGCATATTAATTTCGCCATAGCCTATCACGAACATCCCTGTGGTGAAATTCTCTGTTCAGTCAGCCTAGGGCTCATATCATTATCTGATTGATATTAAAGGCCTAATTGGTTAAAATGCGGCATGGCTATTGATAAAGATTTCATTGTAATCGGGTCTGGTGTGGCGGGGCTGACGTTTGCTCTTAAGGTTTGTAAATTTGGTTCTGTTGGCATCATTACCAAAGACGCGTTGGAGGAGTCGGCGACCAAATATGCTCAGGGCGGTATCGCCTCGGTGATGGCGGAAGACGACTCGTTTGAATTGCATGTTCAGGACACGATGGAAACCGGACGCGGACTTTGCCATGAAGATTTTGTTCGTATTGCTTGCCGTGAGGGTCCGGCTCGGATTCGGGAATTGATCGGACTCGGTGCCAAGTTTGACCGCATTCGAGGGGCTGAATTTGACCTGGGAAAAGAAGGTGGGCACTCCAAACGCCGCATTCTGCATGCGAATGACTTCACTGGTTGGGAGATTGAACGCACTCTCATTGAAGCGGTTCACGCTCAGGATAATATAGAAATATTTGAACATCACATGGCGATTGACCTCATCACGCGCGCGCGTCTTGATGAAAAAGTTGATCCTGGAAGCGATGAAGACGAAGCCCTGGGGCTTTACGTGTTGAACCACTTGACACAAAAGGTGGAGACGATGGTTGGCCGGGTCATTTTCATGGCGACCGGCGATGGTGTTGCCGTGGCTTATCGGGCAGGAGCAAAAATCGCCAACATGGAATTTTTTCAGTTCCACCCCACTTGCTTGTTTCACCCGAAAGCGAAGTCGTTTCTCATTTCGGAAACGGTGCGGGGCGAGGGCGGGATTTTGCGTCTGCAAAACGGCGAGACGTTCATGGAGAACTACCATTCTTTAGGTTGTCTGGCTCCCCGTGATGTGGTGGCGCGAGCGATTGATTACGAAATGAAAAAGAGCGGCGATGACTACGTCCTTCTGGATGCGACGCATCTTGAGGGTTACCGCATTCGCGAACGCTTCCCTAATATTTATAAAACCTGTCTGGAATTCGGATTCGATATGGCGCAGGAACCTGTTCCTGTAGTGCCAGCGGCGCATTATATGTGCGGCGGACTCGTAGTGGATGCCTGTGGGCAGACGAATATCAAACGACTTTTTGCCAGTGGAGAGGTGTGTTTCTCAGGCTTGCATGGTGCCAATCGGCTGGCCTCCAACTCTTTGCTGGAAGGACTGGTGCTCTCGCACCGTGCGGTGGAGAAGGCGGTTGCCTTGTTCAAAGAATCCCGAGGAGTGAGCCAGACGCACCGGATTCCTGAATGGGACCCCGGAAGCGCGGTAGACAGTGACGAGTCGGTTGTGGTTTCACACAACTGGGATGAGATTCGCCGATTGATGTGGAACTATGTTGGCATTGTCCGTTCCACCAAGCGTTTGAAACGTGCAGAAAGTCGCATCGAACTTTTATTGGAAGAGATCCAGGAATATTACTGGAACTTTAAAATTACCAAGGACACTCTGGAACTGAGAAATATTGCCATTACGGCGCAGTTGATCATTCAGGGAGCTATGACCCGCAAAGAAAGTCGGGGCTTGCACTACAACCTAGACTACCCGGAACCCGATGACGCGAATTGGAAACATGACACAGTTTTCCATAACACCAGTCACCGATTGATAACCCAAACCAACCCGAGAATTGTGACCCATGAGTGAAGAAAAAACTGTACATATACTGATCCGAGATTTTTTTGGTGTGGTTGCACTTGCCTTCACGGTATTCAGCGTGATGGCGTTGATAACCTTTTCGCCGGACGATCCTTCCTTCAATAAAAGTGTTACAGATGCGAACGTGACAAACTCTGCTGGCATGGTCGGAGCTTATTTTTCCGATGGTCTGGCTCGTGTTTTTGGAAGCGGCTCGTTTTTCTTCCCGGTGATCACTTTGTTTTTGAGTTGGGCTTTGGTTCGTGGAAAAGATTTCCATAACCTGCCATTGATATTAAGCTCGGGATTTTTGTTTTTGGTTGGCCTGTGTTCTTTGCTGGCAATTCAGTTTGAGGTTGATCCATTTTTTGGCTCGGCGGTTCCGGTCGGTGGATTGATCGGTCATGGTCTGGGCGGATTTCTAGTGACCTGGTTGAATGCTTCTGGGGCAGTGCTGACCTTGGTCACTTTATTGTTCGTAGCCTTTCTGGTGATGACGCGCATTCCGGTTAATGTGCTGGTAGAGGGAGTAGGGAAAATTTTCAAGGCTCTGGCTACAGCGTCAATATTGACGGGTGTCGGAACAAAAAATATGGTGTTAAAAATTCTATCGTCTTCGCGGAGTATGATCGGAAAATTTCAAACGGTGCGAGAGGAGATGCGGGAGATTAATAAAGCGGCTGTGCAGCCAGTGATCGTCACGCGCAATCGTCCTGAGAAGGTTGTGAAAGATGAAGAGAAACCAGGAAAAAAGAAAACCAAGGAAGAGAAAGCCGAGTTTGTGGTTCAGGATAATTTTGAGTTCATGAGTTCAACGGGCAAATATCAGGTTCCCCCACTTTCACTGCTGGAGGACCCACCGCCGGGCAGGGACACGCAGGACGATAAAGCCCGGAATGAAATTCTTGCCAGCAGCGCAATTCTGGAAAAAAAATTATTAGATTTTGGCATTGAAGGGCGAGTGGTACAGGTGCTGCCTGGTCCAGTCATTACTTTGTTTGAGTATGAACCGGCTCCGGGAATCAAGGTCAGCCGAATAGTTTCTTTGGCGGACGATCTGTCCCTGGCCTTGCGTTGTGTAGGGCTTCGCATTCTGGCACCCGTACCGGGCAAGCCAGTGGTGGGCATTGAGATTCCCAATACACGGCGCGAGACAATTTATTTTAAAGATGTCATGACTTCGGATGTGTTTCAGGAATCGGTATCTAAACTCACTCTTGTAATTGGAAAAGATATTACCGGAGAACCGGCAGTGCAGGATCTGGCGAAGACCCCGCATTTACTCATGGCGGGTTCAACCGGTTCGGGCAAGAGTGTCGGGCTCAACGCTATGATTTGCAGTATCCTTTTGAATGCTACGCCGGATGAAGTAAAAATGATCATGATTGATCCGAAAATGCTGGAGTTATCGATTTATGATGGTATTCCGCATCTTATTTCTCCGGTGGTGACCAATCCTAAAAAAGCTGCGGCTGCGCTTCAGTGGGCGGTCAACGAAATGGAATCGCGTTACAAAATGATGGCCGGATGTGGAGTGCGTAATATTAACGGCTTTAACGACCATGCAGAGAAACTCCAGAAAGAATATGACCTGGAACTTAAGAAACGCGAAATAGCCAATAAAGGGGTCAAGCCTGTCAGTGCTGAAGATGCGGAGGAGGAAGACGAGGATATCTTGCCGGAACCTCCCGCCAAGCTCCCTTTTGTTGTCATTCTGATTGATGAATTGGCCGATCTTATGATGGTCGCATCCAAAGGAGTGGAAGACTCGTTAACCCGGTTGGCGCAGATGGCGCGAGCGGCAGGTATCCATCTGATCGTTGCTACGCAACGTCCTTCAGTGGATGTTTTGACGGGAATCATCAAGGCAAATTTCCCCACACGCATGTCTTATAAAGTCACTTCGAGAGTGGACTCCAGAACTATTTTGGATGCCATGGGTGCCGACAAACTTCTCGGTAAAGGCGATATGTTGTTTCTGCCTCCGGGAACTTCAAAACTTCATCGACTGCATGGTGTTATGGTCAGTGATGAGGAGATACAGCGCATAGTGGACTATATTAAGAAACAGGCGAAACCAAATTATCTGGAAGATATTTTCGAGTCGGCTATTGAAGACGGGAATAGTGGCGGAGAAGAGGAAGAACCGTTTGATGAAAAATATGATGAAGCGCTTGCCATTGTCGCCAAAGACAGGCAGGCTTCCATTTCTTATATTCAACGGCGTTTAAGAATAGGCTATAATCGGGCTGCACGAATCATTGAAACCATGGAGCGAGAAGGGGTGGTGGGTCCGTCTGACGGAGTCAGGCCTCGCGAAGTCTATGTCAGCCCGATCGAAACTGAATAGAGTTTTCTGCAAATTTGTTGTCCAGTTCGCGCTGGTTCTTTTTGTTGTATTTTTTGCAGTGCAAGCCAGTCTCGCGGGTATTTTTTCTTATCGGGATGACAAAGGCGCGATCCATTTCACCGATGATATCTCCAAAATTCCCAAACAGTACCGCGACAACGAACAAGGCGTTCGCAAGCACCGTGAGGCCCGAGGTGCGTATCGGGCAACTCCAAAACCTTCTGCCGCTATAGAACTTCCCGGATCAGTTTCATCAAATGGGGAAGTCCAGATTCCTCTCATACCCGCTGGTGGTGGCAACTTTCTTGTTGATACCATTCTCAATGGTCGCGTCAAGGCCCGGTTAATGCTGGATACTGGCGCCTCCCTCATCACACTTACTGAAGAAATCGGCAATAAACTAGGGATATCACCTTACTCTGGTGCTGCCGAGTTGCCTTTCAATACTGCGGGTGGGGAAGATTGGATGCCGCTGGTGGCGCTCGATATGGTTGCGGTAGGTTCTGCCGAAACCCGGTTGGTTGAAGCGTCTATCAACAGCCACATTAAAGGAATTGATGGATTGCTGGGAATGAGTTTTCTTGGCGACTTCCGTTTTGAAATCGACCGCACTAATAAACGCCTCACTTTAAAACCGCCGCAAAATCAGAATGAATTAGTTTGGGATGGTAAGCCGGGAAATTGGTGGAAAAGTCGGTTCGAACATTATGACACGACCATCAAGGGTTATTCTTCCCGTGCAAGTTTTCTTCAGCGACGTGGGCATGCAAAGGCTCCGAACATGCAAAAGACCGTGGATTTTTACAAAAAACTGCGGCAAAAATTAGAAACCCGGGCTTCCATTTCCGGTGTGCCGGCTCGGTTCCGGCCGTCCTCGTAAGGGGCCATGCAAGGTTCTCAACATGACCGGTTTCTCTTTGTCTTGTTAGGTGCCAGTAATCTGGCGCGAGGCTACTCCGCTTTGACCCGCCAGATATCCAAGAATATTTCAGCAAGTGAGTTTATCAATGCGTTGGGTCCGGGCCGGGGTTATTGTGCTCGCGGAGGACTGTTCAATTTCACCTATTCCCCCATTGGCGAATGTCGGGTCATGGAGTCCGCTAAAGTTTATGCGGAAAGTGGTTTTCGGATGACGGTGCTCTTGACGGATGTCGGCAACGACATCATGTATGGAAGCCCTGAGTCCTTGCTCATCGAATGTCTGGATACTCTGATCGAAAAATCCCTGGGATTGAATGCTGAAGTTTTTGTGACTTCCATCCATGTGGATGTCTCCAAAGATATGAGCAAGACGTCTTTCAAATTATTGAAATCCATCTTTTATCCAAACAGTCCGGTGAGCTTTGATCAGGCTGATTCGGCGGTGAAAAAGCTGAATCATTATCTTGCGGAAAAATCTAAGCAAAATGAGCGAGTCCATTTAGTGAGCGGACTGGGCGCATTCTGCGGTATGGATAAAATCCATTTCGGCCTGTTCAAAGGTCATCTTGCCTGGTCACGGGTCGGGAACGCAATGCTAATGGA
Organism: Nitrospinaceae bacterium; assembly: GCA_029261455.1. Lineage (GTDB taxonomy): Bacteria > Nitrospinota > Nitrospinia > Nitrospinales > VA-1 > LS-NOB. The sequence goes on from JAJDBH010000116.1 coordinate 43,077, forward strand.
GATGGGTGTGACTCCGGCTGGAAATATAGGGCTTGGTTCCATATTAGTCTCCTTACTCAAAAACCTCAACCGCCTGATTACTTCTGACATGTTGAGAGTTATAAAAAAGCCAACAGGATTTTTCTAGGAATTTTTTATGGGATATTGTTTTGCGGTCATCCGAATAGGAATGTATGCCCTGGTGTTTGGGGTGTTCGTGCTAATCGGAGCGTGCGGGCATGTTTTGTTTTTTATGTCACCGCCACGGTTATTAAGGTGGATCGCTTATTTCGCGCAAGTGTGGGCTCGCGTGACCTGTAGGGTTCTAAATATCCAAGTGCGGATTGAGGGAAATGCTGCTATAAAACCGGGATCGCTGATCGTTGCGAACCATATAGGTTCGCCGGATATTTTTGTTTTGGGCGCAACTTTTAAAGGATTTTTTGTCTCAAAATCCGAGATCGCCGACTGGCCGTTGTTTGGTTGGCTGGTACGATTGGGGAAGACTGTATTCGCCGACCGGAGCAAACGCCATCAGGTAAAAACTCTCATCGGGGAAATTAAGCAGCGATTAAACAGTGGGCATAATGTGATCCTGTTTCCCGAAGCCCAGGCGACGGATGGAACCGATGTGGTGCCTTTCAAATCGGCGGTTTTTGAGTCGGCGGTTCTTGCGAGCCGTCCTGTCGTGCCTGTGGAGATTTGCTATCATGACGATCATCAGCCGACCATTGCCTATTACGGAGATAGCTTCATCAGCCATATTATGACTTTACTGAAAGCGCCACGGCTTTTAGCGACGGTAACGGTCCTTCCTGAAATTTCAGCAGGTGAGGATCGGCAAACTCTGGCAGAAAAAAGTTATAAGGCCATTCACGATAAGCATATGTCTAATAACGGGTAATGTTTTTATGATGGACTTTAAAATCAAAATGACGTTACATTAGTCCCACTTAAAGGCAAGATTAAGCCGTGGCAATTTACCAGTGGAGGTAATCCACTTTTTTCAAGGGATTTAAAATGATCCATCCTTTTAAAGGTAAGAAACCTGAGATCGACGACTCTTCTCTAGTTGTAGACAGTGCGCAGATCATTGGTGATGTGAAGATTGGTGAAGAGAGTAGTGTGTGGTTCAACGCGGTGATTCGCGGCGATGTCAATCATATCCGCATTGGCAAGCGCACGAATATTCAGGATGGTTGTGTTCTGCATGTGGCGCGTAAAACCCTGCCACTGATTATTGGCGATGAAGTGACAGTGGGGCACAACGTCACCTTGCACGCCTGCACGATTGGATCGCAATGCTTGATAGGCATGGGCGCGATTGTTATGGATGGAACGGAGGTGGGGGAGCAGTCCATTGTCGGTGCGGGTTCTCTAGTGACCCCGAACACGAAGGTTCCCCCGAAGAGCCTTGTGCTGGGATCTCCAGCGAAGGTAAAGCGGGAATTGACCGATGAAGAAATTCGCGGTATCCGCGAATCGGCAGCCAATTATGTTGGCGATATTGAAACTTACCTCGATTAAAACTGATGACTGAATCTGCCCCGTTCAAGGTTCCCATTGCGGTGCTTGGTGGCAGTGGGGCCTACCATCTTCTTACTGGTCAGGCCCTTGGCCAGGAAAAGGACTGTCAAGTTCTGCAAACTCCTTATGGCAAAAGCGCACCCATTCACCATTTCAGTTCTGAAAGCCAGGATTTTTTATTTTTATCGCGTCACGGTGAAACCGATTATTCCCTCACCGCGCCCTTTGTCAATTACCGCGCTAATATTTATGCTCTGAGGCAATGCGGGGTCGAGCGGGTGATAGCGTGGTCGGGTCCGGGAATCATCAACACCACTTTCAAGCCGGGAGATTTTGTGGTGCCGAACGATATCATCGACGAAACGAGAAATAGGGAGACTACATTTTTTAAGGATCAAGGGATCGGGTTCATCCGCATGAACGAACCTTTTTGTCCGCAAATTGCTTCAGCCCTGCACGATATTTTGCATTCAAGCGGACTACCTCATCATGAGCAAGCGGTATATGCCTGTACAGAAGGACCCCGTTTGGAAACCCCGGCAGAGATCCGTAAACTGCGTTTACTGGGTGCCGACTTGGTGGGCATGACTCTGGCGCCGGAAGCCTTCCTGGCTCGGGAAATGGAAATGTGCTACACGCCGTTCTGCTATTTGACCAATTATGCCGAAGGGGTGAAACCCCGAGAGTTTAAAAAGGGAGAATTGTTTGAAGGGATGCAAACCGAAGAGGAACGAAAACAGGTTGACGCGGCAATACAAAAATTTCCTCAATTGATCGGAACGGTATTTGAAAGATTGCAAGGTATTGATCGAACTTGCAACTGCCCGGAGGCCCTACGGCGTTACAAGGATAAAGGCATGCTACCGTGCGAGAGAAATTTGCAATGACTCATTCAATCGGGCTATCTCGTTGCTTACCAGTGCAAGTTTTTGCTAATTGCCTCTACGGCTAGTAGTTAGTCGGGCCAAGCTTCGAATCCGCCGGTCATGCTATAAACTTCTTTGAACCCTTGTTGTGAAAGGTATTCGGCGGCACCACGACTGGAGTTGCCGTGGTAACAGCAAACGATCAGAGGTTTTTCCTTATCGGTAGTTTCGATATACTCTTTCACATTGCCATCGTTCAGGGAAACTGCGTTGGGAATGTGCCCGGCAGCGTATGACCCGGGGTCTCGAATGTCGACTACATTCGCCGAATCTTCTTCAACCATTTCTTGTGCTTTTTGAGCCGCAATTTCTTTAAACATGGTTTGTAGTCCTTTATGAAGTTAAGATATCTGTGTATATGATGACTCACTTTTAAAAAAGTTCCAATAAAATGCCACTTTCTGAGTTGGAAACAAAATTTAATAGCGCGAAAGAAAAAGCTTCTCCAGTTGAAATGGTGGAAGCAATCATTCCATTGGCCAATGCTTACCAGCAAGTGCGAAAGTATGATTCTGCCGTACATTGTTTGCAGACAGCGTTACCGATTATTCGGGAAAAGGGAGAGGCCGATCAGGAGGCGGTGATTTTGACTGCGCTTGGAACGGCTTTCTGGGAAAAAGCTCAATTGCAAAAAGCATTGGACCAGTTCAGTCTGGCTTTGAGTTTGTTTAAAAAGTCCGGTGACAAGATGGGCGAGAGGGCTATTTTTGCGATGGTAGGCGTTACGTTCTGGCGGAAGTGTGAATGGCAAAGGGCATTAGAAATTTTTACTGACGTGTGGAGCGAGGCCGACGGACTGAAAATTGATGATCGGTTTGCTTCCGTGCAAGGAGCATTGGAAAGAGGAACAGTCACTTTGCAGAATCGGGTGCGGATGGGGCGCGAGCTTCAAGACGCATTGAAAATTCTTCAGCCTCTGTTTTCCGTATGTGTTTTGTATCGGACGTTGGGAGACCGTGAGCAATTTGACCTTTGCTTTGATGAAGCTGTGGCTTTAGCAGAATCTTTAAATAAAACTGATATCCTCAATGCCGCTAAAGACTTAAGTCAGTTGGTGAACTGATATTGAACCAGGTCAGTTCGTTTTTGTTGTGGAACAGGTGCCGCACCTGACTACCGGGGATGGCGGCAAACTTGTCAGCGATTAGAAGATCGGGTTTGCCTTTAAATTTAATCGTGCAGATGAAGTTTTTACAGATGCCCGATTCCACCCATTTTAGTATCCACTCATAAAGTTTTTCCGGGTAACAAATAACATCCGAGAACAGCCAATCAATGCGGCGACCTTTAAATTCCTCCGGCATCAGCGTGAAAGCATCGCGTTTCTGAAACGAGACTCCCGGCAATTTAGCGACGGATGGAGAAAGCGGGGAACGGTCGATACTCAAAACCTCCGCGCCGCATTGGTTCACCACCCAAGCCCACCCACCTGGACTACCCCCTACATCTATACAAAACTCCCCCGGTTGTGGTGTTGTGCCAGTTAGAGTGAGAGCTTCATAAAGTTTTAAGTAAGCGCGATTGGGCGGACCATTTTTATCTTCGACAAAATGTGCTTCTCCGTTCGGAAGAGGATTCGAACAATCTGCCGAGGCGAGCAATGTGTTTTCATCCAGCAGGGTGAAGCTCCCTAAAGGGGAAGTTGATAATGGAGAAGGAAAACTCTTAGGTTTAGAGTTCACTGGCGGAAGTTTATCCAGAATCAGTCTGGCTCTGCGGTGCAGGGTGTGCGAATAAAGGCACCAGTTCCGCTGAATAGTTTTCAATTGTTTTGCCGCATCGTTGATCGATTCGATATGGAGAATTTGGGGATTGCGCCAGATATTCTGTGCCCAGTGAGCATTTTTTACAGGTTTGGAGGAAAGCACCAATTGATCGTGGATGCCTGTAGTTCCTTCCAGTTCTTGAAGCAAGGGATCGAGAAACCCTTCCGGTGCGAGATAAGCTGATTTAATTTCACGAGTCATGGAATGGGATGATACCGGTTGGCATAGATTAGCTCAAGCTTTAAGGTTATGACTATCTTAAGCTAAGGGTTGCTATTTGGTTTTCAGGGTGAAAGATAAAAGGTTTTTTCTGCAATCTGGTAGCCAGGATTGAAAGAAGATGCCTTTAAGCCCTCAAAACATCCGAATATCAATATTCTGTCTGTGTGGAGCTTGTTCTTGAGTTTTAGTATGGTTGAGGTCCGCATATATCCCTATAGGGAAAATAATGAAGCTTGGTGAAACTCGGTCAGATTGTAATAAGGTAAAAAAAACAAGTATTTAGCGATAAAAATAAAAAAATGTATTATAATGCGTGTCAGATTTTGACGTACAGGATTATTTTTTTTTATTGACCTAGAATTAGGTCGCAAGAGTTTGAGAGTTAACTCAGTAAGAGAGGTAAGGTATTGATTAATATCCCTATCGACCTGCATGCCTTTGTCGAAAGTTTGATGGTTAATGTTTTTATTGCAGATAAGGACTTCAATATCGTTTTTATGAATGCCTGCGCCAGAAAATCCCTAAAAGCTGTTGAGCCAACTCTTCAGGATGAATTTAAGATAAATATTGACGATATCCTTGGTGAGCCCATTCACCGATTTCACAGAGATCCCGGAAAAGTTGAGGCAATTCTGACAAATCCTTCGATGCTTCCTCATCAAGCCGAGTTTGAATTTGGAGGCATTACTTTAAGGTCTGAGATCAATGCTATTCCAGATAAATCAGGACAGTTGGCAGGCTATGTGGTGAATTGGGTAGATGTTACGGAGAGTACTAGTCTGGAAAGAAACCTGAAGATTAAACTGAAGGAATTACACGATGTTAATCAGAAGTTACTAAAGCATACCCGGCAAACAGAACAAGATGAGATAGAGTTGAAAGAGGTCTATGCAGAGCAGCATAAAATGCATGCCTATCTGAATACTAAATTAGCGGAACTGAAACAAAGTAATCAGGATCTGGAAAGCTTTGCCACCATTGCCTCGCACGATTTAATGGCCCCGGTTAGAAAAATCATAAACTTTACCGAAACATTGCTTGAAAGTGGCACCCGTTTTACTAAAGAAGATGAATTTATACTGGATAAAGTATTGCGTGCTGGAAAGAAAATGCACCTGTTGATCGATGATATTTTGGGATACTCCCGGTTAGCAGGTCATTCCGTTACTTTTGACAGGGTTAACCTGAACGATGTCATGTCCGAAGTTAAGGCTGTTTTGTCGGACCAAATTAGGGCAGTAAACGGTGAGGTTGAGAGTGAGTCGTTACCCATCATCGAAGCCAATAAGGCCCAAATGGTGCAGTTGTTACAAAACCTGATTTCCAATTCTCTCAAATACCGGAAGGAAAATATTCCTCCTGAGGTGAAAATTTCATCCACTGTGGGAGATGAAGGGTTTATAACAATTTGTTTGAAGGATAATGGTATGGGAATCAAGGATGAATATGCAGACCTTGTATTCCAGCCTTTTGAGAGGCTCAACCCCCAGATAGAGGGAGCTGGTATGGGGCTTGCCATTTGTAAAAAGGTTGTGGTCAGCCACGGAGGAGATATAGCAGTAAAGAGCCTTCCGGGTGAGGGTGGATCTATGTTTAATATTAAACTTCCAGAAAGGCATGGCAAATGACTAAATCGGTTAAAAGCCTTAAAGACAGGGTGACGGTATTGGTGGTGGAGGATGATGCCGACGATTTCAGTTTATTGGAAGGCACGGTGAAAAACTGTTGTGATAAAGCTTTAATACACTGGGTACAGGATGGTGATAAAGCGATAGACTATTTGTTCCAGAAGGGGGAATACCAGGATGTAACTCTATACCCTGAGCCGGGTCTGATTTTTCTGGATATCAGAGTTCCCAAGAAAAACGGATTAGAGATTGCCAAAATCATCAAGAATGACCCACGTTTGAAAAAGGTTCCGACAATCATGTTGACCACCTCTTCTTCCTCCTCAGATGTTTTACTTGCTTATGAAAATGGAGCTAACAGCTACTTCAAAAAACCAGAAGGTTCTGAAGAAATGGAACAATTTAAAAAAGCCATCAGCCTTTTCTGGTCCTCGGTCCTGCTTTATCCCTAGAGAAAGTTTTGGCAGGCTCACCACAAATTTAAGTGATGTTACCTTCTCCTTTGGCAAATGCAGGTTATTTTTCGCCTAATCCCTTGACGATATTTAGATGAGACTTGAATCAGATTCCTGAGCAGGATACTATGTATCTCAATAAAATTAGGCTAGTCCAATTCTCTATAATAGTTTTTAAATAACCTGCTTGCAGATCCCCAATAATTTGTGAATTAGACACGGGATACCAGGACTTTTTGATGACAAAAATCCTTCTTGTTGAAGATAATGAAATGAACCGAGACATGCTGTCTCGGCGTTTGGCGCGCAAGGGCTTTGAAGTCCTCATTGCTGTGGATGGGCTGGAGGGAGTGAACATGGCCCGCTCGGAATCGCCTGACTTGATTCTCATGGATATGAGTCTGCCTGTGATGGATGGATGGGAAGCCGTCCGCACATTGAAAGATGATCCTGAAACCCAGGCCATCCCAGTTTTAGGTCTTTCGGCGCACGCCATGACTCCAGACCGGGATAAGGCTATCAATGCGGGTTGTGATGACTACGATACCAAGCCGGTAGATATCAAACGCTTGTTAGGGAAAATTCAAGCTTTGTTAGGTCAAGATGATGCCGGCTGAGCAGGAACCTGTTTTGAATAAGCAGGCCGCTTTAGAGCTTTGCGATGATGATGAAGAGCTTTTTCTCGAAATTGTAGAGGCTTATTTTGAAGATGCCACCGAGCATTCTCGGCAACTTCTTTATGCTCTGGAGGCAGGGGATGCCCACGAGGTGGAAGAAAGGGCGCATGCGCTAAAAGGAGCGTCCGCTAATATTTGTGCAGGACCGGTCCAAGAGGCCGCGCTCCAATTGGAACGGGCTGGTCGAAACAAAGACCTGACCCAGGCTCCCCAGCTTTATAAAGTATTCAAAACAGAATTCAAGCGGTTGATGGAATATCTCAAGTCCCTGCTTTCAGGGGGCGGATGAAGCTTTTTCCTTTGATTTTTCCTGCTGTAACTTGACAACTTGGAAGGAATACAGTATAAAATTCAATTCACTATTATTTGTCGCCCATTATTGGGGACGAGTTTTCAACGCTCAATATAAAGGAGCAGTTTTTGGCTAATCATAAATCTGCATTGAAGCGCAACCGGCAGAACCCGAAAAAAAATGAAAGAAATAAAGGCTTCCGTACTTTGGTCAGGACGTTATCTAAAAAAGTACGAACTGAAGCTGAGGCAGGTAACAAAGAGCAGGCCGAAAAAGAATTAAAGGCCGCTGTGAAAATCATTGCCAAGGTTGGTGGTAAAGGTATTCTCCACGCTCGGGCCGCATCCCGAAAAATTTCCGGTCTCACCCGGTTGGTCAACCGTACTGCTTAACCATTTGATCAATCTCCCCCGCTCAAATCAAAAGCTCTAGTGGCAGAGGTTAAGGATAAGGCTTTGCATCACTGCTAAGGGGTCTTGCGAAGTGGACTTCAAACTTCTGTCGGCTTTGACCAATTCCAAATATCCTGTGCGTAGTTGTTGTGTGCTGAACCGGCGAGTATGTTGCAAGGCTTTGTCGACTACATAAGGGTTGGCTCCCATGGCTTTTGCAATCTGACCTGATGGCAGGTTTTTTCCCTGAAAATGTTTTACCTCCCAGATCATTCGAAACTGCCAGGCAATAGTGCCCAGAATTTTTATGGGTTCTTCCCCGTGGTCAATTTGGTTGTTGAGAAGGCGGAGTGCTGCTTCCGGATTTTTTGTTTTTAACGCATCGGTAAGAGCAAAAACATTTTCCATTTTACTTTCCCCCACCACTTCAGCGACATCCTTTTCTGAGATAGATTTGTTTGCTCCGGCATAGAGGAGTGTTTTTTCTAATTCTTTTGCCAGAATTCCCGGACGAGCCCCCACTCTATTTACCAGAAAACGTGCCGCATCAGAGGATAGCGAATAATTGCTTTCTTCAGCACGTTTCCGAAGCCAGTTTGTCAGTTCATTTTCTTTGGGGGCTTCGCAGGCAACTGCGTTTTTTAACCCTGTCAGTGTTTTAAATATTTTTCTTTTGCGGTCCACCTTGTTGGAGGCAATGACCAAACAAGCTTCAGGAATAGGGGACTGTGCATAGTCAATGAGAGCTTGAGCCTCCTTGTCTTGAGGAATGGCTTCTTGCAGGTTGCGCACTATCACCAGTTTTACTCCACCCAGAAAAGACAGGGTTTTTACAGACCCCAGCCAGTGGTTCACCGTGCTTTCACGGGCATCGAAGTTTTCCAGATTGAAATCCCGGTTATCATCGGTGATCACTTGTTGAATCAAAGCTTGAATGATTTCAGCCTGGTAAAAAATTTCAGGACCGTAGAGAAAATAGAAAGGTTCTATTTGGCCTTTGGAAATTTTCTGAATTAAATTGTCAGGGGTCACGATGGAGTAAAAAGTTAAAACTGGTTAATGAGCAGGCTCACTAATCGGTTGCCCAGTACTCGATAAGCCTCTTCTAGGGCAGCTAACCGGGCCGACTCGTTGTTAACAATATCTGTACTGGCTGTGTAGTTCCATTCGGTTTTTAAATTTTGTTTCAGGTAGGGTTTGTTGTTCACTTTGTCGATCACTTCAACATCCACCCCCAAGACTATAATATAACCCGTGGCAAAATTGTCGGAAGTGAACGAGACAGTCTTCAATTCATAGTAAAGTAAGTTTCCCTTCATCACCATGTCGGCCTGACCCTTCCGGACAATCTTTACTCTTCCATCCGTAATGTAGGAATCAATAATGGCACTTGTTAATTCCCGATGAATTTCCGGTTGGGAAGAGCTATTGGTGAACACGGGTATGGAAAGAGTTTTTAAATGATCCGGTAGGGTAGAACCTGTCCCTATAAGATGATACCCACACCCATTGAGGAGTAAAGAGATCAATAGCCATAATTTGAAAGACAAAATTTTCATTGGATAACGATGTTCACAAGTTTTTTGGGGATGACGATAACTTTTTTGATTTCTTTACCCTGAGTCCACTCCTGGATTTTAGGATCCTCCAGAGACCGGGTTTTTAACTCGTCTTCGCTTATGTTAGATGCAACCGAAATTTTCTGTCTCACCTTACCATTGACTTGGAGGACGATCAATATTTCATCAGTTTGCGTCAAAGCCTCGTTATATTGGGGCCAAGTCCACTGGCCGAGAGTTTTAGTGAGTCCCATTTCAGACGCCATCTCCTCGGCAATGTGCGGAGCGAAAGGTGATAATGTCAGGATTAATGTTTCCAGAGCTTCCCGCATGGCCATTCGCGCTGATTCATCTCGGTTGTTTTCCCACCATTCCTTGAAGCTGAAGAGATGGTTGACCAGTTCCATAATCGCGGCAATGGCCGTATTGAATTGTACTCTTGTTTCAATGTCATCGGTCACTCGTCGGATGGTGATATGAGTCATTCTCCGAAGAGCTTTAATTTCTGGAATCGTGGTTGTGAAAGACTCATCCGGTAATGTCACTGTTTTGGTTTCTTCGGTGAATTCGCTAAAAATGCGCCACACTCTTTTTAAAAACCGCGAGCACCCTTCCACGCCTTGATCGCTCCACTCCAGATCTTTCACAGGTGGGGCAGCAAAGAGAATAAAGATTCGGGCCGTGTCGGCACCGTAGTTGTTGATGATTTCGTCAGGGTCCACGACATTACCCTTAGACTTGGACATCTTTGCTCCATCCTTAATCACCATTCCTTGTGTCAGCAGGTGATCAAAAGGCTCGAGTGCTTGAGTCAAACCAAGATCGTTCAGCACCAGATTGAAGAATCGGGAATAAAGTAGATGCAATATGGCGTGCTCAATACCACCAACATATTGATCGACCGGCATCCAGTAATTGCTATTCTCCTTACTGAAGGGGGCTTCTTCCATTCGAGGTGATGTGTAGCGATCAAAATACCAGGAAGAGCAAAGAAAAGTATCGAGCGTGTCGGTATCACGTCGGGCATCGGCTCCGCATTTCGGGCAGGATGCTTTATAGAAAGACTCCAAGGTGTGCAAAGGAGACTGACCGTTTTCCCCCAATTGGGCGTCGAGAGGCAATTCGACCGGCAATTGACTTTCAGGGACGGGTACGATTCCGCAATTTGAACAATGGATGACGGGAATAGGCGTTCCCCAATAACGTTGCCGGGAGACTCCCCAATCGCGAAGCCGGTAATTGATCGTAGCTTTTCCGATGCCTTCTTTTTCCAGATGCTGGCAAACTGCTTTGCGGGCTTCCTGACCGATTAGTCCATCGAAAGAAGCGGAATTTACCATTGCACCATCCGCTGTGAATGCTTGAGTGTCTGCATCAACCGGACCGGATTCAGGGTGGATGACCACTCGGACAGGTAAATCATATTTGCGGGCAAAATCGAGATCCCGCTGATCGTGAGCGGGCACAGACATGATCGCGCCGGTTCCATATTCCATGAGTACAAAGTTGGCCGTCCATACTGGAATGGATTCTCCAGTCAAGGGGTTCACGGCATAAGCACCGGTGAATACACCTTCTTTTTCGCCGCCCTCACTGGTTCGGGCTATGGTGTCTTGTACTTTTACTTTTTTCACAAAAGCGTCAATAGCTTTTTCTTGTTCGGTTCCGCGTGAAAGTTTCTCGGTGAGTGGGTGTTCGGGAGCCAGCACCATGAACATGGCTCCATATAAGGTGTCGGGGCGGGTGGTAAACACCTTAATAACTTCGTCACTTTGCTGGACTTTAAAGTCCACTTCAGCGCCAAAACTTTTGCCAATCCAATTGGTTTGCATGGTCAGCACTTGTTCCGGCCATTTTCCCGCAAGGGATTTACAACCTTCCAAGAGTCGGTCAGCATAGTCGGTGATTTTGAAGAACCATCCTTCTTGCTGTTTTTGCAGGACTTCGTTATCGCATCTCCAACAACAGCCATCGACAACCTGTTCGTTGGCGAGCACTGTTTGGCAGTCTTCACACCAGTTGATGGTCGAGTTTTTTCGGTAGGCGATGCCTTTTTCCAGGAACTTTAGAAAAAACCATTGATTCCATTTATAATAGCCGGGGTGGCAAGTTGCGATTTCTCGGTCCCAGTCGTAGCTGAGTCCCAACGCCTTAATCTGCTTGCGCATGGTGCGAATATTTTCAAACGTCCATTCTGCGGGATGGGTCTTGTTTTTAATGGCGGCGTTCTCAGCCGGCATTCCAAATGCGTCCCAACCCAGCGGATGCAGTACGTTATAGCCTTGCATGCGTTTGAATCGGGCCAGCGCATCACCGATGGTATAGTTGCGCACATGACCCATGTGGATTCTTCCAGATGGATAAGGAAACATTTCCAGTAGATAATATTTTTCTTTGGAAGAGTCTAACTCGACTTTAAACGACTTATTTTCTTCCCAGTAAGCCTGCCATTTGGCTTCGATGGAATTGGGTTCGTAGGGGTTCATAGGTTGAGCATTATCCATAGAAAAAGGTTAAATCAAATTAAAGAGTACAAATTTTAACATAAAGCCGATGACAAAACATTTGCTAGTAAACCATTACACGTTGGCTAAAGCCTAATGATATGACAGAACTTTCGGGAACTATTGCGATTGTTTTCACTTTTTATGTGCTGGCCATGCTGGGTATAGGAGTGTGGACATCTCGGGTGACCCGTTCACCTTTGGATTTTTTTCTCGCTGACCGGTCGTTGAAGGCCTGGGTGACGGCTATTTCTTCTACTGCAAGTTCCGAAAGCGCATGGGCCGTGTTGGGGACCGTGGGCTTGGCTTATAAGGAAGGTTTGTCTGCAATATGGTTTCTGCCCGGTTGCCTATTGGGCTATCTGGTTAATTGGTTATTCATTGCCGAGCGACTGCGCAAACATTCTGAAGAGAATCAGGCCATCACCTTACCAGATTATTTTGAAAACCATTTTGGTGACAAGAGTCATGTCTTGCGTATGATTTCGGTGGTGATTATTTTTTCCTGCATGATGGCTTATGTAGCGGCACAGTTTACGGCCATCGGAAAAACTTTCGACGCTATTTTTGGCATTCCTCATATTATTAGTATTTCTGTGGGCGGGGCGATTGTGCTCGTTTATACCATGATGGGCGGAGTGCGCGCTGTAGCCTGGACCGACTTTGCGCAAGGAATCATTATGGTGTTGGGACTGGTTATTCTTTCGCTGGTGGCTCTGACCAGTTTGGGTGGTTTTTCGGGAATGATAGCGGAAGTGGGAAAAGTATCTCCTGAAACATTACAGTGGATGGGAGGAAAATCCACAGCGGTTTTTTTTGGTTCTACGGTGGGTTTGTTGGGGATTGGACTTGGCTACCCCGGCCAACCGCATGTCGTTACCCGATACATGGCGGCGAAAAATACAGAGACCATTGAAAAAGGAACATGGATTGCTTTAGGCTGGGGGCTGATGGTTTATTCTTCTTCCATTCTGTTGGGCATTTGTGGGCAGGCTCTTTTTCCGGGTCTGGAAGACCCCGAACACCTGTTCCCCAAAGCGGCGGAACAATTATTGCCGACCTTGTTGACGGCGGTGGTTCTGACAGGAGTGTTGGCTGCCATCATGTCCACGGTGTCGGCACAGATTCTGGTTGCCGCCTCGGCAGTGGCTCATGATGTCTATTCCAAAATGCTTAAGAAAACTTTATCGCATGAGACGATTCTCAGGGTCAGCCGGATAACGGTGTTGGTGCTGGGGCTGGGGGCTATGTTTATTGCTCTGGGAGAAACACGGGTGATTTTCTGGTTCGTGTTATTTGCCTGGTCGGGACTGGGAGCAAGTTTTGGTCCACTGATTTTGTTCACTCTGTATTCGAAAGATATAACCCGGCAGGGAGCCATAGCAGGAATGCTGACCGGATTTTTAACAACTCTGATCTGGAAAGTTACAGGACTGTCAGATACCTTGGTTTATGAACTGGTTCCGGCTTTTTTTGTCGCCACCCTGTCCATTTATTTTGTCAGCAAAATAACTTCTAAATGATCATCTAGGTGATACGTTCAAATTGATTCTCGTGACTGACTGGCATTAAGTTTTTTTAGCAAGTGGCAATTCGACATAAAAATGGCTCCCTTCACCTGGCTTGCTGCTCAGGCCGATAGTTCCTCCCATCAATTCGATCAACTCCTTGGTTACCGTGAGGCCGATGCCTGTCCCATCTACATCCGAATATTCTTTTCCTAATCGAACAAAAGGCTCAAATAGTTTGGTCTGGTCTTCAGCGGTTATTCCAAGACCGGTATCTATAACATCGACCTGAATGCTTTCTCGATTTAATGGTTTGCAAGCCACAGTGACGGAACCATCTTTGCGGTTATATTTGATGGCATTGGAGACAAGATTATAAAGAATCTGCCGCAAGCGCAGTTTATCAGCCCAGGCTGTCATGTTGATGGAAGAGTCCAACACTATGGACAGATGTATTTCGTATTCCTCAGCTATGGGTTGTAAGATAGCTTTCATTTCCTTTATCAAGGTGAAGACATTTACAGGCTCAAGGTTTAGGGTCATATTTCCCGATTCCACCTTGGCAAGATCGAGAACTTCACTGATGAGTTCGAGAAGGTGATTTCCAGCAGTTAAGATATGATCAAGTTGTTCTTGTTGAAGCGGGGTTAAATTATTTTCAGTATCTATTTTTAATAATTGCGTAAAACCCAGCACGGCGTTCATGGGGGTTCTCAACTCATGGCTCATTTTTGCGAGAAAATCAGACTTGGCGTGGTTCGCCTTTTCAGCCTCGTCTTTGGCATGTAGCAAAGCTTCCTCGGCTTTTTTCTTCTCGGTAATATTTTGCGCATAAACGTTCACGCAGTCTTTGTCTTGAACATGGTTGATAACGAAAGAATAAAACTGGCCTGAAACCCGGCATTCCACTTCCAGGGATTTTTGAAGCTCAAAGACACATGAGATATTCTTAGAAAACATTTCAGGGAGGACTCGGCCCACTCCCGTTTCCCATTTATCCAGTATGTATTTGCTGGCTAGGTTTGCATAAAGAATTTTGCCTTCTCCGGAGATCCTGAAAATCGGATTGGGATTTTCGTTGGGAAAGCTAGTCAGGTTTTGATTCTGCTTTTCCAGTTTTTCCAACACAGCAATTTCTTTCAGAAGTTGGTGATTATACTCTTCCAGTTCTCTAGTGCGAATCCTCACCTGTTTTTCTAAATCTTCATGTATTGATATTAGAGCTTCTTCTCCAATGTTGTGGCCAGAAGGAAATATTTTTTTAAAGTCTTCGAAATCTTGCATAGTCGTTTTAATTTTGGTGGAGAACATAACTCGTAATCAAATTATAGTGAGACCTTAAAGAGGCATCCCTATATTAGGGTAAAGTATGTGCTTTCATTATTCTAGTAAACGTACAGAGATAGGACGGAATTCCAAAAATTTAAAATAATGAAAGCTATTTGTAAATAATAATAGGCAAACGCGGTGGGTTCAAGCTAGATATCTATTTACTGTATCCAAAAAAGATTTGATTTCGATAGGCTTGGAAATGTATTCGGTGAAACCAGCGGACAGGCCTTTTTTAATATCCGATGCCATGCTATCGGCACTCAACGCGATGACAGGAATGGCATCAATAGACGGATCTGTCTTGATAATATTTAAAGCCTCATAACCGTCTATTCCTGGTAAATTGATATCCATTAAAATCAAATCTGGTTTGTGAGCTTTTGTCAGTTCGATCCCCAAACTTGCATCAGGGGCTTGTAAAAGTTTGACGTTGTGGCGGGACAAAATGGCCGCGACCAACTCCATATTCGCAGGGTTATCTTCAACATAGAGAATTGTGAAATATTTTTCCTGATTTTTATGGCTGGGCAACTCCGGCCAAACGGCTAGCTCTGAATTTTTGGGAGAGGGGAGGTTTTTGCCGGTAGGAAGGGTTATGGAAAAGCAACTTCCCTGCCCTTCTTCACTTTCAACATTGAGGGTCCCTTTCATTAGTAGAACTAGTTTTTGGGAAATGGTTAATCCAATACCGGTACCTTCTATAGCATCAATACCAGAGTCAACTCGCTGGAAGGGTTTGAAGATACTTTCTATGTTGTCTGGGTGGATTCCGATTCCAGTATCCTGAATGCTGATTTGAACTTCATGGTCATTTGATTTTTTACAGGTGAGGGAAATACTACCTCCATAGCAATTATATTTGATAGCGTTATGCATTAAGTTCAGCAAAACTTGTTTTAGCCGAACTCGATCGGCTGTGACAACCAGCTCGGGGGCACCTGGTGGCAATGCATTGACACTCAGGTTTTTTGCATCCAATAGGGGTTTAAGTAATTCAAGCACTTCAGAAATTAAGGGGTATGTGTGAACCTCTTCGATAGAGAGTGATATTTTTCCTGACTCGATTTTGGACAGGTCGAGAATTTCGTTTATGAGTTCCAGCAAATGTTCTCCGGCCTTCAAAATATGTCGAACATTGTTTTGCTGGACGGGTTTTAAAGGGTTCTCCTGATCCATCTCCAGCAATTGGCTGAAACCCAGAATGGCGTTCATCGGTGTTCGGAGTTCATGGCTCATACGTGTTAGGAATTCAGACTTTGCCCGGTTTGATTTTTCCGCTTCTACCTTGGCCAGAATGGCTTCTTTCTTGGCGTTTTCCTGTTCAGTGATATCAAGCGCCATTTCCATCACTAATGAGCTGCCATCAATATCTGTGAAAGGAGTGCAAACGGTGAAATAAGTTCGCCCATCCTTCGCACTCCAGATGGTAGTTTCATTTTCGCCATGATCAAAAACCTTGAAAGTGGTGCAAACCTCACAGGGTTGAGTCCGTTTATGCATCAAGTCATGGCAAAGCCGTTCTTGAGGGTCTCCGAATTTTTCACGAAAAACTTTGTTGGCGAATGGCACGGTATAATCTGATGCCTGCAAATGAAACGCAATGGGAAGTGAATCGAGCATTTGGTATAGGTTCTGTCGCTCTTGATGAATTTTTTTCTGGGCCCTTTCCTTTTCTGCAATTTCGATTTGGAGGGCTTTGTTTGCCAATTCCAACTCATTTTTGGCAATGGCTTTGGATAAAGAAACTCCTAATCCAATTGACAAAAATAATGATATGAATGCAATTGCATAAATTGTTTTCTCGTAACGGCTGATCCTTTCCAGTGCGGTTCGATGGAGGTACTCCATTTCTTCTTTTTGGATTTCAATAGCTTTATTCAAAGCAGTTGTAACAAAATCAACACTTTCTTCGTATTGTTGAAAAACCTGGCTGGAAACGGTGCCAGTTTTCTCGTATTCCTCAAACATGGTTTTGGCCTGTTTGACCAAAACAATGTGTTCTGCAATTATCTTTTCATATAGAACTCTTTCTTCTTCTTCTCTGAATTCACCCAGCGCGTTAATGGTTTGCTCGGCAATGGGAAAGAACCTTTCTGGATTTTGTATAAAATGCTCCTCCCATTGCAAAAATTCTTCTTTTTCATGGGTGTCACCGGAAACCACATAAGCGAAACTTTCTTCTACCGCAGCTTTGAATTTTGTGTGTAGAGACTGTATGGAATGAAGTCCCTCCGAGCGGAATCCGCCGATTTCCTTCAATTCGTTTTCTAAGGGGCGGACACTCAGGAAGATTGCGGTAATTATGAAAATGCTCAATACCGCAAAGCTTAAAGTAATTCGTGTTCCTACTTTCATAAACCGAGATGCCCTATATGAATATTAAAATAATTAGCAGAATTTAACTCTGATGAAGGAGAACTATTATTTGTGCTTGGTTTCATTTTTTTCGCGTTAAAAATGGGGACTTATTATTTTGAGATTGTTTACACAGTCTAAAGGTTTTTAGAGGGGCGGAGTTTTTTTTATTGGTTGGGGGGATTAAATTGTCAGGGTTTTCGAAATGATTTTAGCCATTTTTTCAGAGGCGCCTTTTTGCTCCGTGGTGAAGGAGAGGGCTTTTTCTGCTAGTTCTTGGCGTAGGCTTTCGTTTTCCAGCAAGCTATGCACTTTTTCTTTGATATCCTTAGAGTTCTTCACCGTAATAGCTAGCCCCAGTTCATGTGCTTTGTCGGCGACATGACCGATATTTTCAATAAAAGGTCCATGCATAACTGGCAGGCCGTATGACAGCGGTTCGATCAGGCTGTGGCCTCCACCAGGTTTTAAAAGGCTTTTGCCAATGAGAGCTACTTGCCCTAAGGAGTAAACCTGAGCTAGTTCACCCATCGTATCAAGGAGGATGACAGTTTTTGCATGTTCCATTAAGGACCGGAGGGTGAATGAAATGTTTTTCTTTTTAAGGAGCGTGACCACTTCTTCTACTCGTTCAATTCTGCGTGGCGCAAGGATCAAAACCAGATTGGGGTGCTCAGCTTTCAATTGCTGATGTGTTTCCAAAATAATTTCTTCCTCACCGGCATGGGTGCTGCCTGCTACCCATACTGGCGTGTCTTTCTTAAGCTTGAAAGTTTTTCGCAATTGTTCTTTCTCTGCATCGGTCAGTGGTTGTTGCGCGTCATATTTAGGATCGCCCATCACCTCAATACGCTCCCGGTCCACACCTAGAGTTAGTGCAGCTTTTTCCCCATTGTCGTTTTGCATGCCAAGGTGATGAAACTTTTGAAAGGTGTCTTTGAAAAGGGAGCCAGCGATAAGGTATCGTCGAGCGGACCTTTCAGATAAACGGCCGTTGAATAAAAGAATCGGGATTTTTTTTCTATATAACAGGTCGATCAAGCCGGGCCAGAACCCAGTGTCGGTGACGACATGAAGATCGGGATTGATTCGTTTCAATGCCAGTTGAGTGAAGGGTAGGCAATCAAGCGGATGAAAAAACACATAGTCGGCGATGCTCATTTTGAGTGCTGCGGCATAGCCCGAGTCAGTGGTTACAGAAAGCGCGATAGTGAGTGTGGGGTTTTGCTCACGCACCCGTTTGAGGACGGGTGTGGCGGCTACGACCTCTCCCATCGAAAGCGCATGCAACCAGAGGGTTTTCCCGTCCGAATTTTTTATGGTAGGAACCCATCCAAAATGATGGATCAGCCCTTTCCACTTATGTTTGGAGGACAACGCTATGAGTGAGAACAGGGGGAGAAGAAGGATTGCGACAAAAAGTGATAGAAGGTGATAAAAATAAATCATCAAAACGGGTGTCCCATATAGGAGGATATGCCTAGGTTGAGCGGATGAGCTCAATGTTCCTTCTTAATGCGCCGCTGTTGGCCTTGACTGTTTTTTCTGCAGCTTGGCTCAGCTTCTGGCGTTCGTCCGGGTTCATCAGTAACCGTTTTAAAACATCGTAGAGTTCTTCTATATTTTGCAGTTGCAGGCCTCCTTCGGACTGCTTGAAAAGTTTGGCTTCTTCCTCAAAATTATTCATAAATTTGCCGAACAGAACCGGCTTTCCCAATGCCGCTGGCTCGAGAATATTGTGACCGCCAAACCGGGGATTGAATCCACCTCCAACATAAGCCACAGTTGCGCTTTTGTAGAAGGCGTTGAGTTTTCCCAGACTGTCTACCAGTAAGACGCTACAGTTTGTCAAGTCATCCTGTTTAGAGAGCAAGGCATACTCCACTTCGAACTCCCGGATAAGATCTTCGACTTCGCGGCACCTTTCCATATGTCTGGGGGCAATCACCCCGATAAGGTTGGGGAACTCTTTTTGAAGTTGAACCAGTGCCTCCATGATCGGGCCTTCTTCTCCAGGGCGGGTAGAACCAAAAACCAGGACCATGGAGTCGGCTTTCCATTGCGGCTGGAACTTATCCTCCGTTTCAATAGAGGTCACATCGAATTTTATGTTTCCTGTAGCCAGAACTTTTTCCTTAGCTACGCCTAACTGCAAAAACCGGTCTGCATCCGTTTGAGATCGCATTGAAAACTGTCCGATCGATTCAGTCATCCATAACAGGAAGGCCGGGAACTTTCCATAGCTCTGAACAGATTTTTCCGAGACCCGTCCATTTACCTGGATGACCGGAATGCTTCGGCGTTTACATAGGCGCAGTAAAGAAGGCCATAACTCTGCTTCGATCAGAACCAGTTTAGAAGGCTGTAAACGATCAAAGACAGGATTCAGCCAGAACGGGAAGTCCAGTGGCAGTCTAAATACATTGGGAAGTTTTTCTTCTAAGGCTAATGCATAACCGGTGGGGGTAAACGTAGACAGGGCTATTGGGCGGGATTCCCCTTCCTTGATAAGACCTGCAATGAGGATTTTAGCCAGACGAACTTCTCCAACCGATGAGGCATGAATCCACAACGTATCTTTTAGCTCTGGCAGGGAGTTGGCTCCCTTCATTCTCCCCTTTATTTCATTGCGGAAAGAGGAAGAGACCAAGGCTCTTAAAATAAGAAAAGGAGAAGCCAAAAGCAGTAGCCCTCCTACAAGAATATAATACAAAAAATCCATAAGCTGGGAGTATACTCCTAAAACATTAGAGGGCCTCTAAAAATTGCGAATTTTTAGAATACTAAAGTATTGATTGTTCGAACAGCCCGTTTAAGTCTGAGCAAAAAATCATGTCTGAAATTTTTTATAAAATTATATCGCCTGATCGCAAATGGTACTGGTTTCCGGTTTTTGCAATCTTGATACTCATTTCTTTTGTTTATTCATTGGGCCACCATTTTCGTCTTTGGGCTTATAGATGGGGAGTGTTTCCGAGCCGCAAGCTCAATTGCCGGGTGATCAGCGTTGGCAACCTGACCTTGGGGGGAACAGGAAAAACCCCATTTGTTATGATGATTGCCGAAACTCTCAGGGGAAATGGACTAAAACCTGCCATTCTCAGCCGAGGTTATGGGGGGAAATCTGGCAACCCGGTCAATGTGGTCTGTGATGGGAAGCAGACGCTTCTTTCCCCGGAATGGGTAGGTGATGAAGCGGTTATGATGGCGGAAAAACTCAAAAACGTTCCGGTATTAACCGGTCCGGACCGTTATCAGACGGGGCGGTATGCGCTCGAGCATTTTGATGTCGATACTCTGGTTCTGGATGATGGATTTCAACATCTGGCATTAAATCGCGATCTGGACATTTTGCTTTTCGACCATTTCAGGCCTCTGGGTAACGGTCATTTGTTTCCGGCAGGAGAACTGCGCGAACCTGCAGGAGCAACACGAAGAGCAGATATGGTTTGCTTCACCCATTATTCTGGTGGTGCCATCAACTTTGATCCAGACCTTTTGGGTTCTGTTCCGCAGGTGAAGACACATCTTCGTCTGGACTCCATAATTCGTATGGATGATGAGGAAGTGTTGGATACGGAAATTTTTAAGAAAGAACCGGTCGCGGCGTTTTGTGGAATCGCCAAGCCGGAAGGGTTCAGACAGATTTTGCGGGACTCGCAGATTCAGCCAAAGTTTTTCAAATCCTTTCCTGATCATCATCCTTACACTATGCAGGACATTAAAGAATTGGAAGCCCGTGCGATAAAAGAGGGCGCTCGGTTTATCCTGCTCCCGGAAAAAGATGCAGTGAAACTCAAGGAGATGAAATTCACCTTGCCCTTTTTAAAAGTGGTGATCGAGCTTGAAATTTTAGAGGGACGCGAAACCTTCAACAAACAAATCACTGCTGGGCGCAGCCAGCGTGACGCTGGACCCACTGGACTATAGTTTGCTGAACCGAGAAATTGATTAGCACGATTTAATGAAGCATTGCTCCCTATTTCTCAAAGTACCCGTTCCGGGCACGAAGGCCAGGGTTGAATGCCACGAGGTTTGGGGTGATTTACCACTAGTGGGTTTTGCTTAATGTGATTCTGAGCGTAGTGAAAAACAATTTAGACAAATGTTAGATTTTAAATCCCTCAGTTCTAACCAGAAGTTTTTACTGAATATTCTGGTTCCTATGCTTTACCTGCTTCCTTTGGTGTTTGCTTACCTGGGGCCGAAAAACTTTGGCTTCGGATTTCGCGAGCTGGTTTATGCGGGATTGTCCGTGGGTGCCGTGGGTGTTCTTTTATGGATGGCTGCAATGTGGTCACTGGGTTCTTCGCTTGCTGTTCTGCCGGGAACAGATCAGTTGGTCACCAAGGGGCTTTATCGGATTATTCGTCACCCGGTTTATATAGGAATCGTGTTGACACTGACTGGATTGTTTGTGGCCTGCGGCTCTGTGCCTTGTCTGGTCTATGTGCTTGTTGTGGTAATCCCATTGAATATCTTCCGAGCCAAGGCTGAAGAGGCCGTTTTATTGGAGCAATTAGGCCCTGCATATCAGCAGTACAAGGACTCAACTTTTTGTTGAAAATGTGATCATGAAAATAAAATTCCGAGCTTTACTGACAATGTGTGGAGACCCCGTTGAAAACGGTGAGCTGATAATAGATGACGGAAATATTGTAGAAATTTCAGCAACGCAATCGGGAAGTGATGATGCCGCGCTAGAACTCACTGACCACCTGCTCATGCCGGGATTTGTCAATGCGCATAGCCACCTCAGTTTGACGGCCCTCGAAAAAAAGCTTTCCCCTGCAGATTCATTTGCAGATTGGATTCGAGCGTTGATCCCTCTGAACTCTGCTCTTGATAACGAAAGCCGAGTTCAAGGAATTCGTTCTGGAGCGGAAGCCATGAAACGTTCGGGAGTGACAGCGTTGGGGGATTATGTTGCTGATCCTGAGCTGTTAACCTTGATTGGTGATTTGGGTTTTCGGTCGGTTTTGTTTTTGGAGACGATAGGGTTTCACTCCGAAAGAGCGCAAGAACTTTGCAAAAAAGTGGAAGAGGTTCTAATGCGCGGAAACCCTTCCCCAATTTGCAAGTTGGGCTTGGCCCCGCATGCGCCTTATTCTGTTTCACCGGACTTGTTCAGGTCACTAGGGCACCTTGCACAACAATATCATTGTCCGGTTTCCAGTCATGTCGCAGAGATTAAAGAAGAGGGCCGGTTCCTTGTGCTTGGCGATGATTCACTGGAAGAGTTGTTAAAAGAACGATCTGCCTGGGACCCGAAATGGCAACCTCCCTATAAATCTCCGATACAATATCTTTCTTCTTTGGGAATTTTGGATCGCCTCATTGCTGTGCATTGCAATTTTGTTTCAGGCGATCTTGATTTGATGGCCGAGAAAAAAGTGAGTGCAGTGTTTTGTCCGCAAAGCTCCGAATGGTTTGGTCGAACAAATTTGATGCCGGTTCGCGCTTTACTGGATCGAGGCATTTCCGTGGCTCTCGGGACTGATTCACTAGCCAGCAGCAATTCTCTAAACTTTCTGGATGAATTACGTATGGCAGATAAACTTTTGCCTGATATCAGCCGAAAAGAAATACTCACCATGGCGACCTGCGGAGGCGCAGAAGCCCTGGGGTTGCCGTGTGGCACGTTGGCTTCCGAGCAAAGAGCTGATTTGATTGGGTTTCGCGTTCCATCCGCCTATTCAGGGCCTTGGTGGGACGTGCCTTTTGAACCCGATCGCCGTGAAGTGGATTTTTATAGGGTGGATGGGAATCCAGAAGTTCTTTCACAAGATTAATCCTCTTGTCAAGACTGCCTTCAGCCAAAGCTTGACGGGGAATAGATATTTACGTATAATCCATTGATATAAAAAGAATTATATGGTTTCGAAACGTATGCCGGGATTGATTAAATTCGTTTTGGTAGTGGGGATGGTGTTTTTTCTTTCTGCCTGCGGGATCAAGGGTGGGGGAAAATCGCCTTTGCGCTTCAAGCAGATAACCCCGGCTATGGAAATGGAAATGGAGGCCTTGATTAAAGAGGGTTGTGACAAGGAACACGAGTTTTTTGACCGGGATATTGCCATGCTGTACTCGTTAATTCCGGGAGGTGGGCAATGGTATACCGGTGAAACTCGAAAAGCATGGCTTTATTTGATGTCTTTCCCTTTAATCGTACCTTATATTGTTTCTTTTCAGGATGCGCAGAATTCAGTCGACTATTATAATTTTCGCTATACGGCACATTTTTGCAAAACCAAGCTCCAGGTGACGGAAGAATTAAAAGATGATGAGTATCTAAAGAAATCTCCTAGGAAAAGCAGGAAAAAAGTAGCTCGGCAGAACTCTGGCAGGAGCTAGTTTTAAAAATAGGGGGTTAAAAGGAGTCATTGGCGGGCGATAATTGATTTTTTTGGGGAAATTTGGATAAGAAAGAAAAAAATCTAGTATTTGAGTGACTTCGGTGTTAAAATTCTTCGCTTATTGATGCAGGGACGTTGTTTTTTTTCTATTAAAAGGCAATCGGCCGTGCTATAGTGCGTTACACTATCACCCTTTCGCGGCAATATATCCTGTTCATCTGAACGAAATAGCTGAAAACCTCCAATTTATATTGAAACTTTGGAAGTCAAAGTGTAATATGGGGGTTTTTTATTTGCTGAGCTGGCGTAGCTCAGTTGGTAGAGCAGCTGATTTGTAATCAGCAGGTCGGGGGTTCGAGTCCCTTTGCCAGCTCCAGTTTTAGTTGACTGGTTTATGAAAGATTAGTGTCGTGCAATAGAGTTTAGGCTGAGCGTTGCCGATTGTGTGGCGCGGTGGTTTACCAGAATGACGGGGAGGTTCCCGAGTGGCCAAAGGGAACAGACTGTAAATCTGTCGGCTCAGCCTTCGGAGGTTCGAATCCTCCCCTCCCCATCCTGAATTTAGGTTGGATGAACTTGCGGGAATAGCTCAGTTGGCTAGAGCGT
>JAJDBH010000117.1 GCA_029261455.1 Nitrospinaceae bacterium
CCTTATGACTTTTGCCTCGCTTCTTAAATTTTTCAAATTTTTTGGATAGAGATTTTATATAAATAAGTAAACTCTTGCGGTCATTTTCGGGAAGGTGTTTCCAGCCCGGCATGGTGGTGTTTCGCAACCCGTTATTGATGACGTTTAATAAGTCTTCATCGGTTGGAATTTTACCAAAAGATGTGGAACGGATTTTTATATGGCCTTTAGTCAGGTTTCTCGGCTGTGGCATTGAGTAGTCGGCTGCAGGTCCATCCCCCTTGCCTTTGTCTCCATGGCAATAAGCACACTTTTCCATATAAACTTGTTTTCCTCTCTTTAGAGAGGGGGGCTCCTGTTTGCCCGGCTTGGTATGTCGTTGTCCTGCTGTATCATAAATATAGGAAATGATTTTCCAGACGTCTTTCTCACTCAGAGTATTTTCCCAGGCTGGCATAGCTGAATTCCAAGGCTCGTATTTTTCTGGAAGCCCTTGGCCTCCCTTCATGATACGCCAGAAGGTATATGCCTGAGGTCGGGCGAGGATGGAGTCTAGACGGGTGAAATCTGCCGGAGCGGGAAAAAAACTTTTTCCAAACAGCCCATTACCGTCTAGCAAGTCACCGTGGCAAAAAAAACAGTGTTTGGTGTATAAGGTTCCCCCTGCATTAAGAACTTTAGGGTTACCTTTGAAAGGGTTGGTCAGGTTTTTAAGTGCGATAGCTTGATCTTTAAAGACAAAAGATTTAGGGACGTCTTCAGAGGGAGGCGGAGTAAACCCCCATGCGGGGGAATATGTTGCCAGAAAGCAAAATAAGAATAGGTGCACTATACCTTGCTTACGTGGCTTACGTGAAAAACCGGGTTTTGTAGATGGCTTCAACCTAACGCCCCATTTCTTTACCTTTTGCGGTTCCCGGAACTACCGCATCTTTTTTGATTCTTCCAGACTTGATGGTTTCGTAGAAAGGTCGCTCAACCTTATCTGCGTCAAACTCAAAACTTAAGTCAATCGTTTCGCCTGCTACGATTTTGATTTTCCTTTTTTGCGGCTTCATTAAGTAATGCCAAGCGTTAACGACATATTCTCCCGGTGGGATATCACCAATATTGTAGTTTCCTTGATCATCAGTTTTGAAGTAATAAGGGTTTTGCACTCGGTAACCCCAAGTCTGCATGAACTCGTGCATTCCACAAATCATTTGCATGATTTTATATTTCTTTTTAAAAGTAACTATTCCCTCAGAAACTTCTTCAGCTGGGATAGGAATATTTAATAGAATTTTTCCTCTTTCCTTTTGGTAGACTTGACTGTTGTGCATGACGGCATCAACGTTGTCGACCTTAAAGGCTTCTCCTTGCCGGATTAAATTTACGTCTGGGAAAAACTTGCAGTTTTCAGAAAGAATATTTATGGGCTCTTTGTTAAAGGGCTTTCCGGCTTCGACATGCTCCAGAGTGATGACCACATCTTTAAGCCCCCCATTTGGTGAGACCTTGAAGTCATCCAGCACCCGGTTCATTTCATCGTCGGTATCCACTTCTGCGCACATGTCGATGTTGGGAAACAGAATCAAGTGGTAAACGCGGGGGAAAGGCATTTTGCCAATCATTTTGGCACTTCCCTTTATTGTTCCTCCGTTTTGAACATTGATTTCCTGATAGGCAAAAGCTGGAAGGCAGAAGGTTATCAGGGTAGCCAAGGCTAACAAAACTTTAGGGAGGAGCAATGTGTTTTTCATTCTTTAAACCCTCGTGTCAAAAGTTAGCAACTTTTATGGGAGCAATCGTTGCTTATAATTTTCGAAGTTTGCAAGGTTCTATTAAAACAAGCGTTTAATATTGTTCCCGCAAATAAGTTTTTCTCAATTGATAATCAGATAAATCACTGCAAGCTTAATCCATTGAAAAAAAAGATACTCCTTAGACTTTACGACAAAGGATGAGGTCTTTTGGTGCAAAAATCATATTCTTCAAATCAAGCTCGAATCTTAGGATAAAGCCTAAGAGAACTAAAGGATTACCCCTGATTTTTAGTATAAAACTCACAGCAAGTCAAGGGAGAGTTTTGGCTTCCGAAAGGTGCCGAAAATTGTCTCTTTGAAATCCCTTTCAAATCGGTAAGGCCTGATTTAAAATGAAATTAGAGGCAGAACCTATCCCGTCTTAAGAGCGGATTTTATAATAAAATATTCCATGAAATGGAGTGTGTCATGCGAAAAATAGTTCTTTTACTATTTATAATTGTTTTAGGAGTTGTCCCCGCTTATGCAGGGGCACTTTCACCAGGAGAACAGGCTCCAGAATTTTCTTTGAAATCTATGGATGGCAAACAGGTGACATTGTCCGATTTTAAAGGCAAGGTGGTTGTCATAGGGATGTTTCATATATGTGTTCCTTGTATGAACCAGGCCATGGAGTTTAATAAGCTTAGGAACCAGCTTAGCGAAGACCAAGTTGTTGTAATAGGGATCAATACAAATGGTGATTCTAAAGAAGCGGTTGCGCAATACCTCAGCAATTTTCCGGAGAAGGTTGAATTCCCTTATTTAGTCGATCCTGTGAAAGGGGTTTATAAGTCTTATTTGCAAAGGGATATGCCAACTGTTTTAATAATTGATGAAAAGGGTGTTTTGAATGCCCGGACTTCGGCTGTTAGTGCAGATCAACTGGTGCCTTATATTAAAAAAATGCTTTAGATGGAGAGACTAACTTTAACGCGGGCCCGACAATCAACTTCTTTGTTAGCGGGATTTGTATTTGGTTTTTTGATCTTTTCTACATTTGTAGTGGTAGGGGAAGCTTCAGCAAAAGGTTGGTTGATTCAATTGGGTTCATTCCATGAAGAGAAGAATGCAGAAGCTTTTGTATCCCGTATTAAGAAGAATGGCTATACCCCATTTGTTGTTCAGGTTGAAGATTCTCGCTGGTTCAAGGTTCGTGTCGGCCCTTACCCCTCAAAGGAAGAGGCTCAGCAGGTTGCCGGGGATTTGAAAAAGAACCATGCGATTTCTGCCTTGGTGGTCCTCTCTAAGAACAAGAAGGGGGCTCCTGACTTGGATGGCTCCATGGGTTCTGTCGATGAGGACTCCGTGGATTCTGTCGATATTGTGGTGTCTCAACTCCTGATCTGGCTGAATGCCTGGGAGGGAGGAGAGGTTGATACTTATCTTTCTTTTTATTCCAAAAATTTTCAAGCCCCTCAGAAATCTTTCAAGGAATGGGAACAAAGACGCCGCTACGTTTTAGGTCGAAGCTCTGGAACCACCATCCAGGTCAGTGATATGGAAATGAAACAAAACGATGAGATTATCGAAATGTCGTTTATGCAGGATTTTAAATCTAACAGGACTTCCGATATAGGGCGGAAGGAATTAATCTGGAAAAAAGAAGATAAAAGCTGGAAAATTATCAAAGAAACTTGGAATCCCTCCTGAATCTCTATATCCGTATTTAAATATTTTTCTCCTCCCCAAAGAGCTTTTCTTTATTTCGCACTTATATTAGGTTTTGGACTTTTCTCACTTGGCTGCCAGAAGGGTCTGAAAGCGAGCGATCAAGCCATTTTTATATCTAAAACTACTCCTTCTTTCTCACTAACCTTGGGGATCCGATATGGGATGCTATTTGCATTATCAGGAGTTTCAGTGTTAATTAATGCTGTGTTGATCTTAACTACGAAAAATGGGATAATCTATAAAAAATCAAATACATATTTGCATGGTTTGGCAAGGGCTTTTAAATTGCCAAAGATTAGAGTGAAATATTAGGTTAATTAAGTCGCTATGGTTTTGTAAATAGTCATTAACTTTATCTATGTTTGATTGCCACTAAACACACCCCCACAAATGCGGGGGTGAGAAATGATATCTCTATTTTATGAATCCTGCCCCAATAAATCAGGACCTGATCTGGATATTGGTTTGTGCCTGGTTGGTCTTTCTCATGCAGGCCGGCTTTTGTTGTCTAGAAACAGGACTTGTCCGAACTAAAAACGCCCTCAATGTCGCTATAAAAAACTTCGCAGACTTTAGTGTCTCTGGTTTTATTTTCTGGTTATTTGGATTTGCTTTGATGTTTGGTGCTGATGTTAATGGGTTGATTGGCACCAGTGGATTCATGTTTGGGGAGGGTGGGAGTGCATGGGGTCAAGCATTTTTTATTTTCCAGCTCATGTTTTGCGGTACTGCCATTACCATCACCTCGGGCGCCTTGGCTGAGCGACTACATTTTTCTGGATATCTGATTATAGTCGTTATCATCAGCAGCTTCATTTTTCCCATCTTTGGACATTGGGCCTGGAGTGGCAAGCAATTAGGGAGTCCCGATGGTTGGCTGGGAAGCCTGGGCTTCCTGGATTTTGCCGGAGCTTCGGTCGTGCATTCGGTAGGTGGGTGGGTGGCATTGGCTGGAGTCATTGTTATAGGGCCTCGATCAGGTCGGTTTGGACCGAACAAGATTGAAATCCAAAAAAATAGTATACCCATGGCCACCCTTGGGACGTTTCTTTTATGGATTGGTTGGTTCGGGTTTAATGGTGGTAGTACCTTTGCATTCACTGATCAGGTTCCAGGCATACTTATTAATACTGCTTTGGCGGGGTTGGCAGGAAGTCTGGCAGTAATGAGTTTGTCATGGTATTGGTTTCGCCGTCCGAACGCGGAGGATTCGTTGAACGGTGCTTTGGCGGGGTTGGTTGGCATCACTGCTTCCTGCAATCTAGTTGCCCCGATGGACTCCCTTATCATTGGTTCGATTTCGGGAGCACTATGTTTTGCCGCTACCCGTTTTCTGGAAAAAATGGAAATTGACGATGTCGTGGGCGCATTTCCTGTTCATGCCATTGGTGGAATCTGGGGAACTTTAGCTGTTGCCCTATTCGGCGATACTGAACTTTGGGGGACAGGTTTGAGCCGATGGGATCAGTTCTTGGTTCAATTGACAGGAGTAGGGGTTTGTTTCGCTTGGTCTTTTGGCGTTAGTTATGGGCTACTCACTCTGATCAACCGAATATTTCCTTTGCGGGTCAGCCAAAAAGAAGAACGTGTTGGTTTGAATATTGCTGAACACAGTTTTGAGCAATTGGCAGCAAAAATGGAAAAGGACGAGGCACTCATTGCTGCCATGGTCGACAACATCACGGATGGGATTATTACCATAGATGAAAATGGAGTCATGGAGTCGTTCAATCCGGCGGCAGAACGCATGTTCAAGTGTTCGGCCAGCGAGGCCATCACCCAAAATATCTCACTATTACTTCGTGCTCCTGAACAAGAGTTTGGCGATGATTCCTTTTGTTCTGAAGACTTAAAGGAAACCATTCAGAGTATAGGCAAAATAGGGGGAGAGGTTAGTGGTCAACGCAAGGATGAAAGTATTTTTCCTGTTGAAGTGGCAGTGAGTGCAATGAAGCTGGAAGGCCACTCCCTTTACGTCTGTATTCTGCGCGACATCACAGAACGCAAGCGAGTGGATGAGGAACTGAAAAGTTATCGCCACCTACTTGAGGAACGGGTGGCTAAGCGGACAGAGCAACTGAAAATTTCCAATCAGCTCCTGCAAAAAGAAAGTTCCTTCATCCAGTTGAATAAAGACATTGCCGTTTCCGCGAATCAATCGAAATCTTTTGAAGACGCCATGCGGGATAGTTTGGAGAGAATCTGTAAGGATTCAGACTGGCCCGTGGGGCATATGTATTTTGTGGATGAATACTCAAAAGACACTCTTATCCCATCAACCATCTGGTATCAGTCGGATTCAGAACGGTTCGAGGCCTTCCGTAAGGTTACAGAAGCATCGCCCTTAAAAGCTGGCGTTGGGTTGCCGGGCCGTGTTTTGAAAAGTGGCAAGCCTGCATGGATTTTTGATGTCACCCAAGACGATAATTTTCCACGTGCAAAACTGGTGGAAAACATCGGAGTCCGAGCTGGTTTTGCGTTTCCGATTTTAACGGGTAACGATGTGGTCGGAGTCATGGAATTCTTTAGCACTGAGTCGGTGAGGCCCGATGAAAAATTATTGGAGATCATGTCCAGTATAGGGACTTTGCTCGGTCGCGTTGTGGAGCGCAAGGCATCAGAAACGGCCTTAAAGGCAAGCGAAACACGTGTTCGGACTATTATGAATAATGCCATCGACGGGATCATTACTATCAACGAGCATGGTTTGATGGAGACGGCCAACCCGGCGGCGGCGAAGATTTTCGGTTATGAAGAGTCAGAGTTGCTAGGGGAAAACGTCAGCATGCTCATGCCTGAACCTGATTCAAGCCAACATGATGGTTATCTCAATAATTATTTGGAAACCGGTGTGTCCAAAATTATTGGGCGTGGGCGGGAAGTAGTTGGTCAAAGAAAAGATGGCTCTCTCTTTCCCCTGGACTTGGCAGTGAGCGAAATGATCCTGAATAAAGAATCGATTTTTGTAGGTATCGTGAGGGATATTACGGAACGAAAAGTCATCGAAGAAGCACTGATTCTAGCAAAGGAAGGAGCCCAAAATGCCAGCCAGGCAAAGTCTCACTTCCTATCTAATATGAGTCACGAGTTGAGAACTCCGCTCAACGGTATTCTGGGCTTTACTGATTTGTTAAACGGACAACATTTTGGTCCCCTCAATGTTAAACAATCGGGTTATGTCAAGCAAATCGATAACTGTGGCAAGCATCTTTTGGACCTGATCAACGACCTTCTTGATATAGCAAAAATTGATGCAGGTAAACTGGGTATATTCATTGATAGTTATCGCGCTAAAGATTGTATGGAGTCTGTTTTAGGGTTGATGGGATCTCAGTTTGAGCAGAAAAAAATTGTGCTTAAGACTCATATCGACCCTGACCTGGAGATGTTGACTTGCGACATAAAGAGATTCAAACAAATCCTTCTAAATTTCCTGTCTAATGCCTTAAAGTTCACTCCTGAAGAGGGCTTGGTTGAGTTAAAATTTGTCCGCGAACCTTCTTGTGACCGGATCAGCATTTCTGATTCTGGGATTGGTATTGATGCTGGTGAGTTGGAACATATTTTCGACGAATTTCATCAGGTAGATCGCAAGCGAGATGAAGACCTTGGTGGTGCCGGGATTGGTCTTGCTTTAACCCGGCGCCTTGTTGAACTGCATGATGGAGTTGTCGGTGTTGAGAGTGAGCGAGGTAAGGGAAGCACTTTCTGGTTCACTTTGCCGCATGAGGCCTTGAATGAAAAGAAATCGGTTGATGAGACAGAACGCAACGAGCTCTCCTCCTCGTTGAAAAGTACATCAGCGCGACGAATTTTGCTGGCAGAGGATAACGAGGTAAACTTGAAAATGATCCTCGATATTCTGAGTCTGCATGACCATCAGGTTTTTGTTGCGACCAACGGACAGGAGGCTGTGAATCTGGCTCAAACCTGCAACCCGGATATCATTCTGATGGATATTAGAATGCCGGTGATGAATGGATTGGAAGCCACTCAAGCAATAAAAGAATTTCCTGAGTTAAAAAATATTCCAATCATCGCTCTAACTGCCAGTGCGGGTGAGGAGGAGAAGGTAAGGTGTTACGCTGCAGGGTGCGTGGAGCATGTATCGAAACCGATTCAGTCTGAAGAGTTATTCCAAGTTCTAGATCGATATTTGAAGCGGGGTAGAGGAGTGGATTATAAATGAAAGTTTTAATTGTTGAAGATGATTCTGCATCGCGAGAATTTTTACTGGATACAGTAGAAAGTCAAGGTTTTGAAGTTAGGGTTGCTATTGATGGTTTGAGTGGACTGGAAGCGTTTAAAGAGTTTAATCCTGATATGGTTCTTTCAGACATAAGGATGCCGAAAATGGACGGTCTGGAAATGTTGAAGGAAATACGCAAACTTGACAGCAATGTAATTGTGATCATGTGCACAGCTTTTGGTTGCGAGGAATACGCCATCAAAGCCCTTCGTTATCGTGCTAATAATTACCTCAAAAAACCTATCCGCCACAAGGACCTTCTACCGCTGATTCACAAATGCTCCAGCCTCATAAATCAAAGTCATTCTGTCGATATGCCTGAAATAGATTCGGAGGAGATCAAAACCCATTTCACTCTGACCCTGCAAAGCACTGTGGAAGACATACCTGATATGGTCAACCTTCTAATGAAATCGACATCAGGTTCGCTAGATGAAAAAGAAATCCTCAATACGAAATTAGGACTTACGGAGCTTTTGACCAATGCCATAGAAAATGGAAACCTTGAAATCACTTCTGAAGAGTGGGCTGAAGCTTTTCTGAAGGGTGAAAAAGGATTGAAAATGTTACGCGAAAAAAAAATGTCTGATCCCCTCATTGCTAGGCGAACAGTAAAAGTAACTTATAAATCCGATGATGTGTATTTTGAGTGGATCATCAGCGATCAGGGCCAAGGCTTTGACTGGGAAAAGATATTTCGTGAATGTGATGGCATGAATCCACTTGACCTTGAATGTAAGGGGATCTTTTTAAGTCGTTTTCACTTTGATGGTATGGAATATATGGATAACGGGAGCACTGTCCGCGTGAGAAAGCGCCGCACTTCTACCTCGCAGGAATCACCAGCCTGATCAGGCCTGACCTGATTGTAAAAGGGGTTACATACTATATAATGGATTGGTTAATAATTTAATTTCATCGCTCCATTGATTCTGGCTATAACGCTAGATCATTCTTTCCCTTTTAAACCCCATTAGTACTCTGAGCAAATTGAACAAAAACTTCATAAAGCTATTGCTCCTGTTGACATTTTTCTTTCTGTTTGATTCTACCTTGTGGGCTTTTGATTCGAGTTTTGAGGGTAGGTTTAGAGTTGGCAGTCAATTTGTGTTTGAGAGCCCTTATTTCCATAAAGATTTCGATAGTGAATTAGAATTACGACTGGGGCTACTGGGGAACCTGATTGAAAAAGAGGGTTGGGTTCTCGACTATGAATTATCTGCGGATGCGAGGCAGGCCGATGGCCCAAGCGTACAGTCGAGATTTTTCCCGGAAACGGATGTGGATTTTTTCCGCGCCTGGCTTCGCTTGGATAATGGGAACTTGAAAATCAGAGGCGGGCGGCAAAAAATTCTTTTTGGCTCTGGGACTATTTATCGTCCGCTTGGACTTTTTGACACCCGAAATGTGACCGGCGTTATTCCTCAGACCAGAGGGGTGGATGGAGTTCGCATTACTCAGTTCCAGTCTGACACGGCTCTTATTGAAGGGTGGATAGTCCCTGCAAAAAAAGACAGTGCCATGATTGTTGGAATGCGCGGGGAAATGTTACTGGAGGATGCCGAAGTTGGTGTTGTGTTCCAATATCATCCAGAGTCTGATTTGAAGGATTTACCCGGTTTTGATCAGGAAATGGTCCAGATGGGATATCATATAAAAGGAGAAAGTGAATTTGGCTTCTGGAATGAAAGTCGTTTGGATATAGAAATGAAGACTTCCTCACCGGTTCGATTCGACACTGTTTTGGGAGTGGACTATACTTTTGATATTGGTGAAGGTTTGCATGTGTTGGCGGAGTATTTTATCTCTACCCAGCAAAAAGACTTTACCTTGCTTGATGCAAAGGGACAGCGAACTTTTCAGCAAATTGGCATTTCTTTTGACCAGCCGGTAGGGATAGATTTTAAGTGGCAGGTGTTTGGGCTCTATGATTTACGGGATAAAAGTTTTCAGTGGGTCCCACAAGTTGAATATGCGCTGACCGATGCTTTATTTCTTTACGCTCATGGCCGGGTAGGGGGAACCGTGAAGACGGGAAAAAAAGATGGACGCTTGTTTCGCAAGACTGAATCATTTAATGGAACGGAGTCTTTTGTGGGGTTGACTCTGGTAGGTTATTTTTCTGGGATATTTATAAAATGAGTGAAACTTTAATCACACTCGAACGGGTGTGCAAAGTGTATCAAGTCGGCGAGGAAAACTTCACCGCTTTAAACGATGTTAGTTTGGAAGTGGGCGCAGGTGCGTTTATGTCCTTTGTAGGCCCTTCGGGTTCTGGGAAAACTACCGTGTTGAATTTGATAGGAGGTCTGGACCGACCAACAACAGGGAACATTATTTTCAAAGGGGCCAATCTTGAAAAAATGAGCCGGGATCAATTGGCGGCATACCGCAGGGAAAACATTGGATTCATTTTCCAAACTTATAACCTGCTTCCTGTTTATTCGGTTTATGAAAATGTTCTTTTTCCATTAATTCTGAACGGGCAAAAAGAGAGTGAGGTTAGAGAACGGGTTAATGCAATGGTCGCCAAGGTAGGCCTGGAAGATCAGGTTAATAAAAAACCGGCGCAGTTGTCAGGCGGGCAATGCCAGCGCGTAGCGATAGCCAGAGCATTGGTCAAAGACCCCTTGCTGATTCTTGCAGATGAACCGACAGCTAACCTCGACTCGGAGAACTCGCGCCAGATTCTAGAGTTGATGCAAGAACTCAATCATGAGTACAAAGCGGCAGTGATTTTTTCGACACATGATGAAAGGGTGACTCGATATATTCGTAGAGAAGTTCGACTGGAAGACGGCAGGGTGAGCTGGGACAAGCGTAGAAATGGCAAGGAGATAGAATCTTGAATTGGGATATTGCCAATAAGAACTTCTACCGCCAGGGATTGCGAGCTTTTTTGAATGTGCTGGTGACGGCACTTTCCATCATCGCTCTTATTTTCATGCTGTCTTTGTTAAATGGATTTCAGGCACAAGCGACGCGAAACTTGGTCTCGACAGATGTTGGTGGAGGTCATTACCGAGTTCCCGGTCTCGATATTCTAACTCCCACAGAGTGGGAAGATTTCACCATGACTGTGCCACCTGTATTGGCAAGTCTTCCGAAAACTGACAAGGCTGAAGTATTAGTCCAACAGGGCCAGTTATATCCAAACCGCCGATTATTTCCGGTGCAGTTGCGTGGTATTGAAATGGATCAGTCTCTTCTTAGTTTACCGTTAGCAGGTTTGAAGTTGTATGACGACAAGTTGAGAGATGTGATCCCTGCTGTTGTTGGAGTCAAAATGGCCCGCAAAGCGCATTTGAAAAAAGGCGATACGGTGGTTTTGAAATGGCGAGATAAAGGCGGTGCAGTGGATGCTCGTGATGTGTTGATCGTTGATGTGGGAGACATCATCAATCCACGAGTCGATGATGGAGTTGTCTGGTTACGGTTAGACCATTTAAGAACCATGACAGATCGTGAAAATGAAGTGAGTTGGGTGGCGGTGCGTGAGTTTCTGGGGCCTGTGCAGGGGTTCGAGTTTCATGGCATTGAATTACTCATGTCCGACTTGCTGGCTCTTTTGCGTCAAGATCGAATCAACTCTAAAATTCTTTGGGGAATATTGATGGTCCTTGTCTGCACGAGTGTGTTCAACACGCAGATCCTGAATATTTTTAAAAGGCAGAAAGAAATTGGGACCTTGATGGCGTTGGGCATGGCGCCTGGGCGGATTGTAAGAATATTTACTTTGGAGGGTGTGCTCGCGGCTTTTTGGGCCCTGGTGTTGGCGTTGTTTTTGGGAGTGCCTTTTTTTATCTGGTTTCAAGGTGTTGGTTTTGATGTGTCGCATTTAAGTGAAGCGTCGTTTCCAATAAGAGAGACTATTTACCCAGATTACCAGCCGCGAGAAATTTTAGTTTCAGTTCTCATTGTTTTTGCTTTGATCATTGCTTCAGCTTGGGTGCCGGTGAAGAAAATCATCCGGCTGGACCCGACTCTGGCTTTGAGGGGGAGGGCGATCACTTGATCAGTTTTTGGTTTCGAGGATTGATGCGTGACAAAGCCCGATTTTTATTCCCTTTTAGCGTCGTGGCGATTGGGGTGGCATTAGTGGTGGCTTTAGTTGGGTTCATGGAGGGGGTTTTCATGGGCATGATAGACATGACCGCCAATCTGGACTCAGGCCACTTACGTCTGGTGAATAAAGCTTTTTATGATGAGGAACATTTACGTCCATTGGACCGTGCTCTTGCCAGCCAAAGAGAAACACGTGAATGGTTGTTGAAGAACTCTAAAGCGGAAGTGGACTGGGCACCGAGAATTCGTTGGGGTGCGATTTTGGATGTGCCCGATGAACAGGGTGAAACTCGCTCGCAAACACCAGTAGTGGGAATGGGGCTGGATTTAAAGTCTCCAAACTCCAATGAAATAGATAGGCTTCGATTAAAGTCATCTCTCGTTGCAGGAACCCTTCCTAAAGGGGTCAATGAAATGTTGATGGGAGTTCAACTGGCAGAGGTTCTTGACGCTTCGGTGGGGCAATCCATCACTTTACTCGGACAGTCTTTCGATGGCGGGATGGTGGCCGATAACTATAAAATTTCAGGTCTTGTCCGCTTTGGGATCACCGCCATGGATAAGAAGATGGTGCTGATTGATCTG
This sequence comes from Nitrospinaceae bacterium, assembly GCA_029261455.1. Classification (GTDB taxonomy): domain Bacteria; phylum Nitrospinota; class Nitrospinia; order Nitrospinales; family VA-1; genus LS-NOB. The sequence goes on from JAJDBH010000117.1 coordinate 12,337, forward strand.
GTCGACGCACAGAATACTTTTTATATGGAAGATATGGTGACCGACTGGCTAGGCTATTTCCCACCTAGCACCGATTTTGATCGCTATGAAGAAATCAAAGGGAGCATAAGTGCGAGTTTGGCTGACTGGACCCCACCAAAGGATTGGGCGAAAGACGATTCCCCTATTGTACTCAGCATTCGTGACCAGCAAAATATTGGGGCGATCATGGATAAGTTCCGAGTGATTAAAGGATTCGTAGTGGGAATTTTCACCTTCCTCATGGTTCTGGTGCTATGGAATGCCGGTATTCTAAGCGGCATCCATCGTTACGGAGAAATGGGGCTGCGCCTGGCTTTTGGCGAACCTCATTGGCGGGTGATCATGACTCTGGCAATAGAAGGTCTGTGGATAGGTTTTCTTGGTTCGGTTGTCGGGTCGTTATTCGGTGGGTCGTTTGCATGGTACCTTCAGGAAGTGGGGTTAAATATGGGCGACAGTTTCGCTCAAACCGGGTTGATGATCAACGATGTGGTGCGGGCGCGTGTGACGGTGGGGGGATTTATCCAGGGAATCGTGCCTGGAGTTTTTGCCAGTGTTGCCGGCACACTTGTCGCCAGTATGGCAATTTTTCAACGCTCGGAAGCTAACTTGTTCCGCGAATTGGAAGCGGGGTAAAATGATATTTATGAGAAACAAAATCGCATCTGCTCTGGTCTGTATTTATATGCTTGTGACACCATGCCACGCAGAAGAGATAGATGCCCAAAAACTGCTGGAGCAGGTGGACGATAATTTGTGGGCCAACACCAAGTTTATTACCGGGCGGCTCATCATCGACAATGGGCGTAAAGTCCGCACCCTGGTTCAGGACTCGTGGATGGAGGGCGTGGATCGTTCTTACAGCCATTACAAATCTCCAGCTCGTGAAAAGGGCACTAAAATGCTCAAGATCGCCGGTAAGCTCTGGATGTATACCCCACGCACAGACCGAAAGATATTGATCGCCGGTCATCTTCTGCGACAGTCAATGATGGGCAGTGACCTTTCTTATGAAGATATGATGGAAGACCACAAGTTGAGCCGCTCTTATTCTGCTACTCATGAAGGCTTCGAGGAACTTTCCGGTACTCGGTGTGCGATTTTGAAACTGGTTGCACGAGATAAGAAGACAACTTACCAGACCCGCAAAGTCTGGATTAGCCCGAAGAGGAAGACTGTCTTGAAAGAGGAACGCTTTGCCAAAAGTGGAAAACTACTTAAGAGAATCATGTTTAAGGACTACGAACAAATCGGTGAGCGCTTGTTCCCCCGCACGATGGTATTCCGCGATATGCTCAAAGAAAACACCCAGACCACCTATAAGTTTGATGTCATCAAATTTGATGTTGAAATCCCAAAGAAATACTTTTCCCAAAGTATTTTGAAGAGGTAAGAAAGTTTTGCTTCCCCTTCCACGAAGGTGGGTCGGAGGGGTTTGCCTTATCTCACCGTTTGACAACGCGATTCTGCAGGTTTAAACTTAATAAATAACCCAAGTTTATTAACTTAGCAGGAGGTGCTTTATGAAAATTATAAAGAAACCAGTAGACTTTGTGGTGAAACAACTGCAAAGCAAACGTTATCATGTAAAAAAACAAGATAACAAGAAAGCCTATGATCGCGAGAGATCCAAGAAGGAATTCAGGACTGAGCTAAACGATTCTGTGAGAAAAGATCGTTTAGCCGCCTGAATTCCCCTCCTTCTTTTCTCCCCTATAGTCTTCACTCGTTCTTCTCACCTAGTCGTTCAATAAAAGCCAGCGAATACATCAGATCCATTAAATGTTTTTCGGAACTGCCGAAGGTAGATTGAGTCTCTTCTGTTTTCAAGCTCACTTCATGACCTCTTTGTATGAGGTGGTAGATCAACGATGCGGCTTCGCTCACGCGTTCTTCCAGAACGTCTTCTTGAATCGGCTGGTTTGTAGTGGGGTTGGTCAGGGTCAAAAAAACTGTATAACTTTGCAGGTTGTGACTCTGAAACTCTTTTACTCTCAAATTGCCTGTCTTGGCTGAAGATTTCCAGTGTACGGAGCTCAATGAATCGCCGGGCTGAAATTCTCTCACCGCATGCAGTTCTTCCCCTCTTGGTTGCACGCTACCTTCTCCTTCTATTCCGGTCTCTGATTGATCGGGAAGTTTAATTGGATGAATAGCAGGGAAAACCACAGCCTCTAAATTAAAGGGGATGGTTTTGGTTTTATAGAAAAATCCGAAAGGGAAACGGGTTGCCAGTCGACATGTGGCTATTTTTAAATGTCCGCGTTTTTGTGCTGTCAGCATCACCTGTTTATCAATGGTTGACCCGGAGGGAATGAAAAAGAAATAGGGCTCGGGTTCTAGTGTGAAAGGTTGACGGGATTGAGCCGGTTTAATGCGAATGGAGTAAGAAGGTTCCCATTTTTTGTGATTACTGAGTTTTAGTTTTAGAACACCGTGCTCCCGAGCATAGAGAAAAGCAGGTGCTTCGCCCTGAACGCTGAGTTTTTTTAAACTCATTTCAGACAGAATCCCAGAGACGACGATAAAACTACAACACATTGCCAGGATCAGATATAAAAGATTGTTGCCAGTGTTGATCGCGCCAAGTCCTACCCCGATCAAAATAATGATGAAGCCCAAACCTTCTCGAGTCAGTTGCAGGGTACGATTATGCAGGGCAATAGTGAAAAGGGAACGGGTGCTGGTCATTTCAACACGTTTCCAAGCTAAACGGGCACGGAGACTTGCTCTAAAATCTGCTGGATGATGGCAGCGGTATCGGCGAAACGTCTCTTGTGCGACAGGTTGTGAGACTGAGGAATGACCCGGTGACACAATACCGGTACGGCCAGATGCTTGACATCATCAGGAGTACAGTAATCTCGTCCGCTGACCAATGCCCAGGCCCGAAGTGCTTGTTGAAAGATCAAGCCTCCACGCGGACTCACGCCCAGTGCGAGGTCGGGGCATTCTCTAGTTGCTGTGATGATGTTGAGGATGTAGTCGGTCAAGACGGGTTCTATTTTTATGGTATCGACCAGAGCCTGAAGTTTTAAAACTTCTTCTTTTTCCAGAACGGTTTGCACGCTTGCTGGGCCGGGCCGTGTAGATTGTTCCTGTAATAGCCGTCGTTCGTCATCTTGCGAAGGATAGCCCATGGACATATAAAACATGAAACGGTCCAACTGCGATTCTGGCAGAGGGTAGGCCCCCTGGCTTTCTATCAGGTTCTGGGTGGCGATGACCATGAAGGGCTCGTCAAGAATATAGGTATTGTTGTCGGCAGAAATTTGTTTTTCGTTCATTGCTTCCAGCAGGGCACTTTGGGTGCGCGGTGTGGAGCGATTAATTTCATCAGCCAGAACAATGTTTGCGAACAGGGGACCTTTTTGAAAGTGAAAACATTTTTCTTCTTGGTCGTAAATGGAAATGCCGGTGATATCTGCGGGCAAGAGATCGTTTGTGAATTGGATGCGTTTGAAATCCAAGTGCAGTGAGTTGGCAAGACAATGGGCCAGGGATGTTTTGCCTACTCCGGGAACGTCTTCAATAAGCAGATGACCTTTGGCTAGAAGGCAGGTGATAGCGAGGTCAATGGTTTCGCTTTTACCAAAAATAACTTGCTCAATATTTTTTCTGAGCCGACTCAGGCTTTCCCCTGCCGACTTCATTTCTTTAGCTCTTTAAGAACTTTTTTCATGTCTTCATGGACTGCTTTACGATTTTCCAGAGTGTAGAACCGTATCAGGTAGGACGGGTGAAGAGTGAGCATTAACTTGATGCCTGCATATTCATGCCAGGTGCCGCGTTCCTTCGTGATCGGCACAGACCTTCCCAGAAGTGTGGAAGATGCGGGTTTGCCCAGAGCGACAATGACTTTGGGTTTGATAGCTTGTAACTGTTGAATGAGAAAAGGATTGCAGGCTTCGATTTCTTCAGTTTCCGGGTCGCGGTTGCCTGGCGGGCGACACTTGACGATGTTGCAGATATAGGTGTCTTTTTCCCGGTTCAGGCCCATACCTTTTTCAATGATCTCTGTCAGTTTTTTCCCGGCTCGGCCTATGAAAGGGAGCCCTTGCTCGTCCTCATCGGCTCCCGGTCCTTCTCCGACAAATACTAGATCGGCATTTGGGTTTCCTGACCCGAATACGATATTCTTTCTTGTTTCTGAAAGCTTGCAGCGGGTGCAGTCTCCCAGTTCTTTTTGTACAGCTTTCAGAGATTTATTTTTAGCCATTTCGTTGGGTGATTGGGAAGGTTGCGCCGTCCCTTGTTGGACATTGGCAAACAATTCCGCCTCGCAGGGGATTTCTGTATATCCCACGTCTTTTAAGTGGATAAGATAATCTTTTAATTCTCTTATTAGAGGTTCTCGTTTTGGTGTTTCCATATCAAAGCTAAGAATAGCAAACAGGAGTAAATAAAACAAACCATTACGAGTGTATTACCTATTGAAGGAATAAAAAATATTTAAAAGTATCTATTTAAGGGTGCTTATTTAAGATGCTGTGAATAGGGTGAAGTGTGGAGGGGTAAGAGTTGTTTTAAGGCTCAAAACCTGTTATCTCTTTGAATCACAGTTGAAGTTTTAAGCTAAATAGGGTTTAATGAGTTATCTTTAGCTGATTTTTAAGGGTTTAGAAATTTATGGGCTTGCGACCAAATATCCGAATATTTCAGACCTTGCTCATGCTCGGTGCTTTCTTTTTATTGGCTTCCGTAGCGCAGGCTGGGTCTTCGCATCATCACCATGCAGATGTGTCGCCCTTTGATAAAATCCAAAAATATGAGCCCTTACATTGCCTTTTAAGCATGCACCAGCATTTATTAAATACCCCATGCCCTCATAAAGTTCGGAGCGGGGAAAACGCCGGGCAAATGATTCGCTCTGATTGTGGTTCTTCGTCAGAGACTGCTAATGCTTCTGGTGCATCTATAGCCAAAAATTTATTTAAAGACATAAATCATGATGGTTTTTTTCCTTTGCAACTTTGTTCGAGAATAAAACCACCTTCGTATATCCTAAGCCAGAACTACCCTCGATCTATCGATCATCCCCCACAACACATCTGAACATTTTGACAGGCTGAAATTAAAGCGGTAGTGCGCTCACCCGAGCGTGAGTTGTTCTGAACCGTTTGTCTGTCACACCTTCAATAGTCTTACTATTTTTAATTCTGTTTTCACTGGAGGAGTTTTATGTTCAAGAGCAAAGTTGTGTTGTTTTTCAGCATTATCATGTTGACTTGGGTCTCTGTAGCCCAGGCTTATATAGGGCTGTGTTGTGCCCATTGTGGTGGCAATATGCCACTCAATATTATGGGGGGAGGTATCCCTGAGCCCAAGGAATTCCGGTTCAAGCTCAGCCAAATGATTATGGAAATGGGTCCACTTCGTGATGGTACGAATGATATTTCTAATGAAGAAATTTCAGGTCCAGCCAATGGTAATACTTATCCTGCCCTTCCTACTGATATGCAAATGTATATGACTATGATTGGTGCCGCATACTCTTTCTCCGATGATTTTGCTGTGATGGGCATGGCAAGTTATATCGAAAATACCATGCATATGAATATAAGAAATGGGAATGATTTTACGATGACTTCCGGTGGGGTTGGAGATGTGACCTTGCTGGGTAAATATCGAGCCTATAAAAATGATAATCTTGTTCCCACAAAACAGGTATCGGTTTTGTTTGGTTTATCGCTTCCATCTGGATCAATCAACAAGAAGTTCAGCAATCATACTAATGATTTATTTAATGGATCACTTCTTCCATATAAGATGCAACTGGGTAGCGGAACAGTTGATCCGATCATTGGTTTGACCTATCAAGGCTCGCGCGATCCTTTCTGGTGGGGGTTCAACACCCAGTTGGAAGCCCATATCTATGATAATGAGCAGGGCTATAGTCGGGCGGATGAGTTACGTTATGATTTGTATGCGATGAAACAGGTTCATGACAAGGTGGTTGTTCATGCTCAGTTAAATGGTTGGTACGAGGGGAAGTTCAGCGATGAGGCAAATGATGGAAAGTTTTTAGGAGCGGGTCGAAATGGTTTGTTGTCGACTGGTGGTCTTATTAGCCCCTTGTACGATCCTGACAATTATGGCGGACATAAGCTGCATTTTGGTTTGGGAGTTCAGTTCCAACCCATTCCTTTGCATATTATGGAATTGACGGCCAGTGTTCCGATTCATCAAAACTTGAATGGTCCACAGTTGGCGGATAACTGGATGGTTCAGTTCACTTATTACGCTGAAGTTCCAACAAAGAACAGCAGGCGTTATAAAGGTTTCAATCCACCTAAATCACTGGGCTTCTAGAAATGCTCAAAGTATTACCAATGATTTTGGTGTCTGTGTTTTTAATATCTTGTGCCGGGACTCAAACGATTCCTGAACCGAAGAGTCCCGGTGCAAGGTTGTATCAAGAACGGTGTACTAAGTGTCATGGATTGCCAGGTGTGACAAGGCATACTCCAGAGCAATGGGACCAGCTCTTGGTGATGATGGATGATTTTATGCAGGAAAAAAATATCGCATTTCCGGATCAGGAAAAAGAATTGATTCGAAATTACTTACACAGGAACGCAAAATGAGGAATTACTCATGAAGTCAATTCTGGTATGGATAATGATGTTGGCATGGTTGCCTGTAGCGGCCTATGCGGAACATGACTCTTTTGACAAGATGGGAGTGGTACCACCAAAAACTTCCCAGCTTGCACCCGATTTTGTGGTGAAAAATCTTAAAGGACAAGATGTTAAGCTTTCTGATTTTAACGGGAAAGTTGTGTTGTTGAATTTCTGGGCCACTTGGTGCGGCGCATGTCGGGAAGAAATGTCTTCTATGCAAAACCTCTATTCTTCTCTAGGGAAAGACGGGGTGGAAGTGCTGGCTGTTTCTATTGATCGGTGGAACGAGGACAGGATTCAGAAATACGTGGAGAAAAACAATTTGACCTTCCCCGTTCTTCTGGATCAGAACCAAAATGTCAGGAAGAAATATCATGTCATGGGACTTCCAACCAGCTATCTGATTGATGGCGAGGGTAAAATCCGTGGTTATGCTTCAGGTGCTCGAACCTGGGATAGCATTGATTCGCAGGACTTGTTTCTGTCTCTTAAGAGCAATGACGTTGACTTGCCGTTGGTAGACCAAGTCTCCATGCTTAAAGACTAGGTTCAACACTGATTACATGCTTCGATTAAAAATCTCTTTTGTAATTGTTCCAATACTTGTGGGAATCCTCATAAGTTCTGCCTGGGGCCAATCCCTCAACTCAGTTCTTTCCAAGTTAGACCAAAACTATTACTATCCTCAGTCGCAGGGATTGAAAAGTCTTTCTGTCCGGGTACAATGGGAGCAGTTGGACATTGCTTCCGGCTCTGGGAAGTTCCTGCGTAAACCGGATTTTAATTTCATTTGGAAGTTGGGTTCCCCTAGTGGGTTGGGTCGCTTTGAGCTGGCAGAAGGTCAGGAGCATTTGTCTGGAGACCTTGTTCAGGCGTTGATCCAGCAGATCAGTCCGTTTAGTGAACCAATCATTCCTCTTACGTTGCAGCAAAAATTCTCTAGCTTTGCTGGTAAGGTTCATAAAATGGAGAGGAATAAGCTTGTTGTAGAACTAACCCAAGTATCTTCTGATCAAGACTATAAACTTCTGGTCGATGCCAAAGAGTGGGTCGTTAGGAAATTGCGTTTTAAGCAATCGCGCTCACCACAAAGTGTGGAAGGCGAGTTCAGTTATTTAAGGCTGGAGGGAAAGCCTGCTATTTCTGAAACCCGCACCCGTTTCGAGGTGGATGAGAGAGAATATTTGGAAGTCACACGCTATACCTACAAAAAGTTTAAGGGGATTTGGTGGGTTCACCGCATTGATCAGACTCTCAAGCAAGAAGGCCATATTTTGCAGACCTATGTTTTTAAACTCTCCGACTTTAACCCCGTTCTGTCCTCACGCTAAAAAATAGACTTTTTATCTGAATCTCAGTGCCAGACAGTGCGATATGTCTATTGAGTCTGTTTTATAATTCCTTTATAATTAATTAGTTAAACTTTTTTGAGGGATTAGGAATGTCGGGACTGAAAAGTGCTTGGGAATTGAGTCTGGAACGCTCTGATAAGCTGGCTCCAGAGCTTAAAAGCCAGAAAAAGCTGACTAAAAAACAAAAACTGGAAATCGCTGAGATAAGAAAAGAATATACCGCTAGAATTGCCGATCGGGATGTCACCTCTCAAGACAAGATCCGCAGGTTGCCGGATCGAATCCACCCTGAAGATATTGAAACTCATAAATTTGAACTGGAAGAACAGTTTCGATCGGACAAGAAAACACTGGAAGAAGAAATGGAAAAAGAAGTGGAAGCTGTTCGCAATCGGAAAGACTAGTCCCGTTGCCTGCCTGATATCTGCCCCCTGTTTCCCCCTATTATTCATGACATTTTTAAAGATAAATCCTGAATGAAAACTGCGATTAAACAAATTATTCATGATGCTTTGGTAAAAGCTCAGCAGGCAGGTGAACTAGAGCTTTCCTCGTTCCCTGATATTGTAGTGGAAAAGCCCAAGGACGAAAAAATGGGAGACTTCTCAACCAATATTGCCATGACGCTGGCACGGAGTGAACGCAAGAATCCTAAAACAATTGCCGAAAGCGTTACCCGTCACCTTAAAAGTAACGACTTAAGTAAGGCTGAAGTTGCCGGACCAGGATTCATCAATATCAAAATGTCTCAGGAATTTTTTCTTGAACGGTTGCGGAATGCTGTTGCGCAGGGAGAAGGTTTTGGCAGTTCTGATGCCGGGCAGGGCACTAAGGTTATGATCGAGTTTGTCAGTGCTAATCCAACAGGACCCTTGCATGTTGGGCACGGCAGAGGCGCAGCTGTTGGAGATTCCCTGTCAAGAATATTGAAAAAAGCTGGGTATGATTTGAGCACCGAATATTACATCAATGATGTAGGAAACCAGATGAACTTTCTCGGCCGTTCCACCTGGCTACGTTACCGTGAGCTGAAGGGCGAGGCGATTGAGTTCCCCGAAGATCACTATCGCGGCGACTATATTAAAGATATTGCCCAGGAAATTATTGACCAGAAAGGTGATGAGTTTTTAAATAAGTCCGAAGAAGAGTGTGTTCCTTTTTTTAGGAGGTTTGCGAAAGACAATATCCTTAAGGGAATTGAAAAAGATCTTTCTGAGTTCCGGGTGAGTTTTGATAACTGGTTCAGTGAAGAATCCCTTTACGAAGACAAGTCGGTAGAGAAGGCTGTTGACTGGTTGAAAGGCCAGGGCCATATCTATGAAAAAGATGGAGCTGTCTGGTTGAAGTCTTCTGCCTTTGATGATGACAAGGATCGGGTCATCGTGAAACAAACAGGTGAGCGGACCTATTTTTGTTCAGACATCGCCTATCACCAGAACAAGATCAATCGCGGATTCAAAAAACTCATCAACCTGATGGGTGCCGATCATCATGGCTATGTGCCTCGTATGGAAGCGGTTCTGGAGGCGATGGGTTATGACAAGAAAATCTTTAAAATTCTTCTGGTCCAGTTTGTCAGCCTCCTGCGAGCAGGAGAGAAAGTTTCTATGTCTACCCGATCTGGCGAGTTTGAAACATTGGCGGATGTAGTGAGTGAAGTTGGGGTTGATGCGGCCCGTTATTTTTTCCTGATGCGTAGTTCTGACACGCATCTGGACTTTGATTTGGAGCTGGCTAAAAAGGAAACCCCGGATAACCCGGTTTTTTATATTCAATACGCACATGCTCGTATTTGCAGTATCTTTCGCTCTGCTGAAGAAAAAGGCGTGACTTGCAATAAGTCTGCTGAAGTGGACCTTTCTCCGCTAAACGAGGAAGAGGAGTTTGCAATTATTCAGGCGATTCTGGCTTTTCCTGAGATAGTGGAAAAAAGTGCCCGAGCTTTAGAAGTGCATCGAATTTCCCATTACCTGCTTGATCTTGTTTCCCGGTTTCACGGTTATTACAGCAGGCACCGGGTTATTTCTGATGATAAGTCACTCACGCAAGCGCGACTATTTTTGCTGGATGCTTTGAGAACCACCATTCGTAATGGTTTTGAGTTGATGGGTATATCATCTCCAGAAAAAATGTAGGGCGTACTCACCGATAGCAATGAGCAATCATTGGCAAAAAATTTACTTATGAGACTCTTCCTTGTAACAGTTTTTGTGGTGGCTTCCGGTGCAGGATTGTATTTTTCGGGAATCATCAGTAAGTTTCAGGAAAGCGAAACTGTAAAGGTGAGGGCTATTAAACCTGAGTCTATTCGCAATAGGGTTAAAGAGCCCGTATCTCGCAAACCGGTTTATACTTTTTTTGAGACCTTGGAAGATCCCACCATGACCCAATATGTGGATCTCAAGGGCGGGTTGATGTCGACGGCTCTGCCACCTGTAAAAACAAAAACTGTTCCTGCCAAAATCAAGGTGACTCCTGCTGCTATTCCACCTGTTGAAAAAATAGCGAAATTAGAGCCTGTCATAAAGTCTGAAAATAAGCAGAACGCCAAAACTGAAGCAAGTGTCATCCCTGAAGTTAAAGCATCATATCGTTATGCTGTTCAGGTGAGTTCGTTTCGGGATGTAAAACGCGCAGGTGCATTAATAAAGCGTCTAAAAAAAAATGGATTCGACGCATTTTTGATGCAAACAGAACTTGCTAATGAAGGTGGAACCTGGCACCGGGTTTTCTTGGGAAGGTATGTGGATGAACTGAAAGCACAGGAGGCGGCAAACCTGGTCAAAAACAAGTTTAAGCTGAATTCGGTTGTGGTGCGAACTACTAACTAGTTGGATGATTTAATAGCGAGGTTAATTTTCCCGGGCTTTATAATTGCCACAAAAGTGGTTAGCGTCACAGAAGGCCTGTAATTCTTCCACAGGGTCATCAACTCGTTCTCCACCATAAAACTTTTCTTTGCTGTCAAACCAGGTGTTGAAGCGGTAGCCTTCAATATCGTCGTGATAGAGTTTTCTCTTTTCGTCTTCCCCTTTAAAATCGAAATTTAAACTGGCTTCGCCTTTTTCGGGAATAGTGATAGTGCCTTTTTGCTCGGCAATAAAGGGATGCCAGGCGATCACCTCATAGGTTCCGGGTGGAATATTTTCGATGCTGAAATTTCCTTCTGCGTCAGATACGGTGAAGTAAGGGTTTTGTACCAAATATGCATTTGTCTGAAGGAAAGGGTGTAGGTTACATTTGATGATGTAATGGTCTGCGTCTTTGCGTGCAAAGATACTGCGGACCTGACTGGATTTTGGTGGTACCGGACGGTTGCTGGTTTGATCTGAATAAATATTGCGAACTTCATAGGTCGCTATCTCATGCTGGATAGGGTCAGTATTCTCCACCATAAGGTTTTCGCCATTTTTTGCGCCAATGACATATTCGCCGGCGCGGCAACGGTCGATGTGAAAGGTTTGCCTTTTTCAACCTTTGCCAGATGGATGATGGTGTCTTTCAGTCCCCGGTTTTTTGAAACGGTGAAATCGAATAGCAGGCGGTGGCCTCTTCCATCTGAGATCCTTGAGCAGAACTCTACATTTGGGGCGTGGATCAGGTGAAAAGAACGGACTCTGGGAATCTGACCGGAAAGCGTGACCCGGCCTTTTAATGTCCCTCCATTATCTACGGTAACCACTGTATAAGCAGATTCAATTTGGTCGAACAGTTTTTTTGAAAGTTTATTATTTCTTTTGAACAAAGTATCAACTTTTTCCAGAGCTTTCTCGCGTTTCCCCTGTAAATTATATAAAACTCCCAGGTCATATTCGGCTTTTACCATTCGACTATCCATGCTCAAGGCTTTTTCCAGTTCCTGAACAGCCTCATCGAGCAATTTGACACGGGCAAATGATACCCCCCGGTTATAGCGTAGGCCGGGAGAGTCGTAGCCTAAATTCAAGGCTTTTTCAAAAGAGAGTAGGGCTTCTTTGTACATTCCGGTCTGGCTAAAGGCAACGCCCAGGTTTGCGTGAATGAGGCTATCTTGCGGAGCGAGTTCGGCGGCTTTCTTGAACTCGGCTACTGCTTGGTCCCATATTCTTTGCTGACTCAGTTTCAGTGCTTTTTGATAATGAGTTTTTGCTTCCTTATTAGAAGCGGCAAAAGAAGCCGGGCAGACAAATAACAAAGTCAGACAAAAGACTATGAAGCTTAGACTGGATTTTTTTAGGGATTTAACAGTTTTCACTTTGGTAATATATTTTGAAGGTTGAATTTTGTAATTTAACAATACTTGAGTAGAGTGTCAATGTCAGGTTTTAGTGCCTTGGATTTATCATAAATTTAAGCACATGTTAGATACTTATAGGGGTTTAAAAATTCCATCAAGTTATAGGATGAACATCCTTGATTTGGCGAAGGAGATAGATTGAAGTCCAACCTGTTCATGGAGTCATTTAAAGCGCATTGGGGTGCACCAGGAGGCATAGCCCAGACGATTGTTGGTTCTCTACTTCGGGATGAGAGCATGCCTTGTCCTCCCCGAATCAGACATGAGTTGCATTTGGATGACCAGGGCAGGGCCATTTTATACGAAATCGAGGCTAAAGATAAAACCCTGCCTATTGTCTTATTGGCACATGGTATGGGGGGGTGTTCCGAATCGGGTTATATGAAGCGGATTTCCGCTAAACTCTGGATGCAGGGTTATGGAGTGTTTCTGATCAATCAATCGGGTTGTGGGCCTGGTATGGGGTTGAGTCCGCGAATGTGGAATGGTGGCTCAAGCGATGACTTGGCAAAAATGATTGATTTTGTAGTTCAGCGACACCCGGAAAAGTCTTTGATGCCAGTTGGTTTTTCCTTGAGCGGTAATGTCCTTTTAAAATATTTGGGTGAAGGACGTAGGGTTCCTAAAAATATTTCGGGGGCACTGGCGGTGAACCCACCTGTCGACTTAAGGGTTGCGAGTGACATCATTTCGAGAAAATGGAGTTGTGCCTTGTTCAATAAGTATTATATGAGGTTGATTCGAAATCAGGCGGTTGCCTTGGTGAAACAGTTTCCGTCGGCTTTAAATCCGCTAAAAAATTTAAAAACCATCTGGGGTTTCGATGTCAGCTATACCGCTCCAGCAGGCGGATTCAAAGATGTTGATGATTATTATGACCGATCAAGTTCCAAACATTATTTGGCGGGGATTAAAATCCCCACTACTATTTTGTCAGCCGAAGATGATCCTTTTGTTCCGGGTTATTTGTTTGATCAGGTAGCGATGAGTGAAAAAGTAGCTTTACATAAACCCGAAAATGGCGGGCATATGGGATACATATCAAGGCATGCTACCCCTCATGGTGATCGGCGTTGGATGGATTATGCTGTTTTGGAATGGATTATAGGGTCGCATGATGCAGAAGGGGGTCGATAATGCAAGGTGGCCTTCTTTTACGATATAGACTGGTAGCCCTTGCCAATGGTTTTAATGGTTTCGGGTCAAAGCAGATAGTGCGCCCGCTTTCAATTTTGACGTTGGGGACGTTGTTTGTGATTGGCGACTACTGGTTTTTTCATCGGGTGATCCGCTATCTGGATGGGTTGCCTTCCAGGTTGGGGGAGGAGTTGATCATTCAACTGGTCAACCTGGTATTCATCACTTTATTTGTGATGGTTTTATTTTCCAGCCTGATAGTTTCCCTATCTGTTTATTTCTTATCCCGCGATCTGGAATTTCTTCACTCCCTGCCTATTTCCATCCGTTCAATAGTCATGGCTCGTTACTTCCAGTGTCTGGCAAACAGTTCCTGGATGGTTTTGTTGTTTGCCTTACCTATGTTTACCGCATACGGCTCATACTTTGAAGTTTCATGGGACTATTATCTTTATCTTGTTTTCAATCTGACTCCTTTCATAGCTATTCCCTGTCTGCTCGCTGTTTTGGGGATTATGGTATTGATGAAAGTGTATCCAACACACAAAACGCATCAGATATTGACGTTTCTGGGTTTGTTCTTTCTGGTGGGGGTGGTGGTGTATTTACGTTTTTTGTCACAGGATAAATTTTTTGGTCAGGATGTTTCGGATGATCAGATCATGGCGTTTGTTGCGAGCCTTAAGGCCCCCGACCATCCATTTCTTCCCAGTAACTGGATAACTCGAGGGCTTTCGGGCTGGATCGATGGGCAAAGGGAAATGCCATTGAAGCAGACTTTTGCACTGTGGGGGGTGGCAAGTGGATTATTCGCTGTGCTTTTGTGGGTGGGGTCACGGATCTATTTTGAGGGGTGGTGTCTGGTTCAAGAGGTCCGAAGCTCCCCTTTGCAGGAGCGGGGACCGAAGACTAAAAGGAAAAGCTTTATTCAAAGCCTGCCGATATCCAGTCATGCGAAGGCTTTGTTGAGCAAGGATATTAAAATTTTTATTCGCGACCCGGAACAATGGTCGCAACTCTTTATATTATTCGCTCTGGTGTGTGTTTATATTTTTAATATCATGCATCTTCCTTTAGAGAATAAAGTTTTGCGTGATGTGGTCTCGCTTTTGAATGTTGGTCTTGTAGGATTTGTTATGGCGGCTCTGATATCCAGGTTCGTGTTCACTTTAGCCAGTGTGGAGGGCAAATGTTTCTGGCAGATTTACACCCGACCGGTGACCATGCAGAAGTTTTTGGAGGGTAAGTTCTGGATGTTTTTCCCGCCATTGTTATTTATTGCCGAATTATTGGTTGTGGTGTCGAATCAGCTACTGGAGGTAGATGCCTATGTGATGAGGCTTTCTATTATAGGCGTGTTCCTGTTAACTTTAGGGCTCACAGGTCTGGGGCTGGGGCTCGGTACTCTGTATCCTAAATTCGATCATGAAAATATTTCAGAAATTTCTTCCAGCGCGGGGGGCGTGCTGTTCATGATTTTAGCATTGAGTTATATTGGCTTGATGTTAATGTTGGGAGCCCGTCCACTTTATGTCCATTTGAATGAAAAATTTCTTTTTAAATCCGTTGGCGGGCTGGAGGTTCAGGTATGTTATGGAGTGATATTTATTCTCACCTGGGCCATTGCCCATATCCCGTTACGACTTGGAATCCGTTCCCTGAACGCCCGAGACTTTTAAGAACTATTGAAAATTAGCTATGGATTTGTTCCCTGAATATGAAAAGCCTGTAGCGCCATTGGCTGACCGCTTACGCCCTGAAAGTTGGGAAAGGTTTGCCGGGCAGGAACATTTAATTGGTGAGGGTCTGCCGCTACGGGATTTGGTGGAATCTGGATCGAAGTTGTCCTTCATTTTGTGGGGGCCACCGGGGACAGGTAAAACCACGCTGGCGCGGATTGCGGCACGGCTGACCGAAAGTGAGTTTCATGAGATCAGCGCGGTGAATGCCGGGGTCGCCGATATTCGCAAGATAATTGAAGGGGCTCGTCAAACTTGGAAGGCCAAGCAAAAAGGCACGGTCTTGTTCATCGATGAAATTCATCGGTTCAACAAGGCTCAGCAAGATGCTGTTCTACCTCACATAGAGAATGGTACCGTTCGCTTGATTGGTAGTACTACGGAGAATCCTTCTTTTGAAGTAAACCCTGCACTTCGCTCGCGATGCCAGACTTTTCGTCTGGAATCGTTAGGGCGTGAAAAAATCAGAGATATTCTGAACCGGGCTTTGGTGGATGAGGAAAAAGGTTTGGGAGGTTCTAAACTTGAAATTTCTCCAGAGGCGATGGATATGGTGGTCAGCCACGCCAATGGGGATGCTCGTCGTGCTCTTAATATTCTGGAAGCTGTGCATGATGTGGTCGCACCACGAGACTCAGAGCAAGTCGATTTGAAAATTGTTGAAGGGATTATTCAGCATGCCGCCACCCTCTATGATAAAAAAGGGTCCGAGCATTATGACCATGCCTCGGCGTTTCAGAAAAGTTTGCGTGGTTCGGATGCCGATGCGGCGATATACTGGCTGGCAAAACTGATTGCCGGAGGGGAAGACCCTAGGTTTATTGTTCGGCGACTGCTGATCACGGCGGCCGAAGATGTGGGCAATGCAGACCCACAAGCGTTTATATTGGTGCAAGCGGTAGCGAATGCGGTGGAAAAACTGGGATTTCCTGAAGCCCGCATTCCACTCGCCCAAGCGGTGATTTATGTGGCTCAAGCACCCAAGGATAACTCGGCGATTGTAGCCATTGACCAGGCGTTGGACGATATCCAGAACAAAGGATTGTCTTATCCCGTCCCGGATCATTTGAAAGACACGCATTATAAGGATGCCAAGTCCAAATATGGGTATGGAGTGGACTATAAATATCCGCATAATTTCCCCGACTCTATTGTGGAACAGGAATATCTGCCGAAACAGTTAAAGGATAGAAAATATGTGCCTACTAGGCGTAGGGCCATTGAACAATAGTTCTTTGATCTAAAGGGACCGTTGTCGGCAAAATAAAGCCATTACAATTTGCAGGCGGAGGCACTCCGCAAAAAATGAATTGGTGGTCTACAGGCTTCGTGATATAGAAAACAGCTATAGTTTTAATAAGGAAGAGTGATGAGCGAGAATTGCAGGTTTGAAAATGTTGAAGAGATTTTTGAAGGTCGCTTGCGCGGCAATCAACTGATGCTCAGCGGTAAGGGGCTCAATGCAGAAGAGGCGCGTCTATTATGGCAGTCACCTCGAATGGAAGAAATCAGTTGGCTGGATTTGGATGATAATAATCTCGGAGACCGGGGAGTCCAGGATATGGTCGAATGTGCATTTTTGAAAAATGTCCAGTATTTGAATCTCAATCAGAACAGCGTTAGTGATGAAGGTTTGAAGTTCCTGGCCAAGGCCAAACATTTAGGTAAACTCAAGCGTTTACACCTGAAAGAAAACTCAATCAACGGAGAAGGCCTCATCTCTTTATTTAACTCCGAAACGCTGGTGAATCTGGCTACCTTCCAAGTCCATGAAGGCTGGACCTGCAAAAAAAGGGACGGGTGGCGTTACAAGCCGCAGAACTGACTTATGTCTCTTTCCTCCAGCCAGCTACATATTCATATTTCTGCACAAGATCGGCCAGGGATTCTTGCTGAAACTCTGGCGTTCATCGTTGAGACCGGTTGGAATGTGGTCGATATCAAGCAATTTGTCTTTAATGGATTGCTAAACCTTTCAATTTTACTTGATGGGTGTGATGAGAGCCGCATTCTGCCTCTTCGCGAGGCGTTATCTTCTTACGCCGAAAAAATGAATTTCAAGGCTACCGTCTATCCCTGGAAAACTGCTAACCGGCCGGATGCGCCCTATGGTCATCGTTCTGTGGTGACGCTACTTTGTGAGTCCATGCCATCTGCTGGTTTTCTAGAAATCACCCAAATTTTTGCTGAGCTAGATATCAATATTCTTCGTATTGAACAATTGGATTCGGGGGATGTTCACGCGCTGGAATTTATTATCGGAACTCGCGAGGCTCACTCATCAGAGGAAGTGCTGAACGCTCTGGTGAAGTTCAAGGAAAATTATGGCGTCGATATTGCTGTGCAGGAGGAAACTTATTTCAGGCGCAATAAAAGATTGATTGTGCTGGATGCCGATATGACCTTTTTACAATGTGAGGTCATTGATGAGCTGGGGAAATTGGCAGGGGTAGGGCAGGAAATGGCGGCAATCACCCATCAGGCTATGAGTGGTGAGATGGACTTCAAGTCAGCTTTGCTGAAAAGAGTGAAGCTATTAAAAGGTTTGCCTGTTGAAAGTCTGCAGCAGTTATCCAACTCATTGCCTTTGACACCTGGGGCGGAATCTCTGGTTAATATCTTAAGGCATCTGGGCTATAAAATTGCTCTGGTCAGTGGTGGATTCCAGTTTTTTATCGACAAAATTCGCGATAGTTATGGATTAGATTATGGTATCGCCAATCAGTTGAAGGTAGAGGATGGCAAAGTTTCAGGTGAGCTTGAGGGTGAGATTATCGATGCCGAAGCCAAGGAAAGAGCCTTGGTTTCTCTGGCGGAAAAGGAAGGATTCTCCCTGCGCCAAGTGGTGGCAGTTGGGGATGGGGCTAATGATATTAAAATGCTGGCACGGGCTGGATTGGGAATCGCGTTCAATGCCAAACCGATTGTGCAGCGTCAGGCACAGGCCAGCATTAACCAGTCAGATTTAAGATTAATCCTTTATTTTTTGGGTATTAACGGCAAAGATCTTCAGGAATTAGATGAGCTTTCTGGCGGAGGCCAAGTGCAATCATGGCCGGAAAAATGAGCAATAGCTGATCTTGTTTTTTTTATCTACACTTTCTTTGAAATATTTGAGACACACTATGGAAAGCTTAGGAAGGGCGATATTGCTGTGGGTGTTCGTTGGATCAGTGCTGGGTTGCTCGATAGTTCCGGTAAAGCCAACTTTGATAAGAACACCTCTGCCTGATAAAGAGCTAGCAATGAAAATCCAAAGTTATGACTCTTGCCCTAACCCAGCTCTTCCAAAAGACTCAAGCGATCCACGAGAGTGGAAATACGGATGTTTTTGTGGTCAAGAGCATCCTCCCTTTAAAAATGAGCCAAAGGAAGAGTATTACAAAATAAGGCCAAAAGATGATATTGACGAAGTATGCCGGGATCATGATTTATGCTGGCTTAAATATGGAATAGGCGATGCCCAATGTACGGATGAATTTAATGAACGGATCAAGTACCTAAATGATAGCTTCACTAATTTGGACAAAGGGCAATGTAGAAATATCACAACTGACGTTGTTTTAGGATTTCTAACACCTTTTGTTAAAAATAAGCATAAAACGGATAAGGCAAAAGAATATGGTTCGCTTTTTGCGAAAATTGTAACTTTACCTGTTTCAATATTTGGGATTGGTGTTCACAAAGGGGCAGAGTCGATAAAAGGACACCCAGAACGATTTGAAGAGTGCAATATAGAGAGCCAAAAAATCAAACTGGAGCAGGAATAGCTTGGTTGTTAGGCTTTGCAATGTTTGAACTGTTTGCCCAGAACTCAACAAGAGGTATCTCAGAGTTATAGGGCAGCATGAAGCAGATTAGAGATCAGGCAGGAGTTTTATTTCTATAAGCCAGATCTTTAACAGAAAGAATGCC
Organism: Nitrospinaceae bacterium; assembly: GCA_029261455.1. Classification (GTDB taxonomy): domain Bacteria; phylum Nitrospinota; class Nitrospinia; order Nitrospinales; family VA-1; genus LS-NOB. The sequence goes on from JAJDBH010000117.1 coordinate 31,400, forward strand.
TGCGATCTCATCATTTTTCGTCACTGCCAGATGGCTTATTTTGTATTCTTGCATCAGAACAATTGCTTCAGAAGTTGATGCCTCCTGATCAATAGATAAGATGGACTCTTCCATAATTTCCGAGAGTGTGGTTGTCTTTGGATCTAAACCCTCGCTGATCAATTTATGTACCAAGTCACGCTCTGCTAGAATACCTACATAACCCTGGCAACCCTTCACCAGCAGAGACCCAATTTCCTTTTCCTTCATTAATTGGGCTGCTTCTTGGGCGGTAGCTTCAGAATAGATACTGATGATCGGTGTAGTCATTTGAGAACGAATGGTATCCATAATTCTTCTCCCCTGATTTTTTTCGAGTATAAGAATTATACAATGATTTTCATTGGTTGTAAATCATTGCTCAGGTGTCAGATAGAAATTGCAGATACTGGGTTTATTGCTAGGTATTGTATTTTATATCCCAACCTCTTTTCTTCGCTTCTTCTTTCAATAACTCACCGGATAGGGTTTTTTCGATGGAAACTGCTCCTTCGACCAATTTATTTTGGGCAGAAAGAATGGCGACTATGCTGGCGTGCCAGCCAGTTAGTTTTTCCATGGCGGTGAACCCGGTTTTTTCATCATAGGTTTCACAAAGGTCCAGAGTACAGACTGATTTTTCCCCATTGGTTTCTCCTTCGCAACGCGTTCGGATGACACAGATATCGCGGACTTGATCGCTGGAAACTTTAGGCTGGAGTAGAGCGTGAAAAATTTCTCTGGGGATAAAGCTCTTCTCTTGGATTGTAGCAGGGTTCTGCTCAAATAACCCCAGTTGCTGGAATGCTTGAAAAGTTTGCCAGTGGCCGGGGTAGCGGAGGGTTTTGTTTTCCAAGCGCTGAAGTTTTCCGGCAAAGGTCCAGGGCGCAGTGGATAAGCCACCTGAAGTGACCGCTGCTTCCAATCGTCCCAAAGGAGCGGGGAAATCCAACTCTTCCACCTCGCCCAAGCAAGGCACTTGTGTGGGTTTTCCATCGCGTATGAACCATGCGGAGCCCTCATACTCGTTGGTCAAACCGTTAATATTGAATGTGGAGATATAGTTCCAGGGGGGGATTGGATTCAAAGGCAGTCCACCATCCCATATAAATAGGTTGATGGGGTTTTCCACGAAGCTCATAGCCAGTACTCCGAGGGAGATGTTGAGTCCGGGTCCCATACCACAGTCTGGAACGATGGTAATACCGGAAGATTTTGCCGATTCATCAAGGGCCAACTGTTTGCGAACAGTATCTGTGTGTCCACCCAGATCGCATAGGTTGGTCTTGCTATCGATCGCGGCCTGAGTGATGCCTAAGTTGAACGTAAAGGGAACTGCGCTGATGGCTGAGTCGATGCCTTTTAACGTCTCGTGGAGTTGATGTTGGTCCTCTGCATCCAGGCTGACTGGCTTGAATATATCTTGTGAAAGCAGGGTACGTAGTTTCTCTGCTCCCTTTTGTGCCGTTTCGAGATTGAGGTCGCAGAGAAGTATTTCCTCGGCTGACCCAAACCGGGCTAAATCATAGGCAGCAGAGAGTCCTTGTCGACCTGTTCCAATGACTGCGTATTGATAACCCACAGATAGTTAAATTAAAGTGATGGGGAAATTATAGGCTGTTCTTAATCCATCAGCACCATGCCAATGGCATGGGTTGGAGTGCAAGGGCTCTGTTTACCGAGGTCCTCCCATCCGTTATTGTTGATGGTTTCATTCACATCTATGCCGCAAGCTTGCAAAGTAGGCCGGGCTTTTTCAGGGAATTGGCAATTTGTTGCGATGGTGCAGGGGTCGCATAGGTCACAAGGTTGAGCGGATAAAGCGAAAGCTTTGATAAATCCTTTTTCCTTTAAGCGTTTTTCTAACTGAACAACGATATCCCTTACATTTGTTTCCGGGCTGGCATTGATGAGCAGAGCCTTATCGTATTCTATTAGAACTTCCGACATTTCTTCTGCATCAGGAGTGTAGGGGGGGCAGGTGAGGAGTGATCCATAATGGGAACAACCATATTGGCATTGCAACTTCATCCAATTGGCCATGGATATGGTTTTTGTTAAGATCACTTTCGCTTTGGTACAGCCTAAGCGGATAGCCTCCTGAATCAACTCTTGATTCGATCGAATATTTTCGGGCAGGGCTTTTATATTTTCTGGTAGCATCAGCTTTTCCGTTTACGCTGTTTCTTTATTTCTTTTGTATTGCTATTATTTAGTGGATGAAGCTGAGGGTCAAGAACATACTTCGTATAGCAGTCACAGCGAGTTCCCAAAAACTAACCTACTCAGAATCTGTCATTTTAATCATTGATTATTAAGGGTTTATCGTTTTTAATGGGTTTAAGTTAAGCTCTCAAATCTTACGGACTGGAAAACAGCAACAACGGGTGAGAAATGGAATTTCCTTTTAAGGCAGTTGGTTTTGATTGGGCACACACATTGATGGGGTTAGGGGAAGAAAGTGACCGGCTTCCTCTGGAAAAGGTTTTTGCTCATCTCATGGCAAAACAAATTCCTTTACCTGACTTTGATGTGTGTCTAAATAAATCTCGGGAATTGTTTAGGCCGATGATTGAACAATCTCGAATTACTCACATGGAAGCCCGTTACGAGGAGGTTTTACAATACCTGCTTTTTTATTTCAAAATTCCCTGGCAAGGCAAGGTTTCGCTTCAGGAACTTTTGCAGGTTTATTATCGGGAAGTCTATCAGGAAAGGGAGATCTTCCCCGAAGTCATTAATGTTCTTCAGCAAATGAGTCAATGGGGTATCAGCATGGGAATTGTTTCGAACACCACCAATCCGGTTTTTATGAAGGAGCTGGAATTGGAGAACTCAGGATTGAAGAAATATTTCGATTTCACCATATACTCCTCAGGCGTGCCCTTTCGCAAGCCGCACCCCTCCATCTTTCATCTTGCGATCAGTCATTTTCAATTAGATCCATGCGAAATTCTTTTTGTGGGAGATAGTCTTTCAGCAGACATTCTGGGAGCCCAAGGGGTGGGAATGAAGACAGCATGGATAAATCGTAAAGAAGAACAAACTGATATTGTTCCAGATTATGAACTGGCCTCTTTGGAAGACTTGTTACGGATCCATTGGGTTGAGGCATGAGCCACAAGTTTTTTGTTCCCTCCGAACAAATTGTAAGTGACAAGGTAACGCTAACCGGGTCAGATGTCTCGCATATCAGAACCGTATTAAGGTTGAAGGTGGGAGCGTCCATTCAGGTAATCGGTGGTCCGGATAAACTGCTCACCGTTCGACTGCTTGAGATCAAAGCGAAGGAGATTCAAGGGGAAGTCATTAAATCTGAAAAGTTTGATGTAGAATCCCCTTTAGCAGTTCACTTGGGGTTGGTATTGACCAAAGGCAACAAGTTTGATGCATCTTTAAGAAAGTCTGTAGAACTGGGGGCGTGTTCTATCACTCCTTTGACCACTGAGCGATGCGTGGTAAAAACACATCAGGTTGGAAAGAAAACCGAGCGCTGGAAAAAAATTGCGCTTGAAAGTTCAAAACAATGCGGGCGCACCCAGGTTCCTCAGGTGGCAGAGGGGATAGAAACTCTGGCAACGTTTTGCCGCAATAGCGATGATCGAGACCTTAAACTGGTCTTTTGGGAAGAGGAGAGCGACAATTCTCTTAAAGATCTAAAGCTGTTTAGTGTACCCCGCTCAGTTGCGGTATTAATTGGACCCGAAGGAGGACTCAGTTCGTCTGAGATCGAAAAGGCTCGTGAATATGGTTTTCGGACTGTGAGTCTGGGGCCACGCATTCTCAGAGCAGAAACAGCCCCTGTTGTTGCGTTGGCACTTTTGCAGTCACTTTGGGGAGACCTGTGAAAAATTAAGCTCAATAGTAAAAACTTGGTTATGATTGAGTTGAAATTGAGCCCTTATTTAAACCTTGAATCTATGATCCGACCATGACTTATCAATGCAAGCTTGACATTTTTGAAGGCCCTTTAGATCTTTTGCTTCATCTGATTAAAGAGCAAAAGATGGATATCTACGATATTCCTATTGCTGATATTACCCGGCAGTATATGAAATATCTGGAGATGATGAAGGAGTTGAACCTTGAGTTGGTCGGAGAATATTTGGTGATGGCTGCTGAATTGACGCGCATCAAGTCAAAAATTTTACTGCCCGCTCCAGAAATAGATGAAGAGTTCGATGAGGGAGGCGGGGAAGATCCGCGTGCAGAATTGATGCGCAGGCTGAAAGAATACCAGCGCTATCGGGACGCGGCGTTTGAGCTGAGGTTGAAAGAGCATGACCGGCAACAGGTTTTTGTGCGCGGTGGACAGATTGAACTTGATGACAGCGCAGAAGAGAAGGAATTGGTGGACGCATCAGTATTCGATTTGCTGAAAGCTTATCAGAAGATGCTGGATACCAAGTCGTTTGAGAAAGATTATGAAATTAAAATCACCGAAATGTCGGTCACAGACCAGATTCAGCACATTATGGAAATTCTCAATGCTTCAGAAAGCGTTACGTTTGAATCCTTGTTCACGGTGCTAAATACTAAGCAGGAGGTTGTTGTAACATTTTTAGCTATTCTAGAATTAATGCGTCTCAAATTATTGCGTGTTCAGCAGGCCCGCCATTTTGAAACCATTCGTATTTATAAATCTGCCGATCAGGAAACTCAGGATGCCATTTTGCAGGAGTATCATGGCTCTATGGATTCTGAACCCTCCGAACCCTGAGCCGTTACTTTGTGCTGAGGTTGAAGACACCGTCCCAGTCCACTGCGGGAGGATTGAGGATAAAGTTGTTGCATCGCTCCAGGTAGACTTTTGAAGGACCATCTTCTGGTCGGGACAGCAATGCATTTTCAAAACACCTTTTGGCTTCATCCCACTCACGATTCTGATAATTCATCAAACCCTGATTAAATAAGGGCAGTATCTTTTTAAGAGATTCTTCGATTTCTCCCTTTTTCCCCAAAAGCTCGTAAATTTTTATGGGAGTGGACCGCCCAACCACCCGTAGAATATCCAGTTCCCGAACCTCTATAAAGTCCTTAGCCTGCTTGTAGGTGGACTCGCTGATTAGGGAGTAAGTTCCATATTGTTTGTTAGCCCCCTCCAGGCGAGCGCACAGGTTAACAGAGTCCCCATTCATTCCATACATCATGCGAGCGTTGGAACCCATGTTCCCGATTACCATTGAGCCTGTGTTGAGGCCTACACGCATTAACAATTCAGGTTTGCCTTCTTCTTTGAATTTCATGCGCAGTACTTTGAGCTTGTTTTGCATATCTATGCATACCCAACAGGCGCGGCGGGCGTGATCATTGAAATAAACCGGAGCACCAAAAAAGGCTTTAATCGCATCGCCGTCATAACGGTCCAGAGTGCCTTCGTATTGTAAAAGGATGTCTGTCATTTCGCTCAGGTAAGTATTCAAAAGGTCAACCAGTTCTGTTGGTGCAAGTTGTTCGGAGAAGGTGGCGAATCCCTCCAGGTCGGTGAACAGGGCAGTGAGTTCTTTTTGTTCTCCCCCCAGCTTGAGCCTTGAGGGGTCGTTGATCAGTTCTTTTACGACTCGTGGTGAAAGGTATTGGCCGAATACTTTTTTGATAAACTGCTTTTGTTTTTCTTCCTGAATATAACGTCCCAACATGATTGTGGTGGCAATACCCGTGTTTTCCAGGAATGGATAAATATCTGTTAACCAGAACCCTTTGTTGAGAAATACCCAATGGCTTAAATAGAACAGAGCGCAGGCACTTACTGACCAAACCAGAAAACTTAGCATGGGTTGAATTCTGGAATAGATAAGTGTGAAAGCTATCCCGATCAGTAATAAATAAAGGAAGTCGAGGGCAGGTTTCCAGGAAGGCTGGGTTAGAAAGCGATCACTTAAAATATTGTCGATAATCGTTGCATGGATTTCCACGCCCGGTAATGCAGGATCAAAAGGAGTCGATCTCAAATCCTCAAGGGCGATAGCGGTGGCGCCTATCAGAACTATTTTATTTCGCACGGATTCTATTATTTGGTGGCTTACAGTTTTATCTAGAAGGTCGCTGATGGAAATACTGGGAATTGTTCCACGAGGGCCGAGATAATTGACTTCCATTTCGCCTCTCGAGTTCGTTGGAATGACAATAGGGTTTTCGTGGTCCAGAATGACTTCTTCCATACCAGATTCATTAACCCGAAAGAGCAGGGTGGCACCAAGGTATTGCTCCAGAATTCGTATCGAAAATGGTGGGAAGTAGTAATCTTTTCCACCTACAGAATCATTATATCGGACGATAAGAGGGAGTTGCCTAACCGTACCATCATCTTCGAGATCGAAGCTTAGAAAGCCGGATCGGCTAGCAGCTTTTGATAATGGGGTGATGTTGGACTCAACCGCAAAGGCAGTGGGAAAAACTAAACTGGGTAATTTAAGGCTCTCATTGGACTTTAGAAACCCATTGAACTGAGAAGATTTTATATCTTTAAAATAGTGATTACGCTGGCTGAGGGATAAATGGTCCAGCCCTTCTGCAGAAAAATGAAAGAAATATCCCAAGACAGATTTTGGGCCTTCTGCCAGGGCTTGGGAAAATTGAGCATCGGCATCGGTTTCCTTTAACATTTCATCCAAAAAAACCAAAGCCTCTGGGTTTTGAGTTGGGCCAATCATGCCCTTCAGTTGTCTAAGGTCTTTATTGTATGAGCTGGTCTGTGCTGAAGAAAAAATGATGTCGAACCCAATCACTTCCGCTTCATATTTATTAAGCTTTCGCACCAGTTCGGCCATGGTTTGCCGTGGCCAGGGCCAACGACCGAGTGTGTCGATGCTCTTCTCATCAATTTTTGCGATAACAACATTTGAACTGGGGGCGAGGGGACCGCGTAACTTGAAATGTATATTTTGCGAAAGGTTTTCAAGTGGCTTTAACCATTGTGGCGAATAACTATAGGTAATCAGGATCAGTGCTGTGAAAAGAAGACCACCGAAAAGAGAGGAATAATTTTTGTTTAACTGGATCAATTAAATAGATTCTTTAGGTTTATGAATAACTCCTTTTTATTATTCAATAAGTTTGTGAATAGGACAAGGAGAAGAAAAACCAGTAATACTGCAAAAATATATAATAATTTTGTTACTAATTAGAGAAGCTTTATTCCTTAATTTTTTAATAATACACGCAGATACAAGTTGTATCCTTACAGTAATAATTGTTATCTAGCAGCTCCCCTTATTTGAGGTGTATACGGCATGGTCTTTAGCCGATATAGTATTAAAGACTCATCTTAATTGGCATTTTGAAAATTAAAAACTTACAATAACACGCTTTAAAACCGATTTTCTGGCGATATGAAAACACTGGAACAGCTAAAAATTGTCGATTTTCTCAGCTTTTTTTCTGAAGAAACTTTGGAAAAACTAGCTCGAACCTGTGAGGTTATCACTTTGCCTGCAGAGCATGTTCTTTTTGAGGAAGGGGATACGTCTGATGCGATGTATATCATTCTGTCGGGAGAAGTGTTGGTGTACAAAAAAAACAAAATAATCGCCCGCAGAATATCCGGTGAATATATTGGGGAAATGGGATTGATAGAGTTTAAGCCCCGCTCAGCAAGCATCCGAACTGAAACCGAAGTACAACTTCTTAAAATTACTGCTGGCAAATTTCAAGAAGAGTTTTCCAATAATTCAGGTTCACTGTTGGCACTTCTGAAAACACTGTCTGACAGGGCAAGGACAGACCTGGATGTGTTGGATGGTGTTCATAGCAAGTATAAGAAGGAACAGCGACACGCCGAACAACTGACTCAGGTGCTGGATGACTCCACGAATGAAACTTATATCGTAGATGCAAACAGTTGCAATATTATAGAGATTAATTCTACTGCTTCACGAAACCTGGGTTATTCCAAGGAACAGATTTGTAAGAAAACGTTATATGAACTTTGGGAAGACATTTCCTCTCTGGAGTTTGAAGTTTTTGCCGAACCTCTGCGAAACGGCGAGAAGATCATTCAGGTTTTTGAGGCTCTACAAAAAAGAGAGAATGGCACGGTCTACCCTGTCGAGGTGAGGTTGAAGGTTTTACAGACTGTCGAAAGAAATACTTTGTTGGCTGTTGTTCGAGACCTGACTGAGTATCGCCAACTGGAATCCGAAATCAAGCGCATGGCATTTTTCGATAGCCTGACCGGTCTTCCCAATCGAAATATGATTAATGACCGAATAAAACTAGCACTTTCTCATTCAGAACGAAATCAACAAAGTTTCGCATTATTGTTTCTGGATATGGATGATTTTAAATCCGTTAATGATTCTCTGGGGCACTCTATTGGA
>JAJDBH010000118.1 GCA_029261455.1 Nitrospinaceae bacterium
TGGAGCACATTCATTTTTCTGTGCAAAAAAAACTTATTGGCTCGCCCTTCCAATTCAATTTGAAGGGGGAAATTCCCAGTGGGAGTTCACCCACCGCTTTTCAGGTTTCGGGAGCATTCGACAATTTTTCTAAAGACCGGGGCCTGACTGGTATTTCTATTGACGGCAAGGTTCGGGTTGATGAACTGAATGTCTCAAGCTTTCAGCCCTATTTGAAAAAAGTGTTGGCGAAAGCACCTGTAGACAGTCTATTGTCCTTGAGCTCCAGTTTTTCTGGGAATATTGGTGGTGCCCTGAAAACGGAGGGCGTATTGAAATATTCTTCCAATTCAAATAAAGGGCGCGCGATATTGAGTGATGCTCGTATGCCTCATCGTGGTGGGTTGGAATATAAAATTTCCCTTGATCAGGATTCTCTTCATATTGAAGAATTGAAATCTGAGTCAGGTCCTTTTAAATTTAAGGCCAAGGCCTCCTTGACGAATTTTCTTTCGAAAGACCCTTCTATCTCCCTAGACCTTGTTTCCGATTCTTTTCAGGTTAATAAAAGCATCGACTACCTGCCGTTAAAGTTTTTCCCTGAGGAATACCATGCGTTGGTGCAGTCACGATTTAAAAATGGCTCGATTAAAATAAAGTCCTTGAAGTTTGCAGGAAGTCTGGACCAGCTTAGAAAACTAGCGCAAGAAGAAAACCGAGGTCTAGTTTCTACAGAGTTTGAAATGAAGCATGTGGACTGGCAGTCTCCTTTGCCGGCATTGCAGGATGTTACGGGGGCTTTCAGTATAGACAAAGGAAATACCACTTTGCATATTGCCAAGGCCAAGTATGAAAACCAGCCTATCACCAATGTGCACGGAACCATCAATGACATTATGACTCGGCCGTTGGTGGATCTCAAAGTCGAAAACGAAGTAGACATGAGTCAGTTTCATGGGACCCTCAAGAAGATTTTCAAGGGACATCCTTTGTTAGATTCCATTGCAATTTACAATGAGTTTGAAGGGACGGCGAAAGTTCTTCTGAATGTGAAGGGCCCGCTTGATGATTTCGAAAAACTCGCAATTTCGGGAAAGATAGGTTTGCAGGATGTTTCGCTAAATGAGGAAGGATTTGAGCCGCGACTGAAAAATTTGAACGGGAAAATCATATACACTCACACTCCAGAGGCGGATAAACGCAAAGATGCCTCCTGGATTCCGGTCATTCGGTTCGACAATCTTTCCGGGAATTTTTCCAAAAGTTCTTTTTCAAATATGAATGGAGAGATGGGGTTTAGTAATGGGGAACCTCTGGAGAAAATGTCTTCAATCTACAAAGTGGCATCCAGCGATTTATTCTATGTTCTGTCTGACAACTCTGAAGATGCTCTGGTGAGCTTGCAGGAGGACCTGGAATTTACTTCTGGCGAGTTGATTATGAGTTACAGGTCGCAGGGCAACCCAACTCAGCCAGAAACTGAAAAGGAGTGGGGAAAAATTGAGTTGAAAAACTTCTCCATGAAATATCCTGACCGGTTACAGGCAATGATGAACCTGAACGGTAATATCTCTTATGGCGATGGAAAGATAAGACTGGAAAACCTGAATGGCCGTTATGGTGATTCTCCAGTTCAATTGGAAGGGGAAATCGACCGGAGGAATATAAAAACGCTGGAGTATGCTCTGCGTCTGAATTTTCCTAGCCTTTTAAAGTCTGACTTGAAGGATATTCCTCTTTTCGAGGACTTGAAGTTTTCTGGTCCTGCCCACGTTTCTCTAAACCTGAATGGAAACCTGGACTCTTTCAAGTTCGAGCATCAAGCTGATCTGGCACAAGTGGGGTATCAAATTCCAGGTGTTATGGAAAAACGGCCCAACGCCTTGAGTAAATTCAAGGCCAAAGGAAGTGTTTTGAGAAATGGTGGGGTCACCATCAACAACTGGTCTTATGAGTTGGGTGGAAACAATGTTTCGGGAACTGCTCTAATTCCAGATCTCGATAATCCTGAGTTCACTATCAGTTTGGCAGCCAATAATTTTCAAGCTTATCCTTCCCGACAGTTTTTTCGATTTTTTGACGGAGAAATGGATGGAAGTGCTGATTTTGAAATTGTTGGTTCCGGCAATTTGAATGATCTTTCCAACTCGAAATTTGAAGGTGAGATTAAATTGAAGGAACTGAAGATTCGTCCGAAAAACTTTTTATCATTCCTGACAGTTGATGCCAACCTGAAGTTTAAAGAAAACCGTTTGGATATTCGGTCGGGAAAAATAAAGTCCGATCAAAGTGGCCTAGAGTTTTCCGGTGTTTATCAAAGGGGTGATTCCCCCAGTTTGGATTTGAACCTTGCAGGAAAAAGACTGGATGTTGATGAAATTTTTCCAGAAGTGGAAGGTGAAGAGACATCAATCATTGACCGGCTAAATGAGTATGACTTTTTCAATAAAGGTAAAGGCAAAGTAAAATTCAATCTAGATCAGTTGAACTATAAACTTTTAAACTTGGATCAGGTTGGAGGAAGTATAGTCCTGAAAAACAAAGAAATAGAAATGAAGGACCTGACTTTTGCTGCTAACACATCTGTGAAAAGTGGTGGAAGAATGTTGATCGACCCCAAAGGTGTTGGACATTTTGAAGGAAGTGTTCAAGCTCAGAATATGGAAACAAACAACTTGTTCGGTTTTTTTGGCGACGTTTTTGGCGATAGTTTAAGTGGGAAGGTGAAGATGATTGATGTCAGGATGACAGGCAGTGGAAAGGACTGGACAGAAATTTTCAAATCCTTGTCTGGTAAAATCGCTCTAGATATCCAATCTGGAAGAATAAATCAGGATAGGCTGAAAAGAGGGGTTCGCAGATTATTCAGTTCAATCCCTCAATCTACTCCTTTGGAAGAGGATGAGTCTTCTCCTTTTAGACAGATTTCTGGAGATTTTGTTTCTGAAGGTGGAGTGCTTAAAACGGAAAACTTTGTTTTCGAAACCAAAAACCGGAGGACCTCCATAGTCGGCGACTTTGATCTGTTGAACGATCAGATGGATACGGTAGTCGGAGTCGCCCCCATGGCACAGCTTGACCGGTTTTTGACTAAGATCCCAATAGTGGGGAAAATCATCACCGGCGGCGATGAAAAAAGTTTTCTGAAAACTTATTATACGGTGAAAGGGGACTTTAATGATCCTGAGATTAGCGCGATTCCCTTTACGTCTTTGGGGAAAAAAGTGGTAGGAATTTTTCAGGGGATTTTACAGACTCCGCAGGACATCCTGGCTCCTATTACAGATAACCTATCCGTACCATCACCTTCCTCAACACCTGCGGGTAATTAGCAGATTACCAACACATCTTTTATCGCTGAGAAATATTTACAATCCTAAACTCGCTGGGGGATTTCCCCATGTGCATGGCCAGAGTTGCAGTGATGGCAGCGACATGATCGTCCTGATCGCTATTTTCAGAAGCTGCAGTCTGAAGGCGGGGTGGGGCGGGAGGTGGAGCCTTATAGGGCATCAGTTTCACCAGTGCTTGAATGGTGAAGATCAAAATAACCAGAACAGCGAAAATCACCGCCATGGCTAGAACAGACACGCTGGCGGCCGCAGAAATTGAAGCTTCCATAATTTTTCCTTCTGGCTGACGAGTAAATTGCCAAAGCAAAAACTCATCCAACCGAGCTAACTATAAATATAAAAACGGTTCTTCATTTAATGCTTTAGAGCTTCGACCACCTGGGAAATAGCAGCTTTGGCACCAGGTTCGACCGTACCTATCACATCTGCAATGGCGGCATGCGTTTCTGGTGCTACGGTATCCCCGAACAGGGAGATGAACACACCGGCTGCCACTGCGCTACCGATAACACCCGCAACATTTGGCCCCATTGCGTGCATCAGTAAGAAATTAGAAGAATCCGCGTCTGAACCTACTTTCTGAGAAACCCGGGCCGCCATGGGAACTGCTGAAACCCCTGCAGAACCAATGAGTGGATTCACCCGGCCTCCTGTCATTTTGCACATGATTTTGCCAAAAATAACGCCCCCTGCCGTGGCAATACTGAAAGCCAATAACCCCAATACAATAATTTTAAGGGTTTCAATCCGTAAAAAAGAGTCGGCGGTCATGGAAGAGCCCACAGCCAATGCTAAAAGAATAGTAACGATGTTAATCAGATGAGTTTCTGCTGTTTCATGTAAGCGTGCGGTGACCCCAGATTCGCGGAACAGGTTGCCCAGCATCAGCATTCCTAAAAGCGGTGTGACACCGGGTAACATCAAACAGCAGACGATGGTTACCACCACGGGGAAAACAATTTTCACCGTTTGAGATATCGGTTGTAACTGCTCCATTTTAATTTTCCGCTCTTTCTCCGTGGTCAAAAACTTCATGATAGGAGGTTGGATAAGCGGTACGAGAGACATATAGGAATAAGCAGCCACGGCAATCGGAGCGAGCAAATGTGGGGCCAGCTTACTGGCAATAAAAATGGATGTAGGTCCATCTGCACCGCCGATGATACCGATGGCGCTGGCTTCATGCATATTAAACCCAAGGTACACAGCGCCAATGAGGGTGACATATACACCTATCTGAGCTGCAGCACCGAGAAGAAGTGTTGCCGGGTTAGCCAAGAGTGGGCCAAAGTCTGTCAGTGCACCCACTCCCATGAAAACCAACGGGGGAAGTATCTCATGCTTGACGCCTTGATAAAAAAAGTTGAGGAGCCCTCCAGTATCGGTGCTAGCCATCATGCTCATGGGAATATTAGCGAGCAGACACCCAAAACCAATTGGGAGAAGTAAAAGTGGTTCAAACTTTTTCCAGATCGCCAGATAGAGCAGAATGCAGGCGACCACTAGCATGATGGCATCGCCACCTTCAAGACTGGAGAAGCCAGTGGTAGTTATAATTTTGGTCGCGGATGCGCCGAAACTGAATTCCATTATCCTATGATGACCAATTCATCGCCAGTTTGCACACTATCACCTTCTTTTACCAGAATAGATTGTATGGTTCCAGATTGATGGGCTGTGACTTCGGATTCCATTTTCATGGATTCCATAACAAGCACAGTGTCTCCTTCATTGACTGCATCGCCTTCCTTGCATTTCATTGAGAAGATGGAGCCTGGAAGAGGTGCTACCAATGGAGAACCACCTGCAGGGCTAGCTGCCGGAGCAGCAACGGGTGCAGGTGCAGCAGCAGGGGCTATTGCCGGGGCTGTGCCAACCGCGCCCCCAGTAGAGACTTCCACGGTATAATCTTTTCCATTAACCCGGACACTATAAACTGCCGATCCTGCGGGAGCCGAGGCTGTAGCTGCCGGAGTGGTCGCGGCGGCTGGAGCATTTGCTTGAGCCGGAGCGGGTTTTGGCTGTGGTTTTCCTCTAGTCTCAAAAAATTTAAGAGCCACTTTGGGGAACAAGGCATACGTTAACCGATCTTCTTCGCTGGTGTGCGCATCGCCCAATTCCTTACATACCGTTTCCCATTCAGGTTCCAGTAAATCAGCCGGGCGGCATTCTGTGACTTTCCCGTCTTCAGAAACTTTATTCATCAGTTCTTCGGAGATAGGAGCGGGCAGTTTTCCGTAATTGCCCAACACACATTGCCGAGTCTCTTTAGTGATTACTTTATAGCGTTCCCCTGTCAGAACATTTAAGGTCGCCTGTGAGCCAACTATCTGACTCGTGGGCGTGACTAAAGGGGGGTAGCCCATATCTTTTCGTACTCGGGGAACTTCTTTAAGAACTTCCTCCAGTTTATCGAGTGAATTTTGTTCCCGTAACTGGTTTTCCATATTGGAGATCATTCCGCCGGGAATTTGCGATTTGAGGATATTGATATCCACACTCTTGAAATCGCTTTCAAACTCTGCGTAATTTTTCTTCACTTCAGTGAAGTAATCGTTGATTTCTTCCAGCAGGTTGAGATCCAAACCGGTATCTCTGGGGGTGTCTTTCAAAGCAGCTACCAGACATTCCGTAGCATAATGAGATGTCCCCATGGAAAGGCAGGAGATAGCTGTATCCACCATATCTACCCCTGCTTCTATAGCACATTGCATGTTCATTCCCACAAGTCCTGTTGTTGCATGAGTGTGCAAATGGATAGGAAGCTTGATGTTTTTCTTGAATTCGGTAACGAGTGTCTTGGTGACAGAGGGAGTTAGCAGACCCGCCATATCTTTAATGCAGATAATGTCAGAACCCATTTCCTCAAGTCTTTTACCCATTTTCAGATAGAGGTCAACATTATGAACCGGGCTGACGGTATAACTAATACATCCCTCAACAGTTTCACCGCATTTTTTTACAGTTTTAACAGCGGTTTCAATATTGCGGAAATCATTGAGGGCATCAAATATCCTGAATATATTAATTCCAACTTCAACCGACTGTTTGACAAACCGCTCGACAATATCGTCGGCATAATGTCTGTAACCCACAGCGTTTTGCCCTCTCAGCAACATTTGAAAGGGGGTGTTGGGCATTTTTTTCTTGAGGGCTCGAGCGCGTTCCCAGGGATCTTCATTGAGAAAACGGATGCAGGTGTCAAAGGTTGCGCCGCCCCACATTTCCATTGAGAAATAACCCACTTGGTCGAGTTTCTCAGCAATGGGGAGCATGTCTTCGGTCCGCATTCGGGTCGCAAGAAGGGACTGGTGTGCATCTCGCAGGACAAGTTCAGTAATCTTTAGTGGATTAGTTTCCATGCTATTTAAATTCCTTTTTGAACCAGGGATACTTAAGCACCCGCTAGTTGATTACAACAATTCAATGCCTGGCTTTGATCCAGAAACTCTTATTGACCTGTCATTGGCTTTTCCTTAAAACTGGTAAGTTTATTTTCACTTACGAATTTTAAGGAAAAGGAAAAGCTCAGGCTGGGAAACCGGAATTTTAATTTATTGACAGGGCAAAATCAAATCTTATTTGCGCCAGGTCATGGGTAGAAAAAGCAATATTACACCGTATATTTCAAGCCTTCCTAGTAACATAAAAAGGATGAGAATGCCTTTCCCCATTGCCGGTATTGAAGAGTAGTTTCCCATAGCGCCTACATCGCCAAGTCCCGGACCTATATTAAACAGAGAAGCCACGGTTGCAGACAACGCTGTGGTGAAATCCACTCCCATAGCGGAGAGAAGTATCCCACCTAAAGCGGTACAACCCATAAATAGAAAGGTCAAAGCGGCAACATTGGAAAGGTCATCGGCGTCAATGGATTTATCCCCCACTTTGACATGGAAAATAGCGCGAGGGTGCACCAGGTTTTTCAGCTCCCGCATAATGATTTTTAACAGGATGATGATACGAATGATTTTGAACGAACCGCTTGTGGAACCGGAACACCCCCCTATCATCATGATTGCAACGAGGAAAAGCTTTAAATATTCCGGCCATAAATTGAAATCATCCGTGACGAAGCCGGTGGTAGTGTTAATGGAAACCACAGTGAAGGCCGCACTACGAAATGCCTGACCCGCGTCACCTGTTTCAGAAACGCGGGTGAGGCCCCAAGTTGCAAACAGGACGCCCACAAGAATCAATATGCAATAGGTTCTAAACTCCGGGTTCTTGAAGACAACGGAAAAATTTCTGCGAACGAGTTGAAAGTGCAGGGCAAAGTTGATTCCTCCCAGAAACATGAAAAGAATGATGATGCATTCAATATAAACATTGTTAAATGCACTGATGCTTCCATTGTGAGGGGAAAACCCTCCCGTTGCCACTGTGGAAAAGGTGTGGCAAACCGAGTCGAACCAACTTAAACCAGCAAACCTCAGAGCTAGAATTTCTATAAGTGTCAGAGCTAAATATGTTTTCCAAAGGATTTTTGCGGTTTCAGCCAGACGGGGCTGGGTTTGCTCCACTGTAGATCCGCCGGGAATTTCCGCTTTGAAAAGGTGGAAACTACCGATTCCCAGCATGGGAAAGATTGCCAGAGAAAGAAGAATGATTCCCATCCCTCCAACCCACTGCATCAGGTTTCTCCAAAACAGGATGCCATGTGGCAAGGTGTCGATTTCCTGCAGTATGGAGGCCCCGGTGGTGGTGAAACCGCTGGTACTTTCAAAAAACGCGTCAATGAATTCCGGGCAGGCACCTCCTAAATAAAGTGGGAGTGCACCGAATGCGGACATGGATAGCCATGAAAAAGTGACGATGGCAAATCCTTCTCGGTCTCGAAGTTTTGCTAATCCGGAGGGGAAAAGTTTCCACAGTATCAGGCCAGTTGTCAGGCTGAGCCCAAATGCCCAGCCAAATGCCGAAGTTTCGGACATGAAACCTTCAATGGGGGCATCGTCAAAGTAAAGCGCAACCCCAAATGGGGCAAGAAGCAATCCAGAAAGAAGGACCAGCAAAACTCCTACGACACTGAAGATGGACTGAATATTCATCGGAAAGGCAGGAAAGATCTTTTACGGCCAAACAGTTTTTCAATTTTTTCGATGGTTCCGGGCAGGGCTACCACGATGACGGAATCACCGGCTTCGAGAGTAACATCGTCATTGGGGAGTAACATTTCTCCCTTCCTGAGGAGAGCCCCGATTATCGCCCCTTTAGGAAAATTTATTTTTCCTATTTGCTTGTTAGCGATGGATGAGTCTTCTTGCACCCCGATCTCCATTACTTCGGCATCTTCTATCAGCTTGAAGACTGACATGACCTGGCCTTTCCTCAAATGCTTAAGGATGGCACTGACCGTGATGAGTCTCGGGTTGATGGTGATGTCCATTCCGATAGAATCCAGGATGGGCAGGTATTCCGGGTCGTGTGTGATGACCAGGGCGCGTTTGGCACCATACTTTTTTGCCAGCAGGGCCGAAAGAATATTATTTTCATCATCGTGGGAAAGAGCCAGAAAAAAATCTGCATCTTTCATGTTGATCTCGTTAAACAAGTCCATGTCGGTGCCGCTACCGTGTTGAATAACGGTGCGTGTAAGCTGATCGGCGGCTCTGTGAGCTTTTTCTCTGGAAGGTTCAATGATACATACATCACGCATGTTTTCTTCCAGGGCTTTTGCCAACTGGGTAGATGTGGATGTCGCACCATAAATGATAATTTTTTCCACCTGATCCAGAGTCCGGTTAAGCATGGGCAGAAGGAAAGGCAAGAACTCCTTATCTATCAAGGTGTAAAATCGGTCGCCAGCCTGAAGGATATCCTGATCTTTTGGGATGAGCAGTTCGCCGTCGCGGACAATGGCGACAATCAGAAACGAATCCATTTGCGTGATATTGCGAATATCTTGAATGGTCTTGCCTGCCATGGGGGCATTTTCAGGTACATCAAATTCTCGCAGAAGAACTTCGCCATCGGCAAATTCTGCGACGCTGACCACGCCGGGAGTCTCTAAAATTTTCAGAATGGTTTCGACAATGATCTGGCCGGGGTTGATGGCCTGATCTATGAACAATTCTTCCGGAGAAAATACGCTATCGTTGTTGGTGAACTCCATGTTGCGGAGTCTTGCGAAGCGTTTGGGAACTTCAAACCGGGACGCCAAAAAACAGGAGAGCAAGTTAATCTCATCCTTTTCGGTGACTGCGATCAGCATTTCGGAGGATTTGATTCCCGCCTTCATGAGCACGCTGGGCAAACAGGCATTGCCTTCGACAGCCATTACATCCAGTGTGTCAGTGATGCGTCGAATCCTTTCCGGATCCTGATCCACGATAGCGATATCATGGCCTTCATGGGAAAGTTCCTGAGCGAGGTTGTAGCCAACTATGCCGGCACCCACAATGAGTATTCTCATGCCACCCAATTAAGTAAAGAGAACG
>JAJDBH010000119.1 GCA_029261455.1 Nitrospinaceae bacterium
AGAATCTTTCGATATGCGGTTTCTTTTCTGGTGAGAAAGGCGGGAGGGTAATGGCATTGACGCCTAGAGTTTCAAACGCGAGATTTATCTGGTTGCAGACATAATCTTTTCCGTTATCGCGAACAAAGTTTTCCGGTACACCCCATTCAGTGATGATGGAGCGGATCAGACTGGCAACGCCCATGCCCGACGAACTCGGCGAAACGTAGCACTTCACTTTGCGGGAGAATATGTCTATTCCACCAATGATGGTGTAACGCTTGCCGTCATTACACATCAGATCTGCGGGTGTGGAGTCGAGCTCTACATAATGCAGGAAGTGGTGCGCTTTTTCTGACTGCGACCCAAACGCAAGGGCATATTTATTTTTCCATGCATCCGGGTTTCTCAACCATTCGAATACATCAGGGTTTTCTTGTTTCCATGCCCTGACGTAGCGACTGACCGTTTTTCCGCTAACCGGATTGGTCGGGAATTCATCAATTAAATATTCCAAAATACGAGTGTCACGGCAGTCAGGATTAAAACGAATCAGCGAGAGAATGTATTTGCATTGCCCCTCATTCAACTTTGTCCTCTTCACGCCGAATGTCTTCATCCGCAAACCATACAGTCCATCTCGGTCATAAGATTTTTTCCATCGGTAGTAGGTGTCTTTTGAGATCCTGAAATTTCCGCAAAGATCAATAATGAGTTGGGTTTTGTTTCTTTCGCTCGAGACCTCGACCACCCTGCTGATGCTATCGATAATGGCGCGACGTTTTTCGATCAAGGTAAGATGTTCAGGCTTTAAAGACTGGTACCAAGCCCCAAGGTCGGAGGAGGTAGTTTTAATCTTTTCTTTTTTTTCAACCTGCGGCTCACTAACAGTTTCAATCAATATCTTTGCCTGCACTTGTATTGGCAATGAAGAGACGGCTATCTCTGTAGTGAATTTTCCTTTTTGTTTTTTTGAAGCTACTTTTTTTGCACCATAAATATTATTTTTGATTTTGCGCTGAACATGACGCAAGGAAACACCCTCAAGACTGGCAACTTGTTCAGGTGTGATGTAATCAATCATCGTATCATCGCCTCACGAAGTTTCTCAGTCGCCTTCAATTTCTGGGTCAACACTTTCTTCTTCTCTTTCAGTTGTGTAATATGAAGTTCCAGTAGCTGATCCCTTGTCATGACCTCAAGACCTAATGTCTTAGGACCATCACCCGATCAACATTCAATGAGCCGGGTTTCGGTAAGGCGTTGCAAAAAATATTTAGACTTGAATGTTTGTCTACAAACGGATTTTGATTAGACGTTGCTTCAACCATGAGTTCGCTCAAAAATTGGGTTATACTTATTAACAAGAAGAACGGGCCGAGCCCTTTCCAAGGTTTACGGCCCACCTTCCGGTTGACGCGGAGGTTCGAGGCCCGCGCTTTTTTCTATCTGGGAAAAGCGCCACAACCTCTACCTCTAACTTTTCTGCAATACGCTGTTCGAGTGGCTTTGACTTCGACTTTCGATTCACAACCCTGTTGAAGTGACACAGACTCACATCGAATTCGCACGCGAGTTCTGTTTGCGAATAATTGCTTTCATAAATTGCTTTGACTGCGAGATTTTCTATATTCATTTTATTGCCGTTTATTGCCGTTTATTGCCGTTTATTGACCTGCTCAAAACACATTAATTCAACGAACGTTGATAAGTCAAGCATATAAAACCATGAGCATTGATTTTAATTCTTCTATTCAGAGGCTTAAAAAGGCGGCTTCCGTCAAGTTTGATCGGGAGATAGCTGAGTTGATTGGCTTTTCTGGGGCTGCTTTTAGTGAAAGAAAAAAGAGGGGGACTCTTCCAAAAAAAGAGATCGAAGTCTATTGCCTGAAAAATTCAATTAACGTTGATTGGGTTTTTGCAGGGGTAGGCCCAATGCGCCTTGACGCAACATCGGAAAAGCCATGTGATACTTCGGATTCCAAAACTTTATTCAACGGGGAGACGGAGGATAGTGTGGACTATTGGAAAGAACGCTGCCTAAACCTACATGAAGAAAACTCTGTTCTTCGGGGAGAAAATAAACGGCTTCGTAAGAAAGCTGGAGAACCGGAGATAGAGATAGTAAAGCGGCAAAGCCAGGGAGGGCAATAATTGGTTTACTTATTTAATTGGCACCTGCGTTTTTCTTCTAATCTGTGTCTTGATTTCCCCCTTCGTTTTATAGAGGCCTGATTCAGACCGTCCTGCATATCTTGTCCTCATACGAGGTCACCACTTAACACCAACACAAATCCCCTAAACCATTAATTTTAAAGGGTAGTGACACGTTTTTTCACAATGTCACCATGATGTCACCATGTCTACCACCCATAAATTATTGCGTCAAAAATCAGGACAGGGTGTTTTGGCTTTGTCCTGTCGGCCTAATTCCAGAATCAAGCGCAATAAAAAAGGGTTTAAACGGCATTTAATGCCACTTTAAACCCCATTTAAAACGCCCTCAAATGCCCGTTATCCACAGTTTTTCGCAATCTAATGGCATTGCACAAAACGCGAAAAAAAATGCTCCGAGTGCCCCTAACCCCTTATTCTATCCCACTATATCCCGCATAATCCCGCCATATCCCGCCCCTACTTAATGTTGCAAACGAACTGCCCCTCTACATAACTGTAACCCGTCACCTCATTTGCGAAATCCTGTTTTCTGGAAAGACGTCAATTCTGCAACATAAGGATGCGACCAGCATATTATTCTATTCGGCCTTTCTTTGACACATTTCCACCCATTCGTACCAGTAACCACGCTCAATATTATCTTCATCACAAAGAACAAGTTCAATGTACAATAATTTATCCGATTTTATGGCCGAGGTGATCTGAAAACCATCATATGATGATTGTTCAGGAGCATACTCGCCTATTAGAGGAGATTTGTACTCTTTTCTATCAGTTGCCCTAGGCTGGCGAAGTGAATTAAGGTTACCCTTTCTTTCATCATTGCACATATCCTTGCCCATACCTGTATCCTTAACCTTATCCTCTAGCCTGAAATCGACCAACTCAAACTCGGCATTCTGTTTTTCGGGCCACTCTTTCCATGCCCCGTGGAATTCGACTCGATCTATCTGTTTGTCTCTAATACTCTTGTTTGTAACCTCAACTTCGATCGAAAAAATGCAAGTCTCGAATTCGGGGAGCCAATCCGAATCAAGTGTCAACTCTGTAGCAAAGTTGGGAGCGAAACGTGGAAAAACATTATAATAGAACATGTAGCATGACCACATGGCTGCAACACTAATCACGAATAGTTTAATTATTTGAGGTATTAAACCTTTTGGGAGTAAGGGTGTTTTTGACTCTTCCTTGGACTTCACATCTTCCATCTTTCCGCTCCCTTAATTTAAATAGACAATTCTACTTCCGCTTTGGGTCGATAAGCGTCTGTTCAAATAATTTTAACCCCACTCCGCATCTATTAAAAATTTCTTATAATAGAGGAGATCAGTTTTCATGCAGGCGAATTAAATATCCCCATAACTTAGCATATATTCCACTTCGTGATAAATGACTCGGCCAACACATTTCTGGTGGATCACACCGAACCAATTTAATAAATTTACACCCCTGACCCAACCCTCTTTAAAAAGAGGGCGCCAACAAAAACCAATTTCCCCCGCACGTCTTCACGAAGCCCAAAGCGGCGTAGTGATCCAGGTTCTGGCTTTAACCTTTCGCATCGCCGTTGGCTACTCGCTAATACGGTCTGAATCAACCCCAAATCCCCCCAGCCCCCTTCGTAGAAGGGGGCGTCATCCATTCATTTCTCTTTCATCGGTGTCCATCTGCGGCTAATTGGGTTTCTTTAGCTCTATAAATATTCTATACTTATTGGCTCACTGTGTGTTTTTATTACTCAATCCTCTGAATGTAATGTCCCCGAGTTCTTCCTTAAGTTTGATTTCCCGGTACGGCAAGGAAAGTTTGCCGGAGATTCTTCACCATATTGCTACACGATTGAAGAAGCTTTATGACTGCAAAATGGTGCGGATCTATCTTGAGGATCTGTATGAGGGCATGCTGGTTTGCCAATATGTCACCGACCAAAACAAGCCCAATGCACAGCACATCACCAAATTTGTCTCCCCTGAGGCATCCATCATTTCGCAGGCTTTTCTCAATAATGAAGTGGTCTTTTCATGGGACTGGCCGGATAAATTTGCCAAGTTGCAGAATCCATTTGAGAAGTTAGCCGGAATTAAAGCGACTGCCGTGTTCCCGATCACTTATCAGTTTCGGCCTATCGGCACCATCAGTCTGGACTGGGGGAAAGCCGGGGAGTTTCTTGATGGAGAGCAAAAAAAGGCGATCAACGATTTTCTCGGCGATGCCAGCGGCACCATTGACCGCGCCAAGCGGTTTCACCAAAAACTATCTTTCTCGCGCCATCTTGATTTGGCACGTAAAAAGGAAGCGGCGTGGATGATGATGCGGTCTGCCGTTCAATTGATAGACAAACTGGCTCTGGCTTCAGTGTGGGTGCCCTCTTCCATTCAGAACCCTAAATCCCGCGAACTGAGTAACCGGGTCGAAATTCTTGCCGCTTTCTCAAAAAACAAAGAAGATGCACTCGTATATAACAACCGCGACCATATTAATATCCATAAAGAAAACCTGATCAACCGCATTGTTCTTCATGACAAGCGCAAAGGCCTCATCGCCAAAGACCCTGAACTGAACGCAGTCTATATAGAAGATGTCATGGAGGAAAGTTTCAGCCGCAAAGCGGTGGCTCGAAAAATTGATCTCGTCTCTCTTTATCAAGTGCCAAAGTTCAATCCAAAAACCGAGCAATTGGTTTGCGTGGTGAATTATTACACCAACACCTTGCACAAATTCACCAGCTTTGAAAAACCGTTACTGGAAAACCACGCGGCTATGGTGGAAAAACTAATTCTTGAGGAAAACCCGGAGCATGTTGAGATAGAAGTACTCAGTGAAATCGAAGAACTGCTTTCAGAGGCTGATGACAACCTGACATCTTTTCTCGACAAGATTCTGGCAAAGACTTCTGAATTGATCGGTGCTGATTCAGGCACCATTTCGATCCATAAAATTCTTGATGGTAAACCCTGGCTTATTATCGAAGATGAAGAGGGTAACCTCGTAGGGGCCAAATCACGCGGTTGGATGAAAAGCAAAATTCCTCTCATGCCTGTTGGCGGTGAAGAGCTTCCTGCTGAGCAAAAATCACTCAATGGTTATGTAGCGCATATTGCCAGACCTGTATTAATTTCTAATGTGGAAGACTCCAATCAGACTAGAGGTTTTTATAAGAACTTATTTGGGCAGATTCAGTCTGAATTAGCTGTCCCCATCATTCATGGCAGTCATGTTATTGGAGTGATCAACCAGGACAGCTTTCAAAAAAGTTTCTTCACTCAAGAGCATCAGAGAATCCTCCAGATCATCGCCAGTTTGATCAGTCAGAAGGTCAACAACCTCCAGCAAATTGAAACGCTGAAACGAGAACTTCTTCAACTTCGCAAAGATATTGAGTACCGTGACCCCAAAGTTTCTTCCTATCACTTCGGTAACGTCATCGGAAAAAGCCAGAATGTCAGTTCACTGGTTGATCAGATTCAGACTGTTGTAGAGTCCATTTGCAACCGCATGCTGAACTGGGAGGGCAACCAGCAACGCGAGGTCATGACGGGTTTACCCAGCCTGCTCATCCAGGGACAGACAGGCTCCGGCAAGGAATTCTTTTTCAACAATATCTATTCCCACCTCAATGATATGTTCCAAAAGGAAAAGGGAGCACATTTCAAACTTCCTTTAAGAAAAACCAATATTGCAGCCTACAGCGGCGAGTTGACTTATAGCGAATTGTTTGGCCACAAGAAAGGTGCGTACACTGGAGCGGAGTTCAACCGTCAGGGTATTCTGGAAGAAGCAAATGGTGGAGTGGTTTTTCTTGATGAAATCGGCGATGCCGACCCCAAAACACAAGTACAGTTATTACGCTTTCTCGATACCGGGGTATTTATGAGACTGGGCGAAAACCAGCCACGTATTTCTAAAATATTTTTGATCGCTGCAACCAATAAAGACCTGCTCAAGGAAATTGAGGAAGGACGCTTCCGCGAAGACCTTTACCACCGACTCAGTGCATTGAGTTTTCAGATACCGCGCCTGAATGAAAGAGAAGAAGACATTGAAGACCTCGCCACGCACTTTCTAGGTATTCTGTTCAACTCCTATAAAAAAGAAGGCAACGACCCTACCCCACCACAACTGGAACCGGCGGCGGTTGAATACCTTAAACAGCATCCGTATCGAGGAAACGTCCGGGAGTTGAAAAACATTTTACTCAGGGCCATGCTTTTTCGAAAAGGGATTGTGATCAGCAAAAGTGAAATCATGTCAGCATGCCGACCTTCTTTTTCAGGAATCACATCAGAAGAAAGCACTCCGGATCGGAGTTTTATCGATACTCTGTTGAGCCAATTTGAGGCAGGAGAAGCCGATTTCTGGACAGACATTCATCAGCCTTTTAAGGCTAACCATTTAACCCGGGACACGGTTAGGGCATTGATAATGGCGGCAAAAAGCCGTTATCAAACCAATCTTCCAGGCCTGGCCGTTAAACTACGCGCCTGTAAAACCCGTTCGCATTTAGAGTCTGACGAAAGGAAGAAGTTTCTCAGCTTTAAAAACTTCCTTTATAAAACCGTGAAAATATCAGAAAACTAAGAATAAGTTTTGTAGGCTGCAAGAATTGCCGAACGGAGTTCAGTCTTTAACTCTTCCGATTTGAACTCTACTGTCTCACGAAATTGTCCATCCTTACCTTTTTGCGAGGGGAATCCGACAAATAATCCGCCCGTTTTTGAAGCTAATACACGAAAACCTTTTATCAGAATCACATCATTAAAGGTGACATCGGCATAAGCCCGCATAGAAGAATCTCGTTCACCAAAATCAAAAGGATAAATTTTAACCGCAGAAATAGTCATAAAATAGAAAACGAAGGTCTAGCTGTAAATAAATCAGCCAAGTTTCAATATCAAGGATAGATTGACGTCTGCATATAATCTGTTACACTAGAGAGAAGTTCGTCGTATGTTATAAGATGGAAATAATTTGAGTACTTCCTAGATTCCATCTCAGCCACTCAAAACATCGTATCAAATCTCGGCCTTTTCCACGCATCATTTTCGTTAAGGGCCAAAATATATATTATCCAAAACCTTTTGAAGGAGTAGCACATGTCAACAAGCACCATCTCTGAAGACTTCAAAGTTAAAGATCTGTCACTTGCAGATTGGGGACGCAAAGAAATCATCCTTGCCGAAAACGAAATGCCTGGGCTCATGGCTCTGCGCAAAAAATATGGGACGACCCAACCTTTAAAAGGAGCACGGATTGCTGGCTCCCTGCACATGACCATTCAGACCGCAGTGCTCATGGAAACTCTGGTCGAACTGGGTGCCGAAGTTCGCTGGGCATCCTGTAATATATTCTCAACGCAAGATCATGCCGCCGCCGCCATGGCTAAGGCTGGCATTCCCACCTTCGCGTGGAAGGAAGAAACCGAAGATGAATATTGGTGGTGTACTGCTCAAACTTTACTGTTTGAAGGTGGCCCCAATATGATCCTCGACGATGGTGGCGATCTCACCGCTTATGTTCACGAAAAACACCCTGAGTTGCTGGCTAACATTAAAGGTGTCACAGAAGAAACCACTACAGGCGTGCACAATCTTTATAAGATGATCGAAAAGGGAACGCTAAAGCTCCCGGCCATGAACGTCAACGACTCCGTTACCAAATCAAAATTTGACAACCTCTATGGTTGCCGGGAATCCCTTGCTGATGGCATTAAACGCGCTACCGATATTATGATAGCCGGAAAAGTAGTCGTTGTTGCCGGATATGGAGATGTCGGCAAAGGTTGCGCCGATGCCATGAAAGCTTTGGGAGCCAGAGTGATCGTTACCGAAATCGACCCTATCTGCGCA
>JAJDBH010000120.1 GCA_029261455.1 Nitrospinaceae bacterium
AGCCATGGTCGGAGGCTATGACTTCTCTAAAAGCCAGTTTAACAGGGCTGTGCAAGCCATTCGGCAACCTGGCTCAGCATTCAGAAGTCTAATTTGTGCAGCTGCTATCAAAGAAGGGTTTTCTCCATCAAGTATCATCATAGATTCCCCAATAATTTTCAAAGAAAAGGAAGATGCTTTTGACAGATGGAAACCCGTAAACTTTGAGGAAAAATTTTATGGTCCCACATCATTGAGAACCGCCCTCACCCACTCTCGCAATGTTGTGACTGTCAAGCTCATGCAAAATATTGGCATCAAGGGAACTATCAGGCTGGCAAAGAGTTTAGGTATCACCAGCAATATGGAACAAAATTTATCCATTTCACTTGGGTCATCAGGCCTAACTTTATATGAACTTACATCTGCCTACTCAGCATTTGCCAATAATGGAACCTTGATCAAGCCCAGTTCCATCAGGCATATTCAAAACCGAAAAGGAGAAGTTCTATACTCCTCCTCCCCGGAGATCACTCGACCGATTTCTCCAGGTACTGCGTATACCATCACAAGCATGTTGCAAAGTGTTGTAGAACACGGGACCGGAAAAAAAGTTAAAGAACTTAATCGCCCAGTAGCGGGGAAAACAGGCACCACCAATAATTACGTAGATGCGTGGTTCATGGGTTACACACCCGAGTTGGTGACCGGAGTTTGGGTGGGTAAGGACAAAGATGAGTCCTTAGGAAGAAATGAAACGGGGTCTCGTGCCGCGATACCCATCTGGTTAAAATTCATGAAAGAAGCTCTTGCTAACAAGCCCGTAACCAACTTTGAAGCGCCAAGAGATATACAGCACCTAAGAATCCAACCCGAAACAGGTGAGCCAGCTTTATTCAAAGAACCCGGTTCCAAGTTTGAAGTTTTCTTGCAAGATCATCTCCCTGACAATGAAGAGCCTTTTATCGGAGATGAACTGGAAGACACCTTCTGAGTCAACAAAGACCTTTCTCACTAATTTTGCTGAACAATTTTTTTTCTTTTTACTGTCAACACATAAATATTTTTTTCAGAGTCGCCAGAAGGAAGCAAGGTTGTTTTTCCTGTAACACCGGGAAAGTTTTTAACAGTCTTCAAGCTTTCTTTCATTTTCGTCCGGTTACCCGCACCAGCTAGAATAATATCAATCACTATATTAGCCGCATCAAAAGCCTGTGCCGATAAATAGGAAGGTTCATCACCAAAATTGGTTTTAAAATCTTGAACAAACTTCTGGACCTCTCCCCTATGAGAGTCTGGATAGTAGCCATCCACAAAATAAACATTCGTTAAATACTTCCCACCCATCTTGACCAATTCGGGAGAGTTCCACCCATTGGTGCCAAGCAAGGTAACAGTATTGACATTATAAAAAGCCAGTTGTGGAATGATCAAACCAACTTTATCATAGACACCGGGAATAAAAATCGCATCATAACTCAACTCCAACGACACTTTTAATTTTTCAACATCCTCCCCTGACCAATGCCCCATATCAATCAGTGGACGAGATAAAGTAGAAGTACTACTAAAATCTGGCGTCACACCTTCACTCAACACTAGTTCGCGAGCAATCTTATCAAGTTCATCATCTTCAACACCACCTAACTCCAAAATTTGTTTTTTGAAATCATTTTGAGTTCGATCATATCCAGCAACGGCCACCACCTCGCCGCCAAAAGACTCCACTTCTTTAATAAACGTGTCTTTCAGCTCCAACCCGAAAGGTTCAAAAGGATGAAGCACTGCAAATCTTTTCAACTGGAGGGTATTAACAGCATACTCTGCTAAAAATTTAGCCTGAATCTCCCGGGTCAATGCATTACGAAACATAAAAGGATTCTGATCCACTAGCCCATAGGTTGAAGCTGTAGGTGAAAATATCGGGATTTGATAATTTCTGGCAACCTCACCCGCGATCACAACCTCATCACTGAGCAAGGGACCAATGATACCAACAACATTAGGCAGTCCAGATAAGTCTTCTATGATTTTATCCATCGGTAATTGATGACCTGAATCCCTCACTTCCAACGCCAGTTTTTCTCGAGCTTGAAAAGGCAGTTGGTTCACCGCAAGCTGAATTCCTTGCAGCACCTTTTGGCCTGTCATTGCAAGCTTTCCGGTCAAAGGAAGAACTACACCAATTTTAATCTTAGCCTCGGTATCTGCCTTAATTTGGTCCAACCTGCTTTCCACTTCAGACCTGCGTGGATGACGGGGAAAAGCTCTAATAAATTTTTCCAAACTTGCCGTGTAGTTGGAAATATCTCCTGACGCTCTGAAGGATGATATCTTCTTCAACAATAAAAGGTCTACGGGAAAACCATTGCCCAACTTATTGATCAAGGTAGATACCTGGCTATCCTCAAGGTTTTCATTGATCAGGTTCTCAGCAACTAAAACCGCCTGCTTGCTGATTCCTTTATTTTCAACCTGGTCATGCACTTGCTTCAACTTAGCAAAAGCTTTTTCATAATTCATTCGACCGCCATCAACCTTGGCCAAGTAAACCATTATTTTCCATTTAATCTTTTTATCGGGAGAGATTCGTAAAACCATTTTAAACATGGATTCAGCACTACTATAATCTGCCAATTCATAATGGCAGACGGCCATGTTAAATCTTGCAGAATTCGCCAACAAAGAACGCGGAAAACTTTGCAAAAGAATTTGATAGAAACGAGCTGCGGTGGAATAAGAATGGAGAGATTGATCTATAGAACCGAGACGAAACAAAGCCTGATGACTTCTTTTCCCCGATGGATTGCGGGACAAGTAGTCATGGTAAAGCGGCTTTGCAGCAAGAAAACCTCCCGAATGAAACAAGTATTCGGCCTGCAAAAAAGAATCCTCTGGCAAAACAGGTTTGGCCTGCTCTATGTTGCCATTCGCTAAAAACTCTTCTTCAGGTTCAGCAAAAGTCAGCCCACAAATAATAAGCTGAGCAAGCAAAATCAAGTTAATCACTACTATTTTCATAAACCTATTTCCGAATCCCAGTTAATCTTCATCTTTCGACTTACCTTTTAATTTATGCTTCTCAATTCGGTATCTCATAGAACGAAAACTGAGATTCAATGTTTCCGCCGCTTTATTAATGATGCCATCAGAACGCATCAATGCGTTAGATATCATTTCCTTTTCAATATGATCCAGGGTTTTTTCCAGATCAATATTACTTTGATCAAGTTCAGGAGTTTGAACTTTCCCAAGAGACAAGTCATCTAGAAGTTCATCCGGCAAGCTGGTTTTGCTAATCTTCTCTCCTGTCTCTAAAACGACGGCCCTTTCAATAACATTTTCCAGTTCTCTCACGTTACCCGGCCAGGGGTACCGCTCAAAAACTTTCAATGCATCTGAGTCTATACCTTGGATATGGGTCTTATTGTGCCTGGCATTATATTTACTAATAAAAAACTCCACCAGATCAGGAATATCTTCCTTACGTTCTCTTAAAGGAGGAAGATGAATTGGAATGACATTCAACCGGTAAAACAAATCTTCACGGAAAGATTTGTTTTCCACCAAACCTGAAAGGTTACTATTTGTCGCAGCTATGATTCTCAAGTCGATGGATATAGGCTGAGTTCCCCCAAGCCTCATAATTTCATTCTCTTGCAAAACTCGCAATAATTTAACCTGCGTAGATAACGGAGCATCACCTACTTCATCAAAAAAGAAAGAGCCTTTACTGGCAGACTCCATCAAGCCTAACTTCATTGAATCGGCACTAGTAAAAGCTCCTTTTTCATATCCAAACAATTCACTTTCAAGAAGATTTTCAGGCATCGCGCCACAATTAATAGAAACAAATGGGTAATTTTTTCTATTCCCATTAAAGTGAATGGCTTTCGCGATAAGCTCTTTACCTGTTCCACTTTCACCTGTAATCAAAACGGTTGCCTTACTTTGAGCAACTTTTTTCACCAAGGCAAAAATTTTCTGTATTGGCTCGGATTTACCTATGATATTTGAAAACTGAAAACGGTCATTCAAAGCAGTTTTTAACAATCGGTTTTCAGCAGCGAGCCTGCGCTTTTCTAAAGCATTCTTAACGATAAGTTGAATATCTTCAATTTTGAATGGCTTGGAAATATAATCATAGGCACCCTTTTTCATGGCAGTAACAGCTGTTTCTGCAGAAGCATAAGCTGTCATCATCACAACGGGAGTATCGGGAAGGGTATTTCGGGCCGCATCTAAAACATCTATTCCACTAGAGCGCCCCATACGTATATCGGTCAGGATCAGATCAAATTCATTTTCACGAATCAGCTTAGTTGCCTTTTCGACACTAGAGGCGGTGACAACCTGATAACCTTCCTCCTCAAGCATAATGACCAGGAAGTCCCGCAAGCTTTTTTCATCGTCCGCAACCAGAATGGAACTCATATTAAGATTTTATCGCCATTCTTACCCGCAAATCAATAAAGGTTCTTGAAGTTTTTGCGAAATGTAAACTAACTGAAGAACTCAACTCACTTATTAAAGGTTTCTGCATAGAGTTTTAAACGTAGAGCGTTTAGTTTTATGAACCCTTCTGCATCGTTTTGACTGTATCCATGGCTCTCCTCAAAGCTCGCTATATTCTGGTTATACAGCGATTTTTCAGCTTTACGGCCAATGACAATACAATTACCTTTATACAGTTTTAGCCTTGCTTCACCAGTAACATTGGCTTGGGCATGATCTATGGTTTTCTGGAGCATCTCCCTTTCAGGAGAAAACCAGAAGCCGTTGTAAACCATCTTGGCGTAGGAGGGAATCAAAGAATCTCGAAGAAAAGCGACCTCTCGGTCCAGAGTGACAGATTCAACCGCCCGATGAGCTTCGTGCAAAATTGTTCCACCCGGAGTCTCGTAAACCCCACGTGACTTCATCCCTACAAAGCGGTTCTCGACAATATCAATACGGCCTATTCCATTTTCACCCCCATACTGATTGAGACGCTCCAACAAAGTTGCAGGACTCATCTTTTCCCCGTTTATAGCAACAGGATTTCCTTGTTCGTAGGAAATCTCCAAGATGGTTGGCTTATCAGGGGCCTTCTCAGGAGTTACCGACAATAAAAACATGTCATCATGAGGTTCATACCAGGGATCTTCTAACACCCCACCCTCATAACTGATATGAAATAAATTACGATCCGTACTATAAGGCTTGTCTTTGGTAACAGGTACGGGAATCCCGTGCTTCACCGCATAATCGATCAAGGCCGTTCTGGAGGTAAGGTCCCACTCACGCCACGGAGCTATAATCTTTATTTCGGGATTGAGTGTGTGGTATGCCAGTTCAAAGCGGACCTGATCATTACCCTTACCTGTCGAACCGTGTGACACCCCATCGGCCTCTTCCAAACTGGCAATTCTTATCTGCTCTTTGGAAATCAAAGGACGGGCAATGGAGGTTCCTAAAAGATAATTATGCTCATAAAATGCATTGGCCCGAAGCATGGGAAAGACAAAGTCGCTGATAAACTCTTCTCGCAGGTCTTCGATATAAACTTTACTGGCTCCAGTTGCCAAGGCCTTTTCCCTAACCGGCTCTAACTCCTGCCCCTGTCCAACATCGGCGGCAAAAGCTATGATTTCGCAATCATATTTTTCTTTAAGCCACTTAATAATGACTGAGGTATCCAATCCGCCTGAGTAGGCCAATACAATTTTTTTAAGTTCGGTTGACATGACTGCTTTCTTTCCAGGTTAGAGAATCCGGTAATAATGCCGAATCCAAGTAATGGTCAATTCATAAAACAAGGGCGTATTGGGCAGCCCCCAACAACGGGGCAGATTCATCCATCACCACTTTCACAGAGATTTCAGAGAGATACTTTTCGAACCTACCTTTGGCAAGAAATGCCTCCATAAATCTTCCCTCTTGTAACAAGGGCACTATCTTTGGAGCAATGCCTCCGCCAAGATAAACCCCACCCTTCGATAAATATTGCAACGCTAAATTCCCTGCTAGTGCCCCATACAGTGAAATAAATAGCTCCACCGTTTTCTCACAAACCGGGCAATTCTTTGCAATCGCTCTCTCAACAATAGTAGCGGGGAAGTCAACCGCCTCGTGCTCTTCATGCTTCGTTATGTAAAACTTATAAATATCCAATAAACCTGGCCCAGATAATACGCGTTCTATACTGACCCTCGAATATTTTTTTTGCAGGAAAAACAAAAGCTCCGTTTCCAGCTCATTCCGAGGGGAAAAGTCACAATGCCCGCCCTCAGAATCCATAATGGTATATTTTCCGTTTTTCTCGGGAACCAGAAAGGCCTGCCCCAAACCTGTGCCTGCTGAAACCACCGATATTCTTGCTTCACTTACAGGTGTTCCGGTTTGAATGATAGCAAAAGCTTCAGAACCCAAAAAAGGAATCGCATATGCCGTCGCGGCCAAATCATTGATCAGCCAGACCGTATCCATCCCTAATTTTTTCCTTAATCGCTTTGTCTCAATCTGCCAGGAAAGGTTGGTTAATCTGCAATTCCCCTCAATAACCTGACCCGCCACACCAAAACAGGCTCTCTCTAGCTTTGTGTTGTTATCCTTTAAAAAGTCATCCAGTATCTCCTCGATACCAGAAAAATTGCGGCTTTCATATCGCTTTTCTACTGCACGTGTTTTGCCATCAAAGAGAGCCAGGTTGACCTTAGTTCCCCCAATATCACCTGCCAGTATCATCGTATCATTTGAGAAATGAGCGGATGCGCTCGTCCAATGCGTTCTGGTCCTTTGTAAAGGACTGCAACGCCGACTGCGTCATCAAGTCGTCAATCGCAACGGATTCTGGCCATGCAAACAGGTCTGGTATTTTCCCGTGATCTTGGATTTTCTTTAAATTATCCTCGCTGAAAGGATGAAACAGATTAACTCCACTGGCCAGTTCAGCCAGTTCTTCTCCCTGCATGGAATCCAGTTGCGGATTGGAAACCAAACTATTCACAAAGTTTTCGAACTCGTCAGACAACTCCCAAAGCTCAGGAAAACGTTTGGCAAGGGAATGTTGGGGATCAATCCCCGGATCAATCGCATCGTCAATATGAGACACAACCTGTTCAGCAGATTTCCCCGAATCCTGAAAATCTTTCATTGCTGCAGGAGGAATGGTCAACACGTCCAATCCCGCTAGAAAAGCCACCTGCTCGCCATTTCTAATACTAGCAGCAATCAATCGTGAACTTACTTCCTCATGCTTGTCGCGCGCAGAGCGTAACGCCTGTTGGGTCGCCAATGTCACTTTTTCACCGACTAATTCTCCCGTACCAGCTTTATGGTCCATGACTACTTGATTCAATCTGCCCAAAAAAACATTCACAAAATCAGGACTGGCCAGACGTGCCGCCAGATAATTTTGCCGCACTGAAAACCCTAATGTGAAGTTTATAGGAACCCCTTCCTGCCTTAAAGTACGAATCGCCAGATATCCTTCAGGGGTCAGGGGCACTTTAACAGTGAAGTATTCCGGACAAACTTTGAAATACCTGCGACCAAAATGAAGAGTACGTTCCAAGCTACGAGACACGGCTGGGTGCAATTCAACACTGACCTTAACCTTGAAAGCCTGGACCAGACGCAGGGCAATCTTACAATTGATCACAAACCCCACCTCAAGAATCATTTCCTCTTCAGATAATTCCAACCCTTCCTGCTTGATTTTATGGATGGTGTCTTCAATAACCTTGTCCATGATCCCACTTTGAACAACCTGGTTTGCCAAGGTATTATTGGTGGTCAAAGCCGTGAGTTCGTCCTTCCAGATTGCCTGAGCTTTTTCTAACTCACCCGTGTCAATCCACACCTCAGTGCCAAGAGCCTTAAGTCTGGCTAGTAAAGGGTCAGATTCACTCCGAGGCGATTCCCCTTCAATTTTTTCGAAAGCCAGCCCGTGCATAACCTCTTCCAGCTTTTGGCTCACAGTATCCATGTATTCTTCCTTTCTAAAAGCCGGGTTTCCCCAAAAGCTTGAACATATTTTTCTTATAAAATTCAACCCCCGGCTGATCAAAAGGGTTTACCCCGTTCAAGTAGCCAGTCATTGCCACTGCTCTCTCAAAAAAATAAAATATCTGCCCTAAAGAGTATGGCGAACGATCTTTAATTTTCAGAGTCATGTTAGGAACACTTCCTTCTTTGTGGGCACATGCCGTTCCCAGCCAAGCTTTCTCATTCACCGTATCCAACGTTTCCCCAGCGAGGTAGTTTAAACCGTCTGCATCATTTTTAAAAGCAGGTATTTTCAATTGTCGCCGGGAAGACTCAAGAACCAAAAAAGTCTCAAAAATATTGCGTTTCCCCTCTTGAATCCATTGGCCCATGGAATGAAGGTCAGAGGTGAACTCTACAGATGATGGGAAAATCCCTTTCAGGTCCTTGCCCTCACTTTCACCCGCCAATTGTTTCCACCAGTCCGCCAGATAATGGAAAGCCGGCTGAAATGTTGCTAGAATTTCAGTGGTTTTTCCCTTCTGATAAAGCAAGTGACGCACAGTAGCATAATAGTAAGCATCATTTTGATCCATAGAGGGGTTTGAGTATAATGTTTCACCCTGACTCGCGCCCTCCATCAATTCCCTTATATCTATCCCCGCCACTGCCATGGGGAAAAGGCCTACCGGAGTCAGCACCGAATAGCGACCCCCTACATCATCTGGAATCACAAAAGTTCGGTAACCCAATTCATCGGCAAGGCTTTTAAGTGCTCCCCTACTGGAGTCTGTGGTGACGACAATACGATCCCTAGCCCCATCAGTGCCATATTTCTTCTCTATCATCTCCTTCAGAAGACGAAAAGCTATAGCAGACTCTGTTGTAGTTCCTGACTTGGAAATCACGTTGAGACAGATATCCCGGCCTTCTATTAAGTCAAAAAGATCTGCATGGTAATCTGAACTGATATTCTGCCCGGCAAAGTATATTTCCGGCCCACCCTGCCTGCCAAACTGATTGGAGAAAGAGGAGCTCAGGTAGGAAATCCCTGCCCGGGACCCCAGATAAGACCCGCCGATACCCACAACAATGAAAGCATCACATATGCTACGAATGGAATCTGCTGTGGATGTGATATCAGCCGCAACAGAATCAGAAAACTCCGAAGGAAGGCTTGACCAGCCCAAATAGTCCGAACCCTTACCAGTACCCCTCTTCAACCCGTCATGGCACAAGTTAACCTGTGGCTGGAGGTCATTGACCTCCTGGTCGGAAACGAAGGATTTAAGATTTTTACAATCAAGGGAAAGGTTTGACATTCTGAGTGTATTAATTCCTATTTTATCTATTTAGTTTGCTGAACTTGGACCCTTCCAGAGTCAAATTATACATCAGACCTTTCTGCCCAAATACAAATGCTACGATAGGGTCCTTAACATTGGTGGTATCCAGAGAATCTCCCATACCCAGAGAGATCAACGCCACAGATCCATCCACTCCAGCCTTCCAGCCATCGCTGTTTCTAAACTGCTTCAAAGCATTTCCGGTAAGAAACACCAAAACGATTGATTTTGCCTGTGCACCCAGTTGAAATCCTATCGAAGCCGCCATAGTGCTGTAATAATCAGCCGTCTTACCGCCAATTCGCAAAGCTCCTTCACCATATTCTCCGCCAATACCTATTCCCACTTTAATAACCGAAGGAAAAACCAATACCGCTTTGGCCTTCTTTATAAAGCTGGAGGCACCGGGTACTTCCTTGTTAAATCGCTCCAATGTGACATCAACACTTACATCTATTTCTTTAGCGGTATCTGAATAGGCAATACTGGAAAAGTATAGTAGAAACAGACCCACCAAGAACAATCGGGTAGAAAGCGAAATTATTGTTTGTCGCACTTGCGAAAAGTCTTTAGTAACCATTTTAGATTCCTTCAAGTCAGTTTCAGATTAACAATTCCTACCTACGCATAACCCTCACAGTGGATCAGACTATTCCACCCACCGTGCTTAAGGCAAGCTAACACTTAACAAAATATATCACAATAAGTTATATAAACCATCACAAACAATAGATATTTTAATTAAAAAATCAAAACATCCACAAGGCAACAACACCTGTTAATATAAATATGAGATTCGCAAATATAACTATTTACTTTGTTAAACGGGAGTTGTCATATATTTTACAAAACAAGAATTCTAGATGGTTACGGAAACCTCAAACAGACTATCTCTGCTCAAGAACTACAAAAACGGCACTGGAACAAATTTCAGGAATCAGAGTCAAACTTAAGTATTTATCCGAAGAAAAACGGTTCAACACCGGCTAGAAAGAAGAGGAACATGGGCTTATTGATAAATCATCATTAACAAGCCAGACAGACACAAACTTATACCAGACTTTCAGGCAAAATAAAACTGTCTGCACGTTGGGAGGGTAGATAGCAGGAGTTCATCAAGCTATCAACATTCTTGTTTGTTCGCCAATTGACTAGCCAGGTCCTTTAGGGTCAAAAAGTCACTAATATAGGGGCTCGTCATCCCCATATGCCGTTTCTCTATATAAGTTTCTCCATCCAACTGATAAAAGTCCTTTATCATAAAGTCCTGCAAATCGTTTACCCAACGTTTTTCTTACATACAGCCATCTCATTCTAGTTTAGCTTGTTTTGATTTTCCTAATAAAATTCAAAGTAAACACCACATAATAAACCTGACAGTTCTGTATGACGGGTATAATAAAAGACTCAGGGCAAAAGGATTAACTCACTCTCTATAATTGAACCAGATGATAAAATGAATCACATTAACGAGAAAATATTTTACGCTTTAATATTAGTCATATTTCTTCTAGGCACTAATGCAGGCTTCTGCGCTGAGAAAATTGCCGTAAAAGGAATCAGCGGAATTGCCAAATTAGACAAAAATCAGTTTCTGGTTGTGCATGATTACAAATCAAGTCAAGTTGGGTCACGTCTAGGTGTGTTGACCCTTGACAAACATTCTCCCACTAGCTACGAAACAATAAACATCTCCCAATGGGGACCAATTACAGCCCCTAGTGATCTTGAGTCGGCTTGCAAAATTCCCAATAAAAACCTGGAGTATCTAATCGCTGAGAGTGGTGCAGACAAAGATAAAAGCAGAGTTTTCCATATTTCGCTCCAGCAGAATGTTGATGGTCTCTGGGGTGCAACTTATATTTCTTCCTACGAGTTTCTAAAAGATGCTAATGACAATTTTGAGGGATTAGCATGTATCGAAAAAGCAGGGCAAGAATATTATATTTTATTGGGAGAACGAGGTGAGGGAGAAAAAAAGGAATTGGGAAAAGGAAAGATACTTTGGGCTGTTGTTAAATTGGGTGTTGAAAATGAAATCAGACAAGAACCTTTTAAAACACAGGAGTTTTCTGCCCCACACCCACCGGTAAAGAAAAAGCAATATAAAGATTTCAGGAATATCTCTGATCTCTATATTGATAAAAATAATACAATTTGGGTTTCATCGGCATATGACCCTGGGAATTCAGGTCCATTTTTTTCTACAATATATCAATTGGGAACTGTGAACCCTGATAACACTCCTCCCGTTGACTTGATGCCTCAAAAGTCATGTCATGTCGAAGGAATTAAAATCGAAGCTCTAGGTTCTTCATGGAGTAGAGATATCGAACTAAGTATCGCCACCGACGATGAAAATCACGGAGGAATATTTCGGCAGATCGACCCTTCCAACTGCTGGTCTAATCCACTTCCTTAGATAACAGGATTATTCGAATTCGCTCAGTGTTTATAAGTTCAGAATATCTTGGATAAAGAGTTGGTGCTTTCAATAGACAAACCAGCAAAACTTCCAACCCGTCTTTTTAATTTTTATAAGTGGAAAAAATTAAGGCCTTTTTAACCTAGACACAATTCAAAAGTAAATTTTGACAACATCACTTCAGGTTCAGAATGTCACGGATAAAGAGATTTGTGGCTTTTACCACATGGGGTTTCTCTAAATGAGACTCCATATCGGCTGGAAGGCGCAGGCTAAAGGTCGAGCCTACCCCCAATTCGCTTTCGCCGTTCAAATGTCCGCCCATCACCAAAACCAGTCGGTGGGTGATGGCCAGCAATAAGGCATCAGCACCAAAACCGCTTGAAAGAGTTTCAACGGCCTCAGTATAACCTTTAAACAGGTTCTCCAGAATTTTCGGATCAATACCTTCACCCGTATCTTGCACCACAAAATTCAGCCAATCCATTTCCCCAACCGTTTCCCGTCTCGCTTCAAGCGAAATCTTTCCGTTTTCAGATACCGCGTTCTCTAAAAGGTTGAACAAAACCCGTTCCACCCTCTCCCGATCTCCTTTCAAGTCACCCAGCGTATCAGGGAGGGTGACAGATAATGAATTTCCAGACTTTTCAGCTTCCGGCCTGACTTTCTCGATGACTTCATTCACCAAGTCAGCAACGGGAAACAACCCATGATCTAGCTCGGAATGACCAGACTCGATTTTGGACAAGTCTATAATTTCTTCGACCCATTTCATCAGCCGATTGCTGGCCTCACGTATTTTTTCTAAATCAGCACCAAGATCAACAAGGCCTTCATCCTCCAACTCCTCTTGAACCATCTCACTGTAACCAATAATGTGATTTAGGGGAGTTCTCAGTTCATGGCTGAGATTTGCTAGAAAGACAGATTTACTAAGACTGGAAGTTTCGGCTTCTCGTTTAGCGAGAGCCAACTGTTGGTTGGTTTTTTCCAGGTCAACCGTGCGAACAGCGACCTGATCTTTAAGAGATTTTTTATGCAGTTCAATTTTTTCACCGCGCTTCTCTGTTTCTTCCAGCACGGTGTTGATCAACTCAATCAGAGGATTGCCCTCAGACTTATCAATCCTTAACGAGTAGTCCTGATGCTCGATAACCTTTTCAAGGATTTTACAAATTCGCTCAGTATCCAAGACCCTACTCAGTTAGCCCTTTTTCAGCGAGCCAGCGTTCTGCTTCCAGAGATGCAGCGCAACCAGTGCCTGCGGCTGTGATAGCTTGGCGGTATTTATGGTCATGCACATCCCCAGCGGCAAAGACTCCTTCAATATTGGTTTCCTGAGTCCCCAGTTTCAACTTGATATAACCCGCGTCGTCCAGATCTAATTGACCGTTGAAGATGGACGTATTTGGAGTGTGGCCGATAGCGTAGAAAAGACCCGTAACATCAATCTCTCGCACTTCCTGTGTTTTGACATTTTTCAGACGCGCTCCGGTCAAATAGTCTTCGCCTATCGCGTCTTCGAGAACCGTATCCCAGAGGATTTCCAGCTTGGGATGTTTGAGAGCTCGCTCCTGCATAATTTTGGAAGCTCTGAGTTGATCACGACGGTGCACCAGATAAACCACAGAACCGAACTTGGCCAGATAGGTGGCTTCTTCCACAGCCGTGTCCCCTCCCCCTATGACCATCAGAGGTTGATTGCGGAACATGGGAAGAGCTCCGTCACATACAGCACAAGCTGACATACCATTGTTCCACATTTTTTCTTCATTGGGGACACCCATCCTCTTAGCTGTCGCGCCGGTGGAAATGATCACGGAATGCGCTTTCACTTCACGATTTTCAGATTTCAATACAAATGGACGCTGACTGAAATCGGCGGAGATCACATCTTCCTGAACCATTTCAGTGCCGAATCGCTCAGACTGTTTGCGGAACAACTGCATCAACTCCGGCCCCTCAACTCCCTCAGGAAACCCAGGGTAGTTTTCAACTTCCGTTGTGGTGGTCAGTTGCCCTCCTGCTGAGCCCCCCATAACATAACCTTCAAACATAAAAGGGCTAAGATTAGCCCTGGCTGAATAAATTGCAGCGGTATGCCCAGCGGGCCCAGAACCGACGATAACAACGTTTTTAGCATCTGACATAACTTAAATCCTTTCTACTGTTGGATTTTCACACAGCGAAATCCAACATCGCTATATCTCAATTCGGGATCTTTCCCAACCCGATCAGAGGTTCTTAAAAAATGGCTGGCAGAATTCCATGCGCCACCCCGTACCACCTTGTTTTTACCAGAAGGACCATACTCATTCAAAGTCCATTCATAAACATTACCCATCATATCGTAGAGGCCGTGGGAATTAGCCTCAAACTTTCCAATTATTTCCGGGGCACCGTTACCATAAGGCTGACCAAAGTGGGCACCACCCAGTTTCTCTCCTTCGGCCGCTACCTCCCATTGCATCTCGGTAGGAAGTTTGCCTCCACGCCATGAGCAATAGGTTCTGGCATCCTCCCAGTTCACAAACACAACTGGTTGGCGAGGTTTATTAAATTCCTGCGGGCGGTCTTCATGCAAAACTGACGGCTCGCAAACGCCGGCAATGAAACACTCCCGGTAATCAGCGTTGCTGACCTCATATTTATCAATCCAGAAAGCAACTAGATTAACCTTACTAGGAACCTCATCATTGCACCAGTCAGCATTACCCTGTTCTTCTTCACAATAAAGACTCCCAAGACTGTATTCCCCTTCAGGAACCAAAATCTGCGACACGCCGGCATCAGCGATAAAAGGTGAGTGCATCATGATAACCATCATGAGCGAAATCTGTATAAGGCTGGTCATACTTCTATTTTATCTAAAATTGCTTTTTTTACCTTCTCATAATCGGCAGGTAATTCAATTGGGGAGAACGCATGCTCTGATTCGACCCCCTCTATTTGATCCGTATGATATTTGAAAAGAAAGTCAGTGAACTTCAACCCATTAGCTGTGGAGATCACCACCACTCGATCCTTTTTCTTGATCTCCCCACTCTTAACTAGTTTTTCCAAAACTGCCAAAGCCACTCCGGTATGTGGGCAACAGAGCAATCCCGTTTTATTGGCTCTGCCCGCCGCGTTGGCCAACTCACTTTCAGATGCCTCTTCTACAATTCCATCAAAATTCTGGAGGGCACGAATGGCTTTTTTATAACTGACCGGATCTCCAATTTGAATTGCGCTTGCCAGGGTCGTCTGGGCCTGAATAGATTCGAAGGTTTTAAATCCATTTTTGTAACTGCGATAGAGAGGGTCGGCCTGTTTCGCTTGAGCACAAACCAGACGAGGAAGTCTATCAATCAATCCCAGGTCATAGAACATCTGGAATCCTTTACCGATCGCGCTGACATTGCCCAAGTTGCCACCGGGAACAATTACAAAATCGGGTACCTTCCAGTTGAACTGCTGGACAATCTCAAAGCTGATAGTTTTTTGACCTTCAATTCTCAGAGAGTTCATTGAATTTGC
This sequence comes from Nitrospinaceae bacterium, assembly GCA_029261455.1. GTDB lineage: Bacteria > Nitrospinota > Nitrospinia > Nitrospinales > VA-1 > LS-NOB. The sequence continues at coordinate 15,238 of JAJDBH010000120.1, forward strand.
CAGATAGATATCGTCTTTCTTACAAACTTCCTGAACCAGTTTCATGCATCCGTCAAAATCGGTATCTAGAGACAAGGTGAGCACGCCATGTGTGATCGGCTGAATCAATTGCGCCAACGAGACCTTATCTTTAGGCAAAAATACTATGGCAGGAATGCCAGCCAACGCACAATAAGCGGCCAATGCGGCAGAGGTGTCTCCCGTGGAAGCACAAGCCACCGCCTTGATATTTTTCCCAGACGCGATCATTTGTTTGACCATGGAAACCAACACGGTCATCCCTAAATCCTTAAAGGACCCCGTATGCGCCATACCACATTGTTTAACCCATAGATCATCAAGGCCAATCTGGTGGCCCAGACGCTCAGCCCAGAAAAGGTTCGTGCCACCCTCGTAAGTAGAGACAATATTATCGTTCTCCACATTGGGGCACACCAATTCCCTTTTCCCCCACACAGAACTGCCATAAGGCCACTCGTTTCGCCGGTAACGACTTTCAAACAAGGTTTTCCATTTCTCAGGCGAACGTTGTTTTAACAAATCCATATCATGTTGCACTTCCAGAAGTTCGTCACACTCCCTGCAACGATATACGATGTCAGTCAGTTCATACTTACTTTTGCATTCCGGATTAATACACTGAAACCAGGCTTTAAATTCCATGATTATCTTTCCACACGAATCAGGTTAGATTTTCCGCACACCATATCCAATTCCTCTATTTCTTTTAAAGCCGACTGAATATTTTTTTCACTGGATTTGTGACACATCATCACTAGTGGCACCCCTTCTCCACAATCTCCTCTTCCTCTCTGTATCATAGACTCAATACTGATAGAATGTTTGCCCAATATTCCAGATATTTTTGAAAGCACACCCGGGTTGTCCAGTACACTGAAGCGAAGAAAATATTCAGACTCGATTTCACTAATATCTTTAAGAGGAATACGTTTAACCTCTTTATCCTGAAAAGATCCGGCAGGTAACCTTTCGCCCACACCCGACAGGATGTTTCGGGCAATTTCGACAACATCACCGACCACGGCACTACCAGTAGGCAGAGCACCTGCTCCATGCCCAATCAAAACATTTTCTTCCATCATATCATCACAAACGCGGATAGCGTTTAACGATCCATTAACATTGGCCATCGGGTGCGCAATAGGAATCATCGCAGGGTGAACACGAATATCAATTGCCTGACCATCGTATTTGGAGATGGCAAGCAGTTTGATCCGGTAGCCAAACTCCTGTGCGCATTCAATATCTTCAGAGGTAATGCCTGAAATACCAGAAACCGTTATATCGTCAAACGGCACAGGGGTTCCATAAGCCAGACGGGTCAACACCGCTATCTTGTGAGCTGAATCAATGCCTTCTATATCAAAAGTTGGGTCTGCTTCGGCGAAACCTTTTTCCTGTGCTTCTTTTAAAGCAGTTTCGAAGTCACAGTTCTCATCAGACATTTTACTGAGAATATAATTTGCGGTCCCATTCACGATACCTTCTATAGTCTGAATGTGATTCGCAACAAATGCCTCCCGAATCGATCTGATTATCGGAATGGCTCCTCCAATCGAAGCTTCAAATCCAATAGACAAACCTTTTTCTGTAATTGCTGCAAAAATCTCATCACCATGCTTAGCCAGCAGAGCTTTATTGGCAGTCACCACATGCTTACCTTGAGCAATGGATTGAAGAAGAAATTTTCTAGCTGGCTCGTATCCACCAATCAATTCAATCACGATATCAATATCAGGGTGATTGATCACTTCGTCGGCAGAAGTCGTCAACACATCGGGTCCCAGTTTCACACCTCGGTCTGTAGTGATATCCAGATCCGCCACTTTAACCAGCTCCACCCCGGCTCCCAGTCTCTGCCTTATAATTTCGCTGTTATCCGAGAGGATTTTAGCTACACCGGCACCTATAGTGCCAAAACCGATCATTCCAACCTTAACTATTTTCATTGTCTACTCAGTTCCCTTAAAATATCTTTCAATTCCCCGAACCGCCTGTCTAATCCTGTGTTCATTTTCGACCAGCGAGAAACGTACAAAATGATCCCCTCCTTCACCAAATCCAATACCCGGAGCAACCGCCACTTTAGCAGTTTCCAAAAGTTTCTTGCAAAACTCCAAGGACCCCATTTTCTTGAAACGGTCAGGAATTTCTGCCCAGACCATCATTGTCGCTTTCGGGGGTGTCACCGCCCAACCTATTCGATTTAAGGACTCGCACAGAACATCTCGTCGACTTCGGTACGTTTCCCGAATTTCTTCCACACAGTCACGCGGACCATTCAGAGCCACCGTGGCGGCTATCTGGATCGGCTGAAACATACCATAATCTTGATAACTTTTGATACGCGCCAGAGCATTAATAATTTCAGCATTTCCCACCGCAAAACCAACCCGCCACCCAGGCATATTATAACTCTTCGACAAGGTGAAAAACTCTATTCCAACATCTTTCGCTCCGGGAACCTGCAAAAAGCTGGGAGCCTTATAACCATCAAAAACAATGTCCCCATAAGCAAAATCGTGAATTACAATCAGATTATGTTCTTTTGCAAAATCCACGACCTTCTCAAAGAAATCTATCCCCACTACCAAAGTCGTGGGGTTATGTGGAAAATTAATAATCATCACCTTAGGTCGCGGCCAGTTTCTCTTAAAGGCATCGAGCAGGGCATCAAAAAAATCTACGTCAGCACTAAGAGGGACATGAATGACATCACCATTAGCTAGAATAAACGCATAGGTATGAATAGGATAAGTAGGTGTCGGAACTAGAACTGAGTCACCGGGGCTAGTGATTGCCAGAGCCAGGTGAGCGATGCCCTCTTTCGAGCCGATTGTTGCAATTGCCTCTGAATTTGGGTCCAAGTCCACATCATGATTGCGTTTGTACCAATCCGTGATAGCAAGACGCAGTTTATATATACCTTTGGAAACAGAATAGCGATGGTTCGCTTCCTTTTGAGAGGCCTCTATCAGTTTATCCACGATATGTTTTGGGGTCGGCATATCAGGGTTCCCCAAACCAAAGTCGATAATATCTTCTCCACGTCGACGAGCATCATATTTAAGCTCGTTGACGATCCCTAAAACATAAGGAGGGAGGCGTTGAATTCTGGAAAATTCTCTCATAATTCGCTACAGGCAGTAGGGACAGATCAAGTCCCAAATATTGATAACCGAAAATATAAATCTTAAACATTAGGAGTGCCTCAGGATAGGCCAAACCGCAAAAAAAATTAGGGTCCGTCAGGGTCTGTGAGGAGGCAACCTGTTAGTTTCCAAGGGAATCCAGCCTAATGCCCGCGTAACATAGCATGATTTGCAAAACCCGGCAAACCTAAACCCCACATGAAAACTCAATTTCATACCTTGCACAATCCGCTCATTCTTTTTTCTTGATTCTTGCCTTTTGCTGGGAGTAGTATCTTCCGAGAAGAATCAACAATCAATGTTGGTTTTCACCTATTCGAATAACAAAACTCACTCCTATACTGGTCCCATAACCAGATCCTCTTCCCCAAGTATCTAAATGGAATTTTTTCAGATCATTTTATTAAGCATTATTCAGGGACTCACTGAATTTTTGCCAGTTTCCAGTTCCGGGCATTTGATATTGGCCCCTATCATCTTCAGTTTTGACGACCAAGGCCTAGCTCTGGATGCCATTCTGCATTTAGGCACCCTGCTAGCCATTATAATATTCTTCCGCAAAGAACTAATAGATTTAACTAAGGCAATATTTGATCGCCAGGGGTCGCCAAAAACGCATCATCTTGCATGGTGCATTATTCTTGCTTCCTTCCCAGCAGGGCTGATCGGGCTGTTTGGAGGCGGATGGATTGAGGCCAACCTGAGAAGCCCCACTTTTGTCGGGTACAATCTTCTTTTCTGGTCCTTAATATTCCTGATAGCTGACCGGTACGGATCAAAAATTTCAAACACCGATACAGAGTTAAACCGTTTGAGCCTGCGACAAGTTTTATTTATCGGCTGTGCTCAGGCCATTGCCCTACTCCCAGGAACCTCACGGTCTGGCATCACCATTGCTGCAGGACTTTTTAGCAACCTTTCCCACACTTCAGCAACACGGTTTTCTTTTCTACTAGGAACTCCAATTATTTTCGCGGCAGGCATGCACAAGCTGACGCAATTTATTTCGCACCCGACAGAGGAACAGACCTATTCAAACCTTCACCTTCTAATCGGGATGGGGGTCAGCTTTCTGGTCGGTTTGCTGGCTATTCAGCTTCTTCTTAAAGTTGTCGCGAAAGTAGGCCTTATTCCTTTTATCATTTACAGGCTGGTTCTTGCCGGCGGGATTCTTCTCTATTACTGAGGAGTTATTGGCAATAAAAAAGCCGACCTGAAAGATCAGGCCGACTTTAATTTAAAACTTTTGTAGGAATTAACCGCAGTTCACACTTAGGTTAGTCGTTCCAGTATTGGTGATTCTAACTTCACCACTGATGTCTCCAATGGAGTCGCCACGGCTGAAGTTATTTTGTGAACCTAATACAATTTTGCCTCTTCCCATGGAATGTTTGCTTGCCATTTTTACTTTAGCATTGCCAGCAGCTCCGCCACCATTACCAGGAAAACCGTGATGTGCATTCGGACTCAAGCTAATTGCAACCGTCGTAAAATTTGAAGACTTCCAGACTGAGGCATTTCCCTCACCACGATCTTCAGCACCACCACCCGTATTTTCCAAGGTGATGGAACTAGCATTAGTGCATTTAGCCATCTGACCCGGTGCTAATGATCCTGCAAATGCAGAACTGACAAGACAAAAAGAAGCAACAGTAACCAATAAAACAATAGCGAGTTTCTTCATTGTAAATCCTCCCTTACCCTAGTTAACAAACGTTACCTACTAAATATTCTAAACGAGGCAAATCCTGAGGAATGAGCCTCCTCCCATTAGAACGATAAAGTAATTTTCCAAAGAACGTTTCTATGCTCAAATCTCCAGCGAAAGGAGTATTTTCAGCATTTTCTCCAAAACCCCCAAGGTAGGAATAACCCTACTCAACACTACAAGGCATTGGTTTTCACCAAAGTATACTTATGCATTAAAGCATGTCAATC
>JAJDBH010000121.1 GCA_029261455.1 Nitrospinaceae bacterium
CCTGGAAAGGTGAGATTACTGTGGTCATTGCTGGGGCAGACAAAAAAAAGAGGAAGAGTTAAATGCCAGTTATTTCAATCATCGGACCCAAAGGAGGGATAGGGAAAACCACCTTATCCATCAACACGGCCGCGGCGCTGACACGTTCGCTGGGCAAGTCGTTGAACCATGACAGCGTGTGCTTGTTCGACCTTGATCTCAGACTTCCCACCATTTCCAGTATTCTTGAGAGTCATCCACAAAAAACTTTTTATGATTTGTTTGAAACCCTGGCCAATAAAACCTATCAGGTTGATTTTTTACAATCGATTTACCGTATCCTCACTATTTTTAAAGCTTATCTAGATAAGGAAGTTAAACGAGACAATCCGCAGCTTGAAAAGGGTCTGGCTTTATACAAAAACTTGAATATGGAATTATTCCATTTTTCTGAGTTCCCTTTTGGTAATGAGTTGCACGAACTATTTTTGGAGCGGAGCCAGATATACACGGTAGGGCAGATCAGGGTTCTCAGACCGATCCTGAAAAAAATAGATATGGTGGAATTTAAACAGATCCTCAAAAAGCATGAAGCTAACTCTCGACCAACGGCCGATGAATACATAAACTATATTGAAGAGTTTAAATTTTCATTACTAGGTGGCGAGGTTCCTATCCTTGGCAAAAGAAATCATCGAAAACGCATTAATGAACCTGCGTTTCTCCTTCTTTTTCTTGAATTTGTCAATGACTTGATAGAACGATTTGATTATGTGATTCTCGATACCCCGGCTGGAGGAGTGAATCACCTCTCGTCTTTGATGAATTCGATTGATCAGGTTCTTTTTATTTTTGACATGAGCAACAATATTGCTGTTAATGGCAGTATTGATGCCCTGCATTCTTTCATTGATTATTATGAAGATTTTTACCAGGACTATCAGCAGGGAAGATTATCAGGACTGGACAAAGCTTATGTCAACCGTATGATCACTTCAAAAGGCGAAGCGGCGGTGACAGAAATCCTGGCCAATAAAAAATTTGGAATAATTTTTAACCGCTGCCAGAAGTCCAAAGAAATAGAAAACTGTCTCGATCAGTTGAGGGAATATCTTGATACTCTGGACCGGCTTGACGAATATAAGGACAGGATTCATTTAGTTGGAATGGTTCCTCATCACAAAATCATCAACATTACTAACAATCGTGGCACCTTGTTTTATGATAAGGACAGCTCCCTTTCTAAATGCATCAATCTGGTTGCGGAAAATATTATTAGTGAAAATGAATTTAGTCCCACTCTTTCCAATAGCAATGAAGAAATCCTTCAATTTTTGCAAAAGAACGGAAAGGGTAGCTGGATGAGTCGCTTCAACAGAATTGCCAGCAGTCTTGGATGAACTTACCTATGCAAAAACAAAATCTCAAAGTGCTTACCCCAACGGAATTCGATTTTCTGGAAACTCGAAAATGGAATGGGGTCTATAATCAGGTAACCCGAGATAAGCTATATGGCATTATTGAAAAACTAAATTGCGATAAGAAAAACTGTACCCGGGCGGAGAAAAAACTTTACAGAATTTTTCAGAAAGCCAATTTTGGAATCCTCCTGGAAAGAAATACGAAAACACGCGAAACAATCACGCACAACGGAAAAGTGCAGGTATCGGGAAAATTTGCAGGCCAAATTATTGCTCAGGCAGTTCTTATAGATAAAACCGCCTTGGTTGCGGCCAATATAGCCGCCGAAGTGGTGATGTGCAAGGGCAAGGTTTTCGGTGATATACGCGCCACGCACAAAATAAAAATCACCAAAGGTGCAGAGATCAAGGGCGATATCCACCCCCCCAGCTTCATTATAGAAAAAGGCGCAATTTTTGATGGCCGCTGCTCCATGCCGAACATCAAACAGTCCAGATCACTCCGCTTGTCTGGCGACGCCGTGAGAAAAACCGGCTAAATTTATTCCGACCTTAATTTATCTTGTTGAATACTAAAGAGTTCCCGGATAAACTAGCTAAGTTGTATCCTCCTTTTTGAAGAACTATGCGCTTAAGGGCGTCTCTAAAAATCACTATTTACTAGAGTTCCCTTAAGTTTCTGCGGGCTGGGTTTATGAATTCTACAAGCAAGCTTACAGTTTTAACTATTACCGAATATAACTTGATCGGTAATAAAGACCCTAATGGGAGTTATGACCGTAAGACTCGCGAAAACCTGTATTGGATTATAGAAAAACTTCGTGCTAATACCCCCACTCTTTCCCGACTTGAACGCCGTGTGTTGGAAAAATTTGCCAACGCAACGTTTGGTGCTCTAGAAGAAAAAAATAAAAAAGTAAAATTTGAAGTTGCCAGATACCGTTTATCCAACAAAGTCAAACAGACCCTCAAACTGGCGGCTAGCACTATCGGGGTTTTTATTATCAGTGGTGTCCTGACCTATCAGTTTGTTCTGGATATGCAAACCCAGAAGAAAGTAGATGTCGCTTGGTATCAGGGTTTGAATAAGGTGGGTCTGGTCTCCAAAGAGGAAGTAGCCCAGATACGACAGGACCTTACTTTGACTTCTGTCGAGTTGGAAGAGACACGTCAGTTCAATGCTGAGCTCAGCATGCAGATTGAGCAAATGATTTTGAATAACAAAGTTACGGAAAACCTGAAGTACATCCTCAAACAGGTTTATAACAACCAAAGGGCGGCTTATGTCCGTTCCGGGCAGACCATGACCTTGAAGTACAACAAAAAGGATGTGGCTTCCTTCAATCACAAAAAACCTCAGCTTTGGTACCTTTTGGGAATCGTTGAAAGTGGTGTCCTGAGAGTTTATTACAATGATGAAGAAATCATGGAAATAGAAAGTATTTTCGGACGGGCCGGAGAAGAAACTCCAGTCGGAGAATATGAAATAAAGAATAAGGCTTACAAACCGACCTGGTATAAAAAAGAAACTAAAGACGGAAAAACGCGGGTGCGGGCGATTCCATTCGGTCATAAGGACCACGAAATTGGGCATTGGTGGATGGGAATGAAAAAATTGGGCGAACCTGTTCCAGGTAGTTATGGAATCCACGGTGTCAATGCAGGCAAGGTTAACGAATTTTTCAAGAAAAACTTTGACTGGCGAAACGGTAGTGCCGGTTGTCCCAATATTCAGGAGTGGTACTTGCACTTCCTGGCAAAAATGGTTCCCTTAGGGACCCGTGTTAATATTGTTCAAAAAGATAAATGGGTTAAAAAACGGGACTTCATTCCCCCATCCTCTGCTTGATTATTCAACAAAGCAAATCACCACAACTTCATAAAGAGGGGCTGGGGTGATTTAGAACGTGTAATAAGATAAGGCAATTTTATATGAAAAAACTTTGGGGGGGCCGGTTTAAACAATCGACCGATGCATTGATGGAAACTTTCTCGGCTTCCATTTCTTTCGATAAGCGACTTTACGCCTGTGACATCGAGGGCAGTATCGCGCATTGTAAAATGCTGGCGCGTTGTAAAATTATTACTTCGGCTGAGTCTCAGAAAATCCAGAAAGGGTTGAAGCTAATTTTACGGGAATGCGATGAAGGGCGGTTTGAATTCAGCGACAAGCTGGAAGATATTCACATGAATATCGAAAGCCGTCTGCGTGAAATTATAGGTCCCACTGCGGGCAAACTTCACACCGCTCGCAGTCGTAACGACCAAGTATGTTTGGACATTCGCCTCTATTTACGAAATGAGGTGGATGAGGCGGTAGAAGAAATTAACCGGTTATGCAAAACACTGATGGTTCTTGCTAAAAAAAATATCGACCGGGTGATACCGGGATACACGCATTTGCAAAGAGCGCAACCGGTTTTACTTTCGCATCACCTATTGGCCTATGTAGAAATGTTACTTCGGGACAAAGATCGTTTTCTTGATGCGCGAAAAAGGATCAATGTCATGCCTCTGGGATCAGCGGCATTGGCCGGGACAAATTTTCCGATAGACCGCCAGTACACCGCCAAACTTTTAAAGTTCCCGGAAATTTCTCACAACAGTATGGACGCGGTTGCAGATCGAGATTTTGCCGCAGAGTTCTGTAGTGTTTCGGCTTTGCTAATGATGCATCTCAGCCGGTTTTGTGAAGAACTTGTTATTTGGAATTCCAGCGAATTCGGATTTGTAGAGTTGTCCGATGCATTCACCACGGGCAGCAGTATCATGCCGCAAAAAAAGAATCCAGACGCAGCAGAACTGATTCGAGGAAAATCTGGTCGCGTATTTGGCAACCTGGTATCCCTTCTTACATTAATGAAAGGGTTACCGCTGGCCTACAATAAAGATTTGCAGGAAGACAAAGAACCTCTTTTTGACTCAGCGGATACGATCAAAGTCTGTCTGAAGATTTTCGCTGACATGATGAAGTCGGCAAAGTTCACATTGCCGTCAGACGAAGAGTTGGAAGCCAGTGGGTTTTTAACGGCCACCGACATGGCGGACTATCTGGTGCTGAAAGGGGTTCCTTTTCGTGATGCTCACGAAATTACCGGCAAAACGGTTGCCTATTGTCTGGATAAACAAAAAACCCTGAGCAACCTTTCGCTGGTTGAACTGCGTAAAATTTCCAAGCGGTTCGAGGAGGATGTCTCCGAACACATTGCCCTTAAGAACTCCGTGGACCGGAAAAATGTTTATGGGGGAACGGCAAAAAAGCAGGTGAAGGCGCAGATTTCCCGATTGACGAAAAAACTGAAATAGAGAGTGATATATGAAATTAAGAACTTTTGTACTCCTGTTAATGATTATGGCATTTATGGTGACTCAGGTTGGTTGTGGTAAGAAAGGCCCTCCGGTTCCTCCCCTTATTGATGAACCGGAAAAATCCTCTTGAATCCGGCAACCGCTTTCGTTTAAGGTATTAAGTATCCTTACCGATAAACAAAAGATAGCCATAACTGCGTGACGCCGATGACTTTTCAAATGAACAAAAAGAATTCAGGTTTGTGGAAGTTGATCTTTTTAGGGATTATAATTCCGCTCTTTTTGCTTCCTTTCATACATTATCATCCTGAAACTGAACATCGTCATGATGAGCACGCAGAGACTCACTCGCATCAGGGACGCTACCATTCTGCAACGCTGGAAGCTTATGCCCATCTTGTTAACGGGCATTTTTCCGACCACGATCTCGATAACCATTATCACCATTCGCATTCTTCCGAAGACGAAGATGAAAACGATTCTGAATATTTTGTCCTGACCAAAAATTCCAAGTCGTTCAAGCAAGGGCTGGTTATTAAACAGGGTTCCTCACACTTTGAGCTTTCCGACTCTCTGGTTTATGTTCCCATAGGTTCCGAAACCGTCCCGCTCCACTCACGTTTTAGAAGAAGTCCAAATCCTTCGCGTGCTCCTCCTTCGCTGTTTCTTTAATTCACCCATAATTTTTTAATATTTCCACACCCGAACTCCGGCTGTGCGCTGTTTTGCGTCTGCCGTTGGGTTAGGTGTGTGCTAATTGGTGAGAAAAATGAAACACGTACTAGTAGTAGCCGGTTTTCTGGTGCTGAACATTCTTTTTCCGTGTGCTGTTTTTGCGGAAGAAAGAAAAGACATAACATTAACCGGTTCGATCACTCTGGGTCAGGTATCGCAAATTGCATTATTGCAAAACCCTGACCTCCAGGCATTTTCATATGAAGTGCGAGCTCGCGAAGCCGAGACCCTACAGGCAGGTCTGACCTATAACCCCAACCTGAATGTTCAGCTGGAAAACGTGGCGGGATCGGGAAACTTCAATGGCGTCGACCAAAGCGAAACCACAGTTCAGCTCAGTCAACGATTGGAGTTGGGAAACAAACAAAATCTACGAAGAAATTCCGCAAACTTATCGAAAGAAATTGCCGGTTGGGATTATGAAGTTCAACGCCTGGAAGTTTTGACCCGCGTTTCCCAGTCCTTCACTCATGTGTTGAAAGCTCAGCAAAAAGTTTCATTAACGACCGAAGGGGTACAACTGGCACAGAAGTTTTTAAATGCCGTCTCCGAGAGAGTTAAAGCTGGCAAAGTTGCGGCGATAGAAATAATAAAAGCAAAAGTGGCTCTTGCCAATATGCGCATGGAGGAAGAGCGGGCCAGACAGGATTTAAAAAATGTACGCAGACAACTGTCGGTTTTATGGGGAGATGCTGAACCCAAGTTTGATGCGGCACAGGGGGATTTGTTTTTAGTTCCAGACAAGGTATTTCCAGAGATAGCTGCATTGTCTTCTAATCCGCGCCTCTCAAAATGGTCAACGGCTCTAGCCCACCAGCAGGCGGAACTGGACGTGGAGAATTCTAAAGCGGTTCCTGATCTTACACTCAGTGGTTCCTATCGTAGGTTGGAACAAACCGGTGACAATGCATTGGTATTTGGGGTGACGGTTCCATTGAACTGGTTCAACCGTAACCAGGGGGGCATTGCCAAAGCTCGACACAGGTTATCCAAAGCCAAGGAAGAAAAAAGAGCGGAAGCATTGAGAATGCAGGAAGCTCTGCTAAAGGCCCAAAGTGAAGAGTCTTTTTCTCATGCAAAAGTTATTTCAATCAAGAAGGAAGTATTGCCCGGGGCAAAAAAAGCACTCGATGCTATTAGTGAAGGCTATAATTTTGGAAAATTTGGTTTATTAGATGTGCTCGATAGCCAGAAAACATTCTTTCTAGTCAAAAGCCAATATCTCGAAGCGCTGGCTGATTATCACAATGCCGTTGCTGATGTGAAACGCCTGACAGGGATTGATCAATCTGCTCAAAACATAAAAGCGGGGAAAGGAGACAGTTGACCATGAATGGAAAAATTCCCGCTATCACGATTCTTGCACTAGGAGCGGTGCTGGCCTGGGGCATTATAAATATGGACAAACCAGGACAGGATGAACACTCTCTACATCAAGAGGTTAAACCCTCGGATCAACGGGGAAAACATGGCGGTTGGCTATTCACGGAAGAGGATTTTCAGGTAGAAGTAAAAATTTTTGAAGATGGTATTCCTCCGCAATTCAGGGTCTATGTGACAAAAGCAGAAGGTAAGCCGATAAGTTTTGATGAGGTTGGTATAAACATCGTCTTAAAAAGATTAGACCGGGTCGATACCATCGGATTTAAACCTTCAGCAGATTATTTGCTGGGAGATATGGTTGTTGCTGAACCTCATTCTTTTGAAATGACTGTCAATGCAGAATGGAAAGGTCAAAAGTTTAAATGGCAACTTTCTCAACTTGAAGGTCGAGCTGAGTTTTCACCAGAGGCGATTCAAAATGCAGGACTCGTTTTAAAAAAAGCCGGGCCGGGTAAACTGGTGACCAAGATACGCTTACCGGGTGAGGTTGGTCTCAACGAAGAAAAAGTGGTCCATATAGTTCCCAGGGTTGATGGAGTTGTTAAGAAAGTATTTAAGGATCTAGGCGATCAGGTTTCTCGTGGCGAAATCATCGCCATTCTAGAAAGCCGGGAGTTGGCGGAGGCGAAAATTGATTACCTCACGAGCATTAAGCAGAGCGACATGGCGCGAGCAGATCTCGACCGGGAAATACGGGTATTCGAAAGCACTCAGAGCATGTTGGACCTGCTTGAGCAGGATTTGGATCAGGAAGAAATTTACCTGAAGCTCAAAGATCTGGTGATCGGAAAAAGCCGCGAACTACTCATTCCCGCTTCTGCAAAATTAAGGCTGGCAAAGTCCATTCATATTCGTGAAAAAGGATTGCTGGAAAAAGGCATCTCATCTGAATCGGAATATTTAATCGCCCTGGAAGATTACAAAAGTGCCGAAGCGCGCTATATAGCGTTGCGGGAAAAAATTTCCTACGATGGCGAGTGGTCTTTAAGGGAAAAGAAAAAAACTCTGGAGATCGACCAACTTAACCTGCAAACCTCCAATCAAAAACTATTGGCGTTGGGACTGACTCCAGAGGAGGTGGATCTTTTACCGGAACAGCCTGAACAGCATTTTACCCAATACGAACTGCGCGCTAGTTTAAACGGCACGGTTATCCAGAAACATCTAACAACCGGAGAGGCAGTCAAAAAAGACGATGACATTTTTCTCCTCGCCGATCTATCAGAAGTTTGGGTGAATTTTGCCATTCCGGAAAAGGAACTCAGGAAAGTTAGGTTAGGACAAAAGGTATTATTCAAGGAAGGACCCAGAGCCTTACAGGCGCAATTGTCTTATCTCAGTTCGATCATTGATGAAAAAACGCGAACGGTGACCGGTCGGGTAGTCATTCCTAATAAGAACGGAAATTTCCGTCCCGGTGGTTATGTCACGGTAGAACTGGTTCTTGGGGAACGAAAAGTTCCTGTGGTAGTCGAACCCGGTGCTATCCAAAGCTTCCGAGACTGGTCGGTGGTTTTTGTCAAATACGGATCTCAACTGGAAGCACGGCCTTTGGAGCTTGGGGAAAACGATGGCAACAGGGTGGAAGTTGTGCAGGGTTTGAAAGCCGGTGAACAGTATGTGTCAGTAAACAGCTATGCGGTGAAGGCTGAGATTGAAAAGTCTGGCGCGACTCACAGTCACTAGCCTATATATTGCATGAGCGAATGAACAGGAAAATTTTTATCCACCCATAATTTGCAGTACCCAGGCAGATAATAAGAACAATGTTAAAAACAATCATCACATTTTCTATACGACAAAGAGTTTTTGTCATTATTGCGGCTTTGGCTCTCGTTGCCCTAGGTGGGTATAATTTTAGTATTCTTCCCATAGACGCGGTGCCTGATGTCACAAATGTTCAGGTGCAGATCAATACTGAAGCCTCAGGCTTCACGCCACTGGAAGTTGAGCAGCGTATCACCTTCCCGATAGAAACCACCTTGGCGGGCATCCCTCGTTTAAAGCACACACGTTCCATTTCCCGCTACGGCCTTTCGCAGGTCACGGTAATTTTTGAAGACGGGACAGATATTTATTTTGCTCGACAATTGATCAACACCAAAATTCAGGAAGTAAAAAGTCACTTGCCAGAAAATGTGGAACCTGTCATGGGACCAATTGCGACTGGACTGGGAGAAATTTTCATGTGGTCGGTGGAAGCTGAAAAAGGGGCAGAAAAAACCTATTCCCCCACTGAATTGAGAACTATTCAGGACTGGATCATCAAACCGCAACTGATGAATATTCCTGGAGTGACGGAGGTCAATAGCATTGGTGGCTATGTCAAAAACTTTCAGGTATCGCCCGATCCACAAAAATTAATCGCCTATGGTTTTTCATTCAGAGAAGTCATAGAAGCGATGAGCAGGAACAATTCAAATATCGGTGCGGGTTATATCGAACACAGCGGCCAGCAATACCTTGTGCGAACTCCCGGTCAGGTATCGGGATTGGAAGATATTAGAAATATAGTGATCGGTTCTCATCAGGGTGTTCCCATTTACATTAAAGATGTAGCAGAGGTGAGCCTGGGTAAGGATCTGCGGACCGGGGCGGCAACTAAAAATGGTGAGGAAGTCGTGCTGGGCACGGTCTTCATGCTCAAGGGAGAAAACAGTAGATCGGTCTCTTTAAGAGTTGCTGAGAAAATGAAAGCAATCAATCAGGCTTTGCCGGAGGGTGTGGTGGCACAAACGGTATATGACCGCACTCATTTGGTTAATGCCACGCTCAAAACCGTACGTGATAATTTATTGGAAGGGGCACTTTTAGTTGTTGTCGTTTTATTTCTGTTACTGGGTAATTTTCGAGCGGCAGTGATCACTGCATTGGTGATTCCCCTTTCTATGTTATTTGCGGTCACGGGAATGGTGGGCAATAAGGTCAGCGGTAACCTGTTGAGTTTGGGTGCTATTGATTTTGGCATTATCGTCGATGGAGCCGTGATCATTGTGGAAAACTGCAGTCGCCGTCTCGCTGAAGAACAAAATCGGTTAGGAAGAATATTGAATCAGGAGGAACGCTTTGAGGTAGTTCAGTCTTCAGCGTGCGAAGTTTCCCGTCCAAGCATCTTTGGTATGTTCATCATCATGATCGTTTACCTGCCCATACTTACTTTGACTGGAATTGAAGGGAAAATGTTTCAGCCCATGGCTTTCACCGTGTTGATGGCTTTGGCTGGTGCATTGATTTTGTCCATTACTTTTGTTCCAGCGATGATGGCTCAGTTCGTATCCAGTTCCAAAAAAGAGAGCTTCTTTTTAAAAGGAAAGTTCTATTCCTTCCTGCTCGATTTCACCTTGAAAAACCGTGCAGCGGTGATTGCCTTTGCCGGGGTTCTGGTTGTGCTCAGTGTTTTATTGAGTCAGAAAATGGGTAGTGAATTTCTCCCGACACTGGATGAAAAAGATTTTGCCGTTCATGCTCTCAGGGTTCCGGGCACCAGCCTTTCCCAAGCCGTTTCCATGCAGGATACGCTGGAGAAAAAAATAAAGGAATTACCAGAAGTTGATTATGTCTTCTCCAAAATCGGTACAGCAGATATTGCTACTGACCCGATGCCACCCAGCGTGGCAGATGTTTTCATCATAATAAAACCTCGTTCGCAGTGGAGTGACCCGACACGGGAAAAATCTGCTCTGGTGCAAGACCTTGAAAAGAAGCTGGCCGAAGTCCCCGGTAATAAATATGAAATCACTCAACCGATTGAGATGCGATTTAATGAGCTGATCTCAGGTGTACGCAGTGATGTGGCTGTTAAGGTTTTTGGCGATGATCTGGATAAACTTTTAGAGTTGGCTGATGGGGTCGAACATGTTTTAGCCGACATCCCCGGCGCGTCAGATGTGAAAGTCGAACAGGTGACCGGGCTTCCCGTTTTAACGGTGGAACTGGACCGACCTGCAATGGCACGGTTGGGGATCAACGCTGCCGATGTTCAAGAGGTTGTTGAAATCGCAATTGGAGGTAAAAAGACCGGACAGGTTTTTGAAGGTGATCAAAGGTTTGATCTCATCGTGCGTTTGCAGGAAGATATACGAACAAAAATTGACCTGCTCAAAGATATTCCAATTCCTCTAGTTCAGGATGGGAAAGACGAACCGCATTCTGTGATGAGTCAAGATAAGCATTTTAGTAAATTCATTCCTCTCGGAGCGATTGCAGAATTTAAGGTTATTAAAGGACCCAACCAGATAAGTCGGGAAAATGCCAAGCGGCGAGTGGTAGTGACCGCCAATGTAAGAGGCCGCGACCTCGGTTCTTTTGTTAAAGAAGCACAAAGCGTAATTAAGCTAAATGCAGAACCAGGTTATTGGATAGAGTGGGGCGGTCAGTTCGAACATCTTATTTCTGCTTCGCAAAGATTGTGGGTGGTGATTCCTATAACATTAATTCTGATCTACTTGCTACTGCTGGCAGCATTTGGTTCCAGTGCAAACGCTTTGCTGGTTTTTACAGGGGTGCCGCTGGCACTCACGGGAGGATTTCTCTCTCTGTGGTTGCGAGGCATTCCCCTGTCGATATCCGCGGCGGTGGGTTTTATCGCCTTGTCGGGGGTAGCGGTGCTCAACGGTATGGTGATGATTTCGTTCATCGGCAACCTCCGTGATCAAGGCCTCCCTTTGGATGATGCCATTAAGCAGGGATCACTCACACGCCTGCGTCCGGTTTTGATGACGGCACTGGTCGCTTCATTGGGGTTCATCCCCATGGCTCTGGCAACGGGTACCGGGGCCGAAGTTCAGCGTCCACTGGCAACAGTGGTCATCGGAGGCATCCTTTCCTCTACCGTATTAACGCTAGTAGTCTTGCCCGCACTTTACCGCTGGTTCCACGAGGCATCCGCCTCGAGGGGGAGGGAACCGGGCCACGCCCGGTAGGGACAGGCTCCCCCTTTTGGTGGTCGCCTCCAAGGGGTTCATTAAGCCGAGTAAACACTTTGTATGCCTGATAAAGCCATTGCAGTCGGCCCCACGCCTAGTGGATGGTTCTGATAATCACACAACCTATTGATTTTATTCATTTTATTCGTTTTGATTTGAGAAGATTGTGGTATAGTATCCCCTATTCAACTTCTAATTTGACAGGGAACTTCCATGAATAAAGACCAGATTGCTATTTATCTCAACGAGCATCCCGAGTTTTTTAACGAGTACCCGGAACTGTTGAAAAAAATAAAAGAGATTGAAGAAGAAGACCTTCCTATCGAACCGATGAGCACGTTGAGTCTGGCAGACCGAATCATCAAGCGGGTGCATGATGATAAAGAACATCTTAAAAGCAAGTTAGAGTGGTTGTTCGAAATTTCCCGCGCTAACGAAAAAATTCAGGATCACTTATTCGAAATCGAAAGACTGGTTTTGACCAGTACCAATTTGGATCAAATGGTCAATCAATTACAAAAAGAAATTCCCGACCGTTTTGGCATTCCTAACGTCAAGGTATGTCTGGTTAAAGGGTCCGATCATTTTATGGAAGACCGGTTGCGACAACGCTATAACGGCACCTTGGACGAAACCGTGAAATTTATATGCCAGGAAACAGCTGACAATTGGTTTTCGAGTGGACTCAAACCCATCCTTCGCAGTGAGATCGAAGAATCCGAAATGTTTGGTCTCGATGATGAAAATATTAAATCCGAAGCATTGATCCCTATAGTGGCTCAGGATGTCATGGTCGGGGCAATAGCGTTTGGCAGTCCCAATCCTTTCCATTTTCATGACGGACTCGGCACCGAGTTTCTCGAACGCATGGCAGATAAAATTGCCATCTCCATCAACAACATCCTCCTCATAGACCAGCTCAAAGACCAGCTAGTGGTTAACCCTGCATAATGCTGAACCCAATGAGGCGAAGTCAATAATGGGAATATCACTCCTTCTCAAGGTAGTGGGATAAACCCCGTATTATCAGTAAAATTGAGGTGTTAGAAGGATTCCCGCCTGTAAATTACATTGACTAAACGCACAATCTCCGCGATACTACGAGATCACCATTTTTTGTTTTTTATAAAAAAAGTATTTTTAATTATCCATCGATAATTCAAAGATTAGTGCTTATTAGTCGCCCCCACGGCGAGTGGTTAGATTAAGGTTTATATAGATATGGTACGAGAAGCAATATTAGAAGACGCGCAAGCCATCCAGAATTTGATTTGTTTCTATTCTGAAGACGGCAAAAT
>JAJDBH010000122.1 GCA_029261455.1 Nitrospinaceae bacterium
CATGCAGGTGATAATGTCATGATCAACGTGTTCGGGGCTCATAACGAGCAGAACCAGATGTTCAATGTAGATGGACACCAATGGCGTCGTCATCTGAATCAAGAAGGTTCAGATATGATTGACGTTGAGGAGTTTGGCGGAAGCGAGTACATTCAAGCTTTCTTCAACGCCGGTGGAACCTACAAGAACCCTGGCACGTACTTGTGGATGAACGCTCGTACGCCTTATCAGCAGGCAGGTCAATGGGGTTACATGAAGGTATTGCCTTCAGGTGACCGCGGGATCCTTCCGTTAGGTAAAGCGACGGTTAAAGGCGTGAAAACCGCATCTCAGCCTGACGAAGCAGAGAAATCTGCTTCCAAGACTGGGGACGATAAGTTATCCATGCGATAACCGATCGTTAGTAAAACTGTAACAAGGGCAGGGGGGACCATTTGGTCCCCCCTGTTTTTTTTTCTACTAGTTGGCAATCCACCGAAGCCTGATATTGACAGAACCCCTGTCACCTATCAAAATGCATTAACGCTCGTTTTACATAAATTTCATTAACATTTAATACGAATACTAAATGAGAAAAGAATTTTTGATCCTGGCTTTTGCTTTAATGGGGGCAACCTTGACTGCGGGTCTGCTGCTACCGATTATTCTCTGGTCGATGGTCCTGACTGGCCCTTTATTATTGCTTGGGTTTTACGATTTTTTTCAAACAAAGCACAGCATTCGCCGCAACTTTCCCTTATTCGGTCGATGGCGTTACTGGCTTGAATTGATCCGTCCTGAAATTAACCAATACTTTATTGAATCCAATTTAGATGGAGCCCCCTTTAGCAGGGAGCAGAGATCTATTGTGTACCAGCGTGCAAAAGACGAACTGGACTCAGTACCATTTGGCATGCAACACGATATGTACGAAACGGGATATGAATGGATCAACCATTCTCTCTCTCCAAAACACATAGAGGCAAGTCACCTTCGCGTCAAGATCGGCGGGCCTGATTGTTCACAACCCTATGATTCCAGCCTCCTGAATATTTCTGCAATGAGTTTCGGCTCGATCAGTAAAAATGCTGTCCTGGCTTTGAATGGAGCCGCCAAAGATGGGAATTTTGCACACAACACAGGGGAAGGGGGTATTAGCCCCTATCATATGGAACCGGGTGGCGATCTGATCTGGCAGATTGGAACCGGCTACTTTGGGTGTAGGAAGGAAAGCGGAGAATTCTGTGAAAAAACCTTCCAGCAGAAATCCATTCATCCTCAGGTCAAAATGATTGAGATTAAACTTTCTCAAGGTGCCAAGCCAGGACATGGGGGGCTTTTGCCTGCAGATAAAGTGTCGAAAGAAATTTCAGAAACTCGTGGCGTTCCAATGGGGAAAGATGTGATTTCTCCCCCAGCACACAACGTTTTTTCAACTCCTGTTGAAATGATGAATTTTGTCGCTCATCTTCGAGAACTTTCCAATGGGAAACCGGTAGGGTTAAAGCTTTGCATCGGAAATCCCCAAGAGTTTTTCGCTATCTGCAAAGCCATGGAAAAAACAGGTATAACACCGGATTTTATTTCCGTGGATGGTGGAGAAGGTGGCACGGGTGCCGCTCCCATGGAGTTCACAAATTATATGGGGTCACCGGGTATCTATTCACTCATGTTAGTTCAGAATGCATTAACGGGATTCTCTGTTCGAGATAGAATCCGCATTTTAACTAGCGGGCGGGTAATTCATGGGTTTGATATTGTCAAGCTGATTGCCCTTGGTGCTGATGTAATATACTCGGCACGAGCTATGATGATGGCATTAGGATGTATACAGGCCCTAAGATGTAACACCAATCATTGCCCAACAGGTGTCGCCACTCAAAACCCGTTTCTTGTCGCAGGACTGGTGATAAAAGATAAAAGAATACGCGTTGAAAGATATCATAGAAAGACCGTTGAAATGGTGGCCCACATGCTGGGAGCAATGGGACTAACAGGGACCGAAGAACTTTGTCCTGAACACATCTTCAGGCGAATCAGCTTAGTTGAAATCTCAAATTATGCCAAATTGTATGACTTCCTTGAAGATGGGATATTATTGCAAAAACCACTCCCCAAACAATATGCCCGAGCCGTTCAGGAAGCTAGCGCAGAAAGTTTTCGGCCTGTAACCAGATTATAAAAATTAAAGAAGTCATGCCTAGCAAGGAACGAGTGCTGATGAAAGGGCATCACACGTATGCGATCGCCTTCTTCTCGTAAGCCTGTTTGTTGTCATCCTGAGTCCCTCGAAGATAGCAACATACCTCGATGTATTGCCTGTTTGGCACACCCTCAGCCAGCGTGGTATCCTTTCTTTGTGTTTGTTTATCAAATAAACTATCAGAGTCAATTACAACCCTGTTAAAGGGAAGGTCATATAATGGATTTTGAGTGGGTGGCTATTGCGCTTGGTGACGTTGCCTGGATCTCTCTTGCATTTTTTCTTGGGTTTTTGGCAAGATTGATAAACCTGCCTCCTCTTGTTGGGTTTCTGACAACCGGGTTTGTGCTCAACTACTTTGGTTTTTCCAGTGGAGAGATGTTGCAGAAGCTTGCGGATTTGGGCATCACCCTGCTACTCTTCGCTGTTGGCCTGAAGCTAAAACTTAAGGTATTGATAAGGCCACAGGTCTGGTTG
>JAJDBH010000123.1 GCA_029261455.1 Nitrospinaceae bacterium
TTATTTTTTTGTACATAGCACACTCCATAAAAAGTTCTCTGGTATAATTTAGAATAATCTAGCGGCAAATCATGAGCGAGGCATATTTAAGGATAGACGCTGGCTTGTGTTTATCATGCTTGCCTATTAATAGTAACAAACCCTGAGGTATATATGGAACCTGATAAAGAGACGCCACAAACTATACAGGCACGGCTTGATGTTTTACGCAAAGGCATTGTCAGTGAAGAAAACTCTGTCAATTATTACCAAACCCTGATTGAGAAAACCCCTGAAGATTCGGACGCTAATATCGGGATGCGAAGAATGTACTCTGACCTGATGTTGGTAGAAAAGAAGCATGTCGAACGATTCCGCGTTCTTATAAATGAATGGGAACAAAGACTAAAGGAATTCTAAACTCAATTTTATTACCCTATCCCCACAAGCAATAACTGCCAAGTCAGGGGAGTTTTCACTATCTCCTCGATTTCCTCTGGTTAATTTGCGTCATGATTTTCAATAAATTTTGTCACGGAAGTATTAGCTGTAATATCAACTCCAATCAATATTTTGAATAAGCAGTTATTAATATTAATCATTTTGATATTACTCAATTTGGATGTAACTCTATAAATAAATGGTTTTATACGCTAACTGACTATTTTATGGGGGTTTAGTATATATATTATGAATATATGATCCTACAATTAACTTATGAAGAAATATTAAAATATTTCTTCATATCCTTGACAAAATAAAGGGCTTATTTTATTATTGATAACAATTCTCATTATTATTTTAGGCCTGCACATCTCGAACACAGCAATATAAGAATACTAACAATTATAATGGTTTAACCATCATGCCGTCTGTAAAAACCACAATGACTCAAAAATCTGGTTTGTTAAAATCCTTAGTTATTTTCTTTATATTTTTGAGTCTGAATATCTCGGTCCCCAACCTTGCTCAAGCGGTCAACCAGGAGACTATTGATAGAACTAAAAAAATCGTCATGATGCTGAACATCGCCGCAAAGGAATTTGAAGATGGCGTGGTGGATGGAATAATTGTCATTCCTCCAGAGTATGAAGAAAGCCAAGTATTTTTGCAGCAGGCTATCGAAAGGTTTGAAAGAATCTCTGCTGAAATAGTCGATCCCCAAAAAGCAGGCGATCTCAAACAGCGGTTCATCGGTTTGATGACAATGATTAAAGAGAAAGTGGACTCGCAATTAGTGTGGAAGGAAGTCAATAGTATCAATTCAGAGTTACTTACAACCTTTAATATTGAAATAAATAAAACCCCCATTACGCCTGTATCGTTACGTAATGGTAAAAAAATATTTGAAACTAATTGTTCTGTTTGCCATGGCCTTCAAGGCAATGGTGATGGCCCCATGGCCAGCCAGTTTGACCCCTCCCCTGCAGTCTTATCGAATCCCGCGCTTACAGGTGATGCTAACAGCACAGCCTATGATAATTTTGAAGTTATAAATGTCGGGATTGCCAATACAGGGATGATGGCCTGGGCAGGCGTGCTTTCGGAAAATGAGATTTGGGATGTAACCTATTATCTCAGGACTTTTTCTAACAATAATTTACAACTTCCACAAGTGAACCTGGATGTAGCTGCTATCGAATCTGCTGGGAATTTTAATAGTGACTTGGCCGAACAAGTAGTTGATGAAGTTCGTGGGCTTCTGGAAAAGAGTTTAAGTATCTATAAATCTGGACAAGTGGATAATGCGGCAGAGACGGCATTTGACGCTTATCTCGTGTACGAAAAAATCGAATCCAACCTCATTACCAAGGACAAGGCTTTAGGTGTGAGTCTAGAGTCAGTCTTCAGTCGATACCGTGGGGAAATTAAACGAAACGCTCCTTTAGAGCATGTGGAGTCTCTTTACAAAGAAATCAACCTGAGCTTGGAAAAGGGTTTGGAACTACTCAAAGCTGAAGTCGGTTTTACAGGAATGTTCTTCCAATCATTCTCCATCATTGTTCGCGAAGGATTTGAGGCCATTCTTATTATTGCAGCACTGATTGCGTTTTTAGTTAAGTCTCGTAATCAATCGCGGGTGAAATCCATCCATATTGGTGTTGTGGTCGGTATACTTGCCAGTTTTGCAACAGCCTATATAGTTCATGAAGTCCTTCACTTGAGCATGGCAAGTCAAGAGCTTCTTGAAGGCTGGATCATGTTGGTTGCTGTTGCGGTCTTATTTTCAGTCAGCTATTGGCTAGTTTCTAAAATAGATAACAAGAGGTGGCAGGAATATATAAACAAGCAAATGCGTGGTGCCTTATCAAAGGGGAACACTTTTACCCTGGGCTTCGTGGCTTTCATATCTGTTTACCGTGAAGGATTCGAAACCGTTCTTTTTTATAAGGCACTTTATTTGTATTCAGGCGATGCGAACGATGGGATTTTACCAGGCTTTCTTGCAGGCTGTGTGGTTTTAGCCGGGGTATTTTATTTGATCAATACTCTGGGTATGCGGATTCCTATTAAATGGTTTTTTGGTTTCACCAGTGTCCTTTTGTATTACATGGCCTTCACATTCATGGGCAAAGGAGTGCATGAATTACAAATGGGCGAACAGGTTTCCATGACTGCGGCGAACTTCTTACCCTCCATTTCCTGGCTTGGTATGTACCCCACTTGGGAGACCTTTATTGGACAGGCAGCGTTGTTTGCAGCATTTGTTTTTGCCCTTCTTTATACGTTTGTTATTAAGGCTGAGTTGGGAGCAACACAATTAAAGGAAGAAACAAACCAACTACAAAGTAATATCACTCAGGTGCACGACCTGGTTGAGCATATATCTCACCATGCCAAGCGTTGTGAAGTGTTTCTGAAAGACACTCCAGACCAGGACTTGCAAGAACTATCAAGTCACTTGAAGGAGATTGATATCAAGATCCACGAACTATTCGGGCATGTGAAATATGTTGAGAACCAGCTCCAGGATGAATATGAGAAGCTTGCAAAAAAAGCTTTTGAAGCCAAACAAAATTAGGCGTTCCCTTGAATATCCGTTTATTTAAAAACACACGCGTCATTCATAAATGGGTTGGCCTCCTGATTGCGATATTCATTCTTGTTCTTTCTATTTCGGGTTTTCTGTTAATGCACCCTGAGGAATTTGGAATAGGAAAAGCTCAGATCAGTGGAAAATACTTGCCGGCCAAGTATTTTCAAGTTCATAGTGCCCAACGCCGTATCCAGTCACTTGCAACAACTTCCCAATTTCTTTATGCAGGAACAGACATCGGAGTTTACCGTTCAGAAGATGAAGGTGAAACCTGGCTTCAAATCAATCAGGGATTGTTTAATCAACATATCAACTCTCTGGTGATTGCCGAATCCGAAACCATTTATGCGGGAACTGACAATGGTGTGTTCAAGTCTGAGGATGGCGGTGACACCTGGAGTGAGTGGTTTGATGAGGCTGCAGGCTTGACCCATACTAAAATCAACGACCTTGCTCTGCATCCTGAGAACCCAGATATCCTATTTGCTGCTACAGATGGCGGCATTTTCCAGTCTATAGATGCTGGAGATAGCTGGGATAATGTATCCACCGGTCAATCTATCCAAACCATAATTTTTTCTAACTCTACCCCGGACATTCTTTATGGTGTTGGTAAGGAGGGTGCTCTTCGCAGTCAAAATGGAGGGAAGGATTGGAATTCCGTCTGGGAAAACACCTTACCTGCTTCAACAATACTAGTATCGTTGAACACCGATCCAGAATTTCTCTATTCCGGTTCCCCTAATGGTCTGCATAAATCGTTCAATAATGGCAGAAACTGGGCTAACGATTCCACCTTCAAAAATGCTCCCGTAAGCGCCATTTTTGTGAACCCTTCCAACCTTTCACAGCTATATGTCGGTAGTGGAGAGCATTTGTACTCCAGCAGTGATGGTGGAGATTCATGGATGAATATTTCATCGTTCACCCAAAAAATAAATGGCGGCTCTGGAACTTCCATTGAAATCACAATCACCCAAATTACCAGTTTGAGTGATAAGTCATTATATGTTGGTACCACATCGGGACTTTATTTCTCTAATGATGCAGGAGAAAACTGGGAGAATATAGATTTAAGTGGAGCAGTTAACCAGCTGTCACCCGATGAAATGAAAATGGATGTGGTTAAACTGGTGACCGAAATACACACAGGTCGTTTTTTCGGTTCCTATTTTTACATGCTTGTTGATTTGGCAACTATAGGAATTGTGTTCCTGACGATATCTGGCATCCTGATTGCTTATTTCCGCGCTAGTGTTAAGAAAAGAAAAAAACTAGTGGAAGATCTGGCAACTGATCAAGTGATAAAACTCACAGAAACCACCGATGAGCTTTCGAACGAGAGTCGGGAAATTCATGACATGATAGAACATATCACCGAACACATTGAAAAATGCAGACTGGTTTATATGGATCAGGAGAAAAAAGAAATAGAGGAAATCGGCCGACACCTCAACACGCTAGACAAAAAAATGCACCGACTGATGGAAAACCTGGGGGAACTTGAAAAAAACTGACTAATGAATGTACCGCTTTTCTTTGCCAGATGTATGCGGTGAAATAGATTGGTCGCGGTTGATCATATCCATTTTCTTGTACTCTTCCCAGTTATCTCTGAATAAGTTGAAGCCCACATAATCCAGTGCTTGCATGACCTCAAGCTCAGAAACCTTACCTTCGCCGCCATCCATATCACGAATCACTTCTTCCAACTGTTCGCATAGACTGGCAAACCGCTCTTCATCCTCAAACATCATAAAGTCTTTCATAAAATCAAAGGTCATACCCCTATTCCCTCTTTAATTGGAGTGGTTCGCAACATCTGTCGCGTTTATATTAGAATAAATTTGGTTCACTGCAAACATAAATTCTTCGATTTCTTTTTGTATCACAGAAAACTCGCCGTTAGCCATACGACTTGTAGAAAATATTGAGCCTCCCAATGCTACAGCAGAGGCACCTGCAGAAAAGTAATCGGGGATGTTTTTCGGGCTGATTCCACCCACGGCCATCATTTTAATCTGGTCAAAGGGACCTTTTAAAAGCTTAATATAATCTGGACCCATTTGGGAAGCAGGAAAGACTTTGACCATTGTCGCTCCAGAACTCCAAGCCTTCTCAATTTCGGTAGGAGTCAAAGCACCGGGGAAATAGGCCGCATTGTTCTTAATGCAACATTCAGCTACCTGCTCATTCAGGTTGGGTGCAACAATAAATTGTGCCCCCATATCAATGGCCTGTTGGGTCGAATCTGCAGATAAAACTGTTCCAGCTCCTATGCAAAAGTCGGGAAACAGCCTAATCGCTTTCTGAATAAGAGGGAGTGCCCCAGGAGTATTTAAAGTGATTTCGAGAAAACGAAGGCCCCCTGCGTATGCCGCTTCCAGCACACCGGGAAGGGAGTCTTCGTCAACACCCCGTATGATGCCCATTACGGGCTCTTTCTCAAAGAGAGTTAAATCGAATGCTGCCATGAAGGTTCTAGACGTTGGCTTCTGTAGTGAGCTTGTTATAGAAATCCAGATACTCGTCTTTCTGGTCCGAACCTCTAAGTTTCATTGCCGCACGGGGATGTAAGTCCAGAATGCCGGTGATCACGTAGGGAATTGTATATCCCCATTCAACGGTCTCTCGCAATTCCACAAAATCACTCTGCAACACTTCCAGAATAGGTCGAATGTCAAATTTAGGGTTCTTCAAAAATCCCAGTAACAATTCCAGAGGACAGTTTCCCGCAGCCCTTCCAATGCCCCAAATAGTTCCATCCAAGTAATTAATATTCTGGATGACGGATTCAATCGTATTAGCAAAAGCTAATTGCTGATTGTTATGTGCATGGATACCTAACTCACGTGTTGGAAGCGCAGCCCTATATTTTTGGGCAAGGTGAGCAATCTGTTCAGAATACAAGGCACCAAAACTATCGACCAGATAAACAACATCAACGGCGCTTTCCTTTTCCACTTGCGCAAGAGCTTCATCCAACTCCCGCTCTCTGGCATGAGATACTGCCATAATGTTAATAGTCGTCTCATAGCCCTTGGCGTTAAGCGTATTGACAAGATCAATAGCCTTATCAATATCTTTTATATATGAAGCAACCCTCATCATATCGACGAGGCTTTCAGATTTCGGGATCAGTGCGTTGGGGTCAAAACGTCCAATATCAGCCATCACAGAAATCTTGCAATTTTTTTCAGTATCCCCGACAATGTTTTCCAGATCTTGTTCGGAGCAAAATTTCATAGGGCCAAATTCGCCACGTTTAAACTGATTCTCATCGGCCTTATAACCTAGTTCGATATAATCAACTCCAGACTTATTAACCGCTTGAAAAACCCTGCGAACCAGATCATCGCTGAACAGGTGATTGTTCATCAATCCCCCATCGCGAATAGTACAATCTAATACTTTAATCTCTTTTCGGTACATGTTCTTAAATCTCCTAAAGGGGATCACTATATCCCCCGAAAAAAATGATTTTGGGCAAAACTTTCAATAAATTGGAGATTTTCATTATATTTATTAAATAGGTGAGGGTCAATGAGATAATGCTCAATTAGATTTTTTAAAACCTTTAGAGACAGAGACTTTCCAAGAACTTAAACTGACTCAAACAACCAATCAAACTAAACCCTTAATCAATACCACTTAACTATGGATAATAAAGTATCTTTTTGGCTTGTCAAACAAGAACCTTCTCAATATAGCTGGGAAACTTTTGTGAAGGATGGGGAAACCTACTGGGATGGAGTGCGGAACTATCAGGCCCGTAATAATTTAAAATCCATGAAAAAAGGAGACCTTGTTTTCTTTTATCACAGTGTCACGGGCAAGGACATTAAGGGTATCGCTAAGGTAACTCGTGAAGCTTATCAAGACCCAACCATCGATGATCCACGATGGGTCGTGGTCGATTTAAAACCTGTTAAAGCACTCACTCACCCCGTCACTCTTGAAGACGTTAAAATTCATAAAGATCTTCAAGAAATAGCGTTAGTCCGCCAGTCCCGTCTGTCTGTTATGCCTGTGACAAAAAAGGAAAGCCGAATTATTTTACAATTGAGTAAAACTACGATCTGACTTCACTTGTCAGAGCTCAACAAAAAGAAATTCCATTGACTTCAAAAATATTGAAGTATAAATTCAAGCAAAGGTAATTTCACCGAGGATATAAGCAATGAAAGCAGGACTCTCTCTTATCTTTATCATGACCTTATTATTTTTATGCAGTTACTCCGATAGCGAAATCTATCAACAAATACCAGCTATTCAACAAAACTCATCATTGCCTTTACAAATCGCAATAAAGTCTCTGGGGATGGGTCTATGAAACTTATTGTCATCCTAATTTTATTGTCTACGTTATTGAGCTTTTCAAGTTGTTCTAGTGACGAAGGTGACAGACAGCCTTCAACACAATCGGCACCAGCGCATATTGAAACGAAACCCCCAGCTCCCAATCCTGCCAACTCGCAGGCTTTGCAGCCAGATTTGCATCTGAGCGGTAACCAGAATACTCACATTTCGGGATCCACGGAAACGTCCAATCACGTAAGCGGTGGTTAATCAAAATATGAAGTCAGTTGCTCTTTTAATTTTACTTGCATTTTGCACCCTGGTGCCTTCTTCATGGGCGGGTTCTTCCGAAATAACTACCTGTCTCAAGCAAGTAGTCCCTCTAAAAGGACTGGGAGAAGAGGTAGCGGAATTAGATGGGATTTGGGGTCTATATCAAAAAAATTCAGAACTTCAGGATAGTTCTGCCCTAAGCATTAACTTGGACAAGGCAGTCAACTCAATCATTTTTCATTTGGAGTTTCTATGTGAAACCATTGATGGGATACCTTTTGATGAGTTGTCAGACTACGTTTCAATAGGCCTGGCAGAAAAAGGCGAAGAAAAATTCAAACAGGAACTGATCATTCTTGGTAAAAATGAAGGGCAAATCAAAGTATGGTTTGAGTTTGCAAAATTTGCTGTCGCTAACCGGTATCGTGTTTTAGACTCCGAAAAGATTATGCGCTCTATCCAGTCAGCGCACCCTCTAATCAAGAGTTATTTAAAGCTGGCTAAAAGGATAGATCGAAAAGAGGACATAGGTTCAGTCATTCAGGAAACACAAGGCCTGACAGAACAAATCGATAAATTTTTCAGGACAGATCCTTACATGTCTCAGGCCCTCCATGAAAACTCTCAAATCCCTTATGCGGATTGGGATGAAAACTACGGTGGCTCCTAATATTTATACCTGTAATTAAATTATTATTTTTTTAATCTAAATTGAGGAAACAATGAGCAATTTTCTAGTCATAGGCGGAACAGGTGTGATGGGGACTGCGGCGATTAAGGCTATTCGGGAAAAATTTGGTAGCACAGCCAATATCCTGGCTAACTGGTATGGTAAAGAGCAACCCGGTTTCACTATTGAAGGTGCTGACGAAACTCTGTTTGGTGACATCAATGACCCTCAGGTTCTGGATAAAATCAAAGCTTACGATGATGGACAATTCGACACCCTATTTTATGCCACTGCCTTGGGTGAAGTTGGAGTGCCCATTTCAGAAGCAACCCCTGAGTCCATCGCACTGTCCAACAAGCTATCATTTGACCCTATCTTAAAACTAGAAGCAGAGCTGAATGTGAAAACCATTGTTGCTTACTCCACCTTTTATGTCATCAGGCATCAGCTTTCTACTTATGGAGCAATGGGTCATTCAAAAGAAGCTATCGAGAAATGGACGGTTGAAAAAGGTAAAGCTCAGCATACTTGCATTAGAGCCGGACTTTTTGAGTCTCAATCCTCTCGGGGAATTAAACTACTTTTAAGAAAAACCGCAAAAAACCCAGAAAACTTAAGAGACCCTCTACTTCGCTCTTACTTTGAGGGTAAAAGTTCTAAGGAAGGCATACAAAAATTTGAGGAAGGAATTTTTAGTGAGGAAAAAGAAGCTTATGGAGATTGCAGAACCACTGCTGAAGACTTGTATCAGTCCCATTTGACACTGTTCGAGTCAAAGGAACCTCTCTTCGTTAACGTCTGTGGTAAACGAATTTGGCTTTCTGATACCCCCCTACTCCTTAAGGACTATCTATAACCAGCATTTTCTGTGACGTAGAAGTGCGATTTTCCAACGATTAAGGCAACTTTGAAATGATATTCATGTAGTAAAATTTCATTTCAATTGATTTCGCTGTGCTTTTATTTGATAATCGTTAACACGGTAGCAATCAATAATCACAGAATTAAGCTCGCTCCAAGTTCACGACTCATGGATATTAAAAACACACCGACTAAAACCGAAACAGCTCAGCCTCGTCGATTTTCTACTGACGAAAATCTAAACACCCTACTTAACAGTGTTGTTGATGAAGTAAGTGCCTATGCGGAACGGCTTGGTGGACAAATTAAAAAGCTGTCGGATATCGGACGGGCTCTTTCAGGCGTTTACGATCTAAACACTCTTCTTGAAATGATTGTCGATCAGGCCCGGAATTTCACTAACGCAGATGCCGGCACCTTATATATTGTTGAAGACAATACCCTTCGCTTTCAAATTGTTCAAAATGATAGTTTGAAAATTCGAATGGGGGGCAAAACAGGTGAGACAATTCCTTTCCCCCCCGTTGAATTAAAAGAATCCAATGTTTCTGCCTTCGTCGCATTAAAAGGGGTGTCTGTTAACATCCCCGATGTTTACGATACCGACCTTTTTGATTTCACCGGCCCCAAAAAATTTGACAACTCTACCGGATACCGATCCCAATCCATGCTCGTGGTTCCAATGCGCAATCACGACAACGATGTCATTGGTGTTTTGCAACTTTTGAATGCTACCAATCCTAATACCAATCAGGTGATTTCATTTTCACAGGATTATGAGAATCTATGCGAATCATTAGCTTCACAAGCCGCAGTATCAATCACTAACGCAAAACTGATTTCCAACATGACCGAGTTGTTTGAGGCCTTTGTAAAAGTCATGGCTACCGCTATCGATGAAAAGTCTCCTGTTACAGGCGGACATATTCGAAGAGTGGCAGACTTGACCTTAACCATGGCGGATGTCATCCATAACACAAAAGAAGGCGTATATAAGGATAAAACATTCACACCGGATCAGATTTACGAATTAAGAATTGCTGCCTATATGCACGATATTGGAAAAGTTACTTCTCCAGTTGAAATTGTTGAAAAAGCCAAAAAACTCCAAACTATTTTTGACCGTATCCAATATATTCGCTTGAGATTGGCTTATATCAGCCAGAAAATCATATTGGAGGGGCAGAATACCAAGATAGAGTTATTACAGAATGGCGCGGATTCTGGGAAATTAAAAACCTTGGAAACCGAGACTCACAATAAATTGGAAGAGATAAAAGAAATACGCGAGTTCATAAATAAATGTAATGAACCGGGAGAGTTTCTTGATGATGAAACTCTGGATAGATTAAAGGAAATATCCCAAAAAACCTATATTGATGATGAGGAGCAGCAACAGCCCTTCCTAACAGATGATGAATTGACTAACCTGTCAATTCGCCGGGGAAGTATAACGGAAATAGAAAGAAAGAAAATGCAGGACCATGCCGCAGTTACATTAAGAATGTTAAAGCAGATCCCCTTTACCAAAAAACTAAAGAACATCCCCGATTTTGCCGGAGCTCACCATGAGTTTATTAATGGTAAAGGCTATCCTCTGGGGCTCAAGGGTGATGAGATTCCCTTTGAGGGGAAATTAATGGCCGTCACTGATATTGCAGAGGCTTTGACTGCATCTGATAGACCATATAAAAAAGCTATGCCATTGGAAACGGTCTATCGAATCCTTAGATCCATGGCCGAAAAAGAAGAGTTGGACAAGGGCCTCGTCGAATTATTTATTGAAAAAGAAGTTTACAAAATCTATCAAGAAAAACACGAAAACGGCAATAAT
Organism: Nitrospinaceae bacterium; assembly: GCA_029261455.1. GTDB lineage: Bacteria > Nitrospinota > Nitrospinia > Nitrospinales > VA-1 > LS-NOB. The sequence continues at coordinate 10,954 of JAJDBH010000123.1, forward strand.
GAAAATTAATCAAGCCACCCTCAAGTAAAGCAAATCGCTCCCTCTCTATCCCAAATATTCTCTTACCTTCAAAATACTTTAGAACACATCATTTACTTTTAGGCTTATAAGGCCCAGTACGAAGGTAGTTGTCATTCATTTTCACATGAGCATCTATTTGAGGAGCATCCTGTTCCTTACCTTCGGGATGACCTTCGTCAAATTTTTTTGATAGAAGGTTTTTAGTCTTATCTGATAGGATTAAAGATCTTTTTTTTCTGACTTGAGTCTTTTTTTTGCCAAACGTTTTTTGATATCTTTTTTTGTCCTCATGGGACATATTCAGAACCATAATACCTCACTCAAAAGTAACGTTTCAGGATTGATAATCAATCCTGTTATATTTAGAGTACGACAATTTCAACCAATTTTATAATTATTTTATGCCTATTGAAAAATTAAAAGAAGCCTTCAAAGATTCAAATTTTCAGGAGGCGTCATTACGTGATCTCATTACCAATCTGGATCACTTTGAAATTGCTCGACGACTTCACGAATTAAGCCAAGAACAGAAAGCACAGGTTTTCCATCTACTTGATGATGACGAAAAAAGACAAGAACTCCTTTATGAAACCGATCTAGATAGCCGCCTTGAAATCCAGAAGTCTCTTGATCAAAATTACTTAGCCGCTCTTCTAGATGAAATGCCAGAGGATGAGGCTACTGATATTATTCAGGAGCTTCCTGATGAAACCCAGGAAGAGCTTCTGAGTAAAATGGAGGTTCAGGATGCTGAAGTGATCAAAGACCTGATCCGCTATGAAGAAGAAACCGCCGGGGGTTTGATGACCCCAGATTTCAATAAAGTCCGTTTTGATAGCAGAGCTAGTGATATTTTCACTAAAATAAGAAGAGAAACAAATAAGGAGTCTATTCCTTATTTTTATGTCGTGAACGAGAAGGAACAACTTATCGGCTTCTTCAAATTGAGGGATCTGCTAAATATACAAACCTCCGCTCTGGCAAAAGAGTTTGTTCGCCCTGAAACCCCCAAAGTTTTCCTGGATGACACTTGCGAAAAGGTGGCTCAAGTGATGGGCCAGGAGCATCTGAGTAGCTTACCTGTTGTCAACAGTGACAATGTGATACAGGGAATCATTACCTTTGACGATGTCATTCGGTCTATGCAAGACAGCGCCAGTGAAGACATATACACCATGGTCGGAACCGCCAAGGTGGATCCGTTTGCGAAAAAAATAAGCAATAAAATTATTGCCCGAGCACCTTGGTTATTCACAACATTTATAGGAGGGCTAGTCAGCGCGTGGATACTTGGATTTTATCAGACAACACTTGTTGATTTTGCTGCAGTCATATTTTTTATTCCTTTTGTAATTGGATTAGCAGGCAATGTGGGAATACAAGGAGCCACTGTTATCGTGAGGGGGTTAGCAACTGGAGATATTCAAAAAGACAATCTTGCCATGGTGGTAAAAAGTGAGCTTTCTGTTGGGATTTTAAACGGTTTGATTTTTGGATTGCTGTGTGGTGGCTTGGTATATTTGGCTTCAGAATCTGTTTTACAGACTAACCCTATATTGGGCCTTGTGGTTGGGACGGGAATTATCCTCGCCGTTTCTGTAGCATCTCTGTTGGGCTCTTTAGCACCGATTCTGCTGATAAACCTGGATATTGATCCGGCCATCAGTACCGGACCTATCATAACCGTTATCAACGATATTCTTGGGTTAGCCATTTATCTAGCAACAGCAGCATATTTTTTCTCAACCCTGTGAATTTCTATTTTTCCTCCTCAGCCAACTCCACTTCTATTAAAGCCGTATCCACTTCAACATAATCCCCTTCCATCACATAAAATTCTGTCACCCTTCCTGCCACTTCTGACAATAAAGTGAAATAACCTTCAGAAATTATTTCACACACGGCGGTTCCAGGAGCGACTTTATCACCCTTTCGAACCAAATATTTATCCACTTTACCCGAAGTCATTGTCGGGTACATGGCACACATGACAATATAATCTTCCATAATACTTTCTCCAACGCAAAATTCTTGTTGAGGCAGGACTTAAAATTAATTTATAACCAGGATATTAAACAGTATAATCAGGAAACACTTAACCCAACCTCAATTATGAAACTACGAGCAGGCGATAATCTATATGAGCCCTTCTCCAGAAACACAGGAGAGATCACCTCAATCATTGAGCATCCAGCTGGAAAAATCGTCAAGGTCCGTTGGCGCATACCTGGTGAACTGCCTCATGACACCGAATTATTCTACAAAAAGATTCAAAGGGCCGTTCGGGATGGATACTATGAACACACCCCTAAACAGGACCCCGTATAACGAATCTTAATGCTTGTAAACAGTGTGGGAAGGACGTCCTGCAAGAATATTTTCCTTACCCCAGTTCACGACATTTTTAAATTTTTCCGACTGCATAAACTCATTGAACGCTTCTTCAGCGTTCCATTCGGATACTATTAGATAGGATTGAGCATCGTTTACATCTTTGTATAAAAAAGATTTTGAATGTCCTTCCATCTCATTCATAACTTTTATGACTGCATCAAAAGCATCTTCAAAAACTTTTTCTTTTCCGGGTATCATTTTGTAATTCATTCCTATCGTGACCACATCATTCTCCTTTGTGAAAAACTATTAATCAAACTTATGAAGCAACAAGCTCCAGATGATCTTTTTCGGCATCCTGCTGCAAATTAATCGAACTCAAATCAAAAATATTTTTAATGAACGCAAGGTTCTCTTTCTTATGACCAATGTAAAGAGAGACTTTTCTGGCTGGCACTCTGAAAGTAACTGACAAAGGCGTTTTTTCCAAAGCACGGATCATCTTTATCATTCGATCTCGCATAATACGACTATCCACCAAATAGCGGAATGATGGATGAATAGGCCCAGCAACAAAATTCTCCAACAAGGATGGATCAGGATGTAATCCCACCCTTATAACCTTGATACCAGCATCCTCAAACTTAACAACCGCTTCTTTGACTGCCGCAATCATTCTCTCCAAGCTCCAGGGAGTATAAGTTCCCTGCTTATACATATCAAATAATCCTGTATTCTTAATGACAAGAGTGGGATAAATCCTTACGAAATCAGGATTAAGGCTTATAACATTTTCCACCGACTTTTGAAATTTATGTTCATTATCACCGGGAAGACCGGGCATTAATTGTAACCCTAAACGGAACTTCATCGCGTGAATCTTATCGACAGCAGATTGAATCACTTCGAAAGGGCATTCGCGCCCAGCCAACTTTAATACATCATCATCTGTGGATTGTATTCCAAGCTCAATCGTTTCAACATGGTTTCTTTTTAGCAATGAGAGTCTGACATCATCTATGAACAAGGCATGTGTTGAAACCCTGATCGATTGAATCTCACCAGATAAAACCCATGGATGAACAGCAGATAACAAATATTTCTGGCGTTCCAGTGGAATACCCGTAAAGCTTCCACCAAAAAAAGCCAACTCCCTTTTTTCTGGAAGGTTCTCAGGGTCCAAATCACCTAAGTGAGTACGCAGTGTTTCCTTCAACATGTTCCTGTCAGTCTTTTTTTCTGCGCCTGTTATTTTTGTTTGATTACAAAATGAGCAACGGTAGGGGCAACCCTCATGGGAGACAAAAACCGGAACGATCAAATGCTTTTTCTTTTTCACAGGATAAGAAATCGATATACAAAGAAAATTAAAATAATCCAGACAGGTAATTGAAAAACTGGTTAAGAGATTGCCAGATACCTATTAAGACAAGGACTAAAAAAAAGCCTCCCAAAGCCATGCTAAATCCAAATACAACTTTTGACCCGATTGTTTCCGCCTCAAAACGTGGAGGTTCCTTGTCCTGCGGAATTGGGTCTCTTTCATAAGGTAGTTTTTTGTTAATCATGAGATGCGTTTGTTGTGAGTGTTATTATTTTTCATGGCACTCACAATGTCCACTCTCAGTCCAACTTATATCAATATAGTCAGGGAATACTGTCTGTTTGTCAAAATTGGATAGTTCTATTTGGTCGCAGGTTAAATTGACAGCATCTTTCAGGTTCGCTCCGTGTAAATAAGCGTCCATAAGTTCAGCACCTTCCAAGTCAGCACCCGAAAGGTTGGCCTCGCTTAAAATTGCCCCTGTCAAATCTGCATCGATCAGATTTGCCTTACTAAGATCTGCTTTGATTAGATACGCCGCCGACAAATCCGCTTGCGATAGATCTGCGCCATCAAGCTTGGCACCCATCAACTTGGCACTACAGAGGTCTATCCCCTTCAATTTATCTTTGGAGGACTCAATTTCTTTTTTCTTTAAAATCCATTCTTCCAGCATGTTCCAAAATATGTAGAGGGTATTATGAGTGACATTTAAATAGCATTAATTCTACTAAAAATACGGACGTTTATAAAAAATAAGATCCTATCAAAAACCATTTTCACGGTTTGGATGAATCCGAAAATTTATCCATAGCCATTTTAGCCGCCGCTTGTTCTGCTTCTTTTTTACTTCTCCCTAATCCTTGTCCTTTAACTTTATTCTTGATCGTTACGGTGACTTCAAATTCCTTAGCATGATCAGGTCCCAATTCGTTAACCACCTTATAAGTAGGGGTACAAACCCATTTATTCTGTGTGTATTCCTGAAGTTCACTTTTAAAGTCTCTAAAATCACAAGAGTGGGCAAAGTTAGATATTTCCGATTTCAATAAAGGGAGAAAAACCCCGGATGCCGATTCCAACCCACCATCCCTAAACAAAGCACCAGCAACAGCCTCAAATGCATCTGCCAGGATAGAAGACTTGTCTCTTCCCCCCGACAAATCCTCACCTTTCCCAAGTAGTAGGTATTTACCCAATTCTATTTTCCGGGCAAGGTCCGCCAAACAAGTTTCGTTAACAACCGCTGCACGAATCTTAGACAAAGTCCCCTCTGCATAATCACTAAACTCACAAACTAGATAATCGCTGACCATAACCTCAAGAACAGAGTCACCTAAAAATTCGAAACGCTCATTATGCTTGAGAACCTCGCTTCTTTCATTCACATAAGATTTATGAGTTAGAGCCTTATTGAGGAGTCTTAAATCCGAGAATGTATATCCGAGGGTTTTTTGAAGAGGAACAACTTCATTGATACGATCAGAAGGGACTTCGATCATGGTGAAAATTAACTCAAAAGTTTCTTAAAAATAAGGACCCCGTTAGTTCCACCAAAACCAAAAGAATTAGAAACACACACGTTCAAATTTCTTTCACGAGCTACATTAGGCACATAGTCCAAATCACATTCTGGATCGGGAGTGGTGTAATTTATAGTCGGAGGAATCACCCCTTTTTGCATAGCAAGAAGAGTGAAAATTGCTTCGACGCCCCCTGCTGCACCCAGCAAATGACCGGTCATGGACTTAGTAGAACTGACAGCCAATTTATACGCATGATCGCCGAACGCGGTTTTGATAGCTTGTGTTTCCGTTGCATCGGCTCCGGTAGAAGTTCCATGTGCATTAATATAATCCACATCTTCTTTATTAAGACCAGCATTTTTAAGAGCAAGATTCATGCAACGCGCGGCCCCCTCCCCGTTTGGAGCGGTTGCCGTGATGTGGTAGGCATCGCCGTTGAGACCATAGCCAACAACTTCACCATAAATTTTTGCACCGCGTTTTTTTGCAATCTCCAACTCTTCGAGCATAACAACACCACATCCCTCACCAATGACAAAACCATCGCGGTCTTTATCAAAGGGCCGACTGGCACCCTGAGGATCGTCATTACGTGTCGACAAAGCCTTGGCTGCATTGAAGCCACCAACACATAGTGGAGTGATGACAGACTCGGTACCACCAGCGAACATGGCATCAGCATCGCCATATTGAATGAGTCTTGCAGCCTCTCCAATAGAATGGGTTCCTGTAGCGCAGGCTGTGACTACACAGGAGTTGGGTCCCTTAGCACCCATCGTGATTGAAACTTGACCCGATGCAAGATTGGCAATCAACATGGGAATAAAAAAAGGAGTGATTTTTTTCACTCCTTTTTCATTCAAAACATCGTGATATTTTTCAAGCGCAGGCAACCCACACAAGCCGACACCAACAATAACGCCGACCCGCTCTGCATTCTGCTCATTGATTTCAATACCAGAATCTTCCAAAGCCATTTTACTACAGGCAACGGCATAATGGATAAACCGGTCCATCTTCTTTATTTCTTTGTGGTCTATATAGTCAGCTGGATCAAACCCCCGGACTTCTCCGGCGATTTTGACAGGAAAGTTTTCATCAGGAGTGAAGGATGTAATTAAATCAACCCCTGAACGGCCTTCAAACAAAGCCGTCTCGTTTTCATCCACCCCAAGCCCTAGAGGTGAAACGATCCCCAATCCAGTAACTACAACGCGTCTTTTCATACATGCACCCTGGGGATTAGATGACCAATCAGTTGGTTCTGCTGGTTATGTAACTTGTAGCATCTTGAACCGTGGCTATTTTTTCAGCTTCTTCATCGGGAATTTCAATATCAAATTCCTCCTCAAGAGCCATCACCAATTCAACTGTATCCAGTGAATCAGCACCCAGATCATCAATGAAAGATGCTTCTGACGTTACTTGTTTTTCATCAACGCCCAACTGATCAACAATAATTTCTTTAACTTTATCTTCAACTGACATAATTTTTAAAGCTCCTAGTTGGAATCACATCAACATACCACCGTTTAAATTAATGACCTGCCCAGTAATATAACTGGACTTGTCAGATACCAAAAAGCTAACACAACGCGCTACATCTTCAGGCAATCCCAGTCTTGCAAGTGGAATCTGCTCTATTAATTTTTGACGCACTTCTTCATCCAAAACCCGCGTCATCTCTGTGTCGATAAAACCAGGTGCAATCGCATTTACTCTGATCCCTCTGGAAGCAACTTCTCGTGCCAGAGTTTTTGTCAAACCTATCACTCCAGCTTTCGATGCCGAGTAATTGGCCTGACCAAAATTACCCATCACTCCAACAATCGAAGCGATATTGACAATTGCCCCACTTTTTTGTTTCATCATCTGCTTTGCCGCCTGTTGGCTACAAAGAAAACTTCCCTTAAGGTTGATATCGAGAACCAAGTCCCAATCACTTTCTTTCATCCTCACCATCAAACCATCACGGGTGATGCCAGCGTTATTGATCACAATATCCACTGGTTTTTTATCTTTTAGGATGAAGTCAAAAACTTCTCGCACTTCAGTGGCGTTTGAGACATCAATCTTAACAGCAGAAGCAGAACCACCACTATTATTTATAGCCTCCGCTGTTGCCTGAGCCCCTTCCAGGTTGACATCCCCCAGCACGACATGAG
>JAJDBH010000124.1 GCA_029261455.1 Nitrospinaceae bacterium
GGGAAAAATTTATTCACAGGCACACATTTCCCTCATGAGTTCTCTCTCTAACTTAATGAATTTGTTGACGTTTGTCAAGCTATTACAAAATTTTGACGCATCGATAAGGTCCTCTTCTTAGTTGCAATAAATTTAAGCCCGGACCCGTATGAAAACAACATGAAAAGACAGACTCCCATAATTATTGAAAGTCCTATTATTATTTTCGGATAATTCGAGAAAGACCTTTAAATAATTATGTTTCCCCACTCGCTGTGGAGGCTATGAAGGCAATTACTCATTGGCCCCACGCCTAGTGGGCGTATATAATGGCAGAATCAAAAAAAATGAAGTTGTTCGGGAAAGGAAACTATTTTGAGCGCACAATCATTATTGAATGAACTTATACCGCATTTACCGATCCGTGCTTATGGGCGCGGGGCCGTGTTGACCCTGCTCCGTGAAATGGGGTTCCAAGTCAAAAATAAAACTCCACTGGAAGTGATCGATATTTATCGTGATGATAACTCCGGTGAACTGGTTTGCAAACTGAGTCCCGATGGAAAAGGTGAGTTCACTGCCGCACTCACCAACCTGAAACGAGACATCACCCATCCGCTTTATCGTAAAGTCAAAAACTATCAGGTCGAAGTATCTGAAGCACTTGGTAAACTTGATGTGGAAGACAACCGCCAAAGCAGTATCGATCAGGAAGATCGAGATGGCTTCCGTGTTGGAGATTTATATAAGAATAAGTAACTCACACCTTGCTCGCGATGGCGTGCAAGAGTGCTTGGTCCTCTAACGAGGGAGATAGGCAACAACGGCGTATATTAAGCCAAGATAACTATAGTTTGCCCAACCAGGCTATTGCCAGTCGGCTCCACGCCTAGTGGGCCGAGTGAGGGTTAGTCTTTTTCTGAATTGATGAATTTTTTCAGGAAGGGGAACATGGCGCCGCGTTTTTCTATCATTTCTTCGCGCGACTTTTTCACTACTGCTTCGTCGATGAGGCGGATGTCGCGTTCGGCGGCAAATTTCTCGATACCCTTAACGACCATGCCACGGGCGAAAGAGGGGATGCGTTCGAGCCGGCCTTTGGCTTCTGGTGTCCACTGTGTTTGGAATTCGACTTCAAGTCCGAGAGTGTCTTCGACTTTTAAAGTGATGGCTTTACCGCCGTATTTTCCGGGTTCGTAATCACAGGAAGGGTCGGGGTCCATATAGTTTCCGGTTTCGGCAAAAGCTCGGGCCCGGCAACCGGAACACATGGCAGAAAATTCACAGGTTCCGCATTTACCTTCGAGTCCTTTGCGGTCGCGCAACTGAATCATCAGTGGCGCGTTTTCCCAAAGGTCTTTAAAGCTTCTGGATTTTAAATTGCCCACCGACTCTTCAATGAAGGGGCAGGGGGTCAGGTTGCCTTCTGGTGAAATGCGGCTGTAATGCGTGGCCGCCGGGCATCCGCCGGAATAGGTGCGGGTGTAAACAGATTCGGGATCGTTCTCGTAAACAACGCGCTTGTATTGCGGAGCGCATTTGGAGTTGATCATCAACTTGCCTTTATATTTCATCTGTTGCTCATAAAGCATTTTCAAAGCTTCTTCATAAGCGGCGTTGGAGATGTCGGTGTTGCCTTGTCCACGTCCGGTGCAGACCAGAAAATATAAATTGAAAGCGATGGCACCAATCTTTTCGGTGAACTCAACCACTTCTGGGATTTCTTTATAGTTCATATCCGAGACGGACATTTGCACGAGAAAATCGACGCCGACTTCGTTCAGAATATCGAAAGCGTCCATAGAAAGTTCCCAGGCTTTATCTACGCCGCGAAACTTGTTGTGCTTGTCTGGGTTCATCGAGTCAATGCTGATTCCTACACCATGCGCTCCGGCGGCTTTTATTTTCTCGGCATTAACACGGTTGATCATGGTGCCGTTGGTGCCCAGCACGACCATAAATTTTCTGTCGGCGGCGTAACGGATGATCTCATAGATATCTGGACGAAGAAGCGGTTCGCCACCTGTGAGAATGAGAAACGCGTTAGGATTAACTTCCGCGATCTGATCGATCACCTTGAAGCATTCTTCCGTATTCAATTCGTCGGTTTTGAGGCCGCCGCGAAAGTCGGCATCGAGATAGCAGTGGTCGCAATTGAGGTTGCACCGCTTGGTGAGGTTCCATGATATCGAGTAAGCGCGGAAGTCCATTTTTTCCGGGCTGATTTCTAATGTCGGCGTAGAATCCATGTTAAATTGGGGCTCAGATGGCCCTTTCCTATTTTAATTAGGTGATTGATGAAAGCTTGCACCTATCATAGAAGGTTTCCCTCAATGAAACAAATATTTTGCGGGTTTATGACCCTGTTGTTGGCTTTCGGGATTTCAGCCTGTTCTGCGCCTAAAAAAGTAGGAGTGGGGGCAGAGAGGATTTTCAGGATCACGCATGCAGATTCTGCAGGACGGATGTTTTCAGAAATATGGACTGCGCCGAAACTCGACTCTCTAGGAATGCAGGAAACTTCCAGTGAATATTTTGACCGAGCCATGCACATGAGTGACTCGCGATTTACAGCCATTGCCCTTTCCCGATTATTGACGGAGTTCACATTGAAACGTGGCGAGGATGCGGTGCTTTTAAATTGCTTTGATGATTACCAAGGGATTTTATCTCTCAATGATATCTACAAATATGATTTGCGGCTGGCGACAAAGATAAAACTGGTATCTGGGAACTCTAAACCAGACTGGTTGAATCCGCTACTCATCCTGGTTCCTGATGGTAAACGACCGCCTTTTCAGGAACGATTCATGACAGCAAATATTCGCGAGTTGAAATTTGTTCGACTCAATGACTATTACGCACCGTTGGAAAATATTGCAGGGACTTCTCCGAAAGCTCAAGAGGGGTTGGAAGTTTTTAAAGACAACTGCCTGTTCTGTCATTCTCTAAAGGGCAGAGGAGGCAATAAAGGCGTGCAGTTGCTGGAGGCGTATGATTTTTCTTACAAGCCCGACCAGATTCGAATGCTGGGAGACTTTAGAGATTTCCACAATAAAGATAACCCAGATAAACAGGATGTTGACCAGTTTGTTACTCAGGAAAAACTGGAACGCGTTGTGGACTTTCTAAAGAATTTCGACTAACTCAAGAATTAAGGGAAGTAAGCTTAGGCCTTAGGGACTTGAACCCCTTTAGAGTCCAAGAATTGTTTGAAGGTCGGGTCGTTGAGGATATGTGGAGAGATTGGCATATTGGCCGGCAGTCCTTCAAGGTTGGGACCGAACATGCTCTTTACTTTATTAGGAAGCGCAATGCCTTTCGACTTGAAGTAGGTCAACACTCCCGGCTCGAAAAGGATATGCGGCGGGAGATCTTCAGTTTTTATTTGAGAGCTGGCAACCGGTGCAGGAGCCGGGGCTGAACGGAACCTTGGTTTTGGTTGACGGCGTTGTGGTGGAGAAACCCGCTTTGTTTGCCGTGTTGTTTGGCGATTTGCCGCGATGTTTTGGGCGACCTCGACATTTCTTCCTCCTGATAAAAGCCAGATCCTGCTGGTTGCAAGGTTGTCGGTCCAGACTTCTACCCGGCTGAATCCTTTTAAAAGATCGCGTATGGCGGCTTCCCAATTATCGGCCTGTATGCGTGCGCTAAAGGGAACTGTTTCAAGCGAAGGGTCGATGGAAAATAAGATCCCCGTTTCATCTTGAACATTTCTTAAAACGTCCAGCAAGGTCAGGTCTTCAAATTGGAGGCTGATTCCCTCTGGTTCAGTTTTGGTTTTATATGTAGGATTGGAGAGGATAGTCGGGGCGGGGCTGGGTGCTATTTCCGATATCGGAGATTGTTTCTGTTCTTTCAAATCCAGAAAGCGCGCATCGGCAGTCACCTGCCACAGTACAAACCCGGCACCAAGAACAATCCCTGTCTGGATAAAACGTTTCATCCCGATCCTCCACTACCGAGAAATATTATTGGAATTATAGGTGAAAAGTTAGGTAAAGGGAAGGGGAAGAAAGGAGGTTTTCCTTTTTATTTTTTAGGGCATTATCTGGCTTCCAGAGGGTTTCATCAATCACATTGAATTATCCGCAGTTATGGAGGTGGTTGTTTTTCTTAAGGAAGTCTTCAATACTGAGTGAGCCTGAATAACAGCTGATAATTATTGAATTAATGACAGCGACCATTAGTTTTAGCCAATTCAAATTCATGTGAGGCTTCTGCAAATTTTTCTGTGGAACTAAATATTTCCCAACAAAGAATGCCCGGACTTTGAATCAGGAACCTGGTTAAGGTATATGCGAATGGTTGTTTCTGCTTCATCTCAGTCTTTCATCAAAACTCCCCAGAATAAACAGCAATAACGAAGAAAAATAGAATAGTCCCGCCAGTCCAGAGCTTCGACTGGAAATATAGGTCACGGTTTCGGCGTGTACCGGGCTCAGTGCAAAGAAGAGGGTAGTGAGAACCGCTACTGGGCCCGCCGCCTGTTTGCCCCATTCGATTCCTCTAAGGATAGTTATTTAAGAGATAAAATATGGTGAGGCTGGTAAAAAGTACAGGAAAATATTGACCAGATGATAGCCGAGTGAGTCCGTTTTCCTTGTGCGTAATTGATGGCGAAGCTGAGATAATACAGGTGGTGGTTACGAGGGGGGCTCAAAATACTGTTCGCCGCTTTGTGCGATCTCTGTTTTTGCGATCTCTGTTTTGATGACTCTCTGTATTTTATATTATCAGTTATCGCAAAACATAAAAATGGCTCACGGTCAGAAACCGTGAGCCATTTATTGAAACTCAAAGTTTTAGTAAGACTCTAAAAATCATTAATGCAAATTGCTGAGACAGTATAGGAAAATGCAGCAGGATCAGTGAACCCTCTAACAGCCCATTGGTCGATTGTTGATGGACCAGAATCAAGAAGAATTTCTCCATCGACACCTCCATTCATTATGACACCTCCACCGACTACTACTTTCCCGGAAGGGCAATTTGCGGATTTAGCATAAAAAACGGAACCTGAGTTGGGAAATGTTTGTTTGATTAATTCATATCCCTGTGTTGGCACCGTTGGAGCCGTTGTCAAATCAAAAGAAGAAACGCCATTGCTGTTCAGGAGGTGGAAGCGGTGTGCTTGCTGCCCACTGGCAATGATGCTTGACGGGACCCAGATATCGAGGGTGTTGGAGTCTAAAACTACAACATTGTCTCGCTGTGACTGGTCCGGATGAGTGTTCAGCAGGGTATTGAAGTGGGTTATATTCGGTGGGGTGGTCCCATCGGCAGAAAGTCCTTCACCCTCTATTATAAATGCTTCGTAAGCTGGGACTTGAGTCTCAACACAATTCACGGGTTGCCCTGAACTGTCTGTTTCACAAGTTTCTTCGGTAAAGAAAACAGGGATTTGGTTACAGAATTCTGTCCCTGAAGGGTCTGTAGGGTCCGTTGCACAATGTTCTTCGAAGGAAATGGGTACTGGAATCTCTTGACAGAATGTCCCAATAATGTTCGTGAAACAGCTCTCAACTGTTAGTGGGGGGAGTTGACTGATGCGCCTTATTTCAACGTTATCGTTACCGTCGTTGCCTCCATTCGCGCCAGCTACACCCTGTGGACCTGTTGGACCTGCGGGACCTGTTGCACCTGTTGCACCGGGGGCACCATCAGCGCCATTAGTGCCTGGCAACCCTTGAATACCTTGTGGGCCTGGATCGCCCTGTGGTCCAGGTGCCAACTCTATATTAGCCAGATCCTGTTCCAGTGAGTCTATTTCCGCCTGAAGAGCGGCTATCTGGGCAGGGATTCCACTATTTCCTCCGTTATTACCGCCACCCCTTCTATTCTTGATAACTTTTTTGATTTTGACCTTTTTCTTTAAAGTTATCGTGCCGTTTTTTTATCTATGGTGACCTTTTTCTTGATCGTTTTTTTAACGACCTTTTTTTTCTGTTGGGCTTGTGCGTGGGTAACGAAGCTCAGGCCATTCGAGAAACCTGTGAAGTTTATAGTCAGAAATAAAAAGGAGATGCAAAAAATATTAAACAGGCGCGAAGTAATAATTTTCATGAGGGCAAATCTCCTTTATTCTTGAAACATTAGTTTAGGTAAATTTGAAAGCTTATACTGCTTGTGGTTTTACTTGTCTATTTAAATTTACATGCTTTTACTAGCACTATTATTTGGTATGGGCAAGTGATTAATAGTCAACTATTGTTGCATTTAGGTTGGTTTTAGTCTTGGTTGGGGGAAATACTTTGATAGGCCGATAGTTATTCCTTTTGAGAAACCACTAATTTTTTTACATAAAACTGAAAATATCGGATTGCTAATATTGTTTTTTGGCTTCACTAAACCAATGATTTTTGCTTTCCGGCAGAGCAGGGTCCATGCTATTGTGGATGCTTCTATAAACTTGTTTAACTTTATGTGGGTGTAGTTAATGTCTTTACCGATTACGGCTATTTTTGCTCTGGGAACAGGGATTGAACTTTATGGATTAAAATATGTTAGCGATGGTATTAGTATTCTGAATACCGTTTCGTTGATCATGTTCACTTTTCTAGTGGGAATTGTTGTCAGCCGAAGTTATGGCAAAGAGGTCTTTGAGAAAATGCAGAGGCAACTGAAATCACGCGAAGCCCCTGGTGACGAGGCACTGAATGGAGCCGTAATGGGAGTGGCCAGCATGCTTCTCATTACTCCGGGTGTGGTGACTGATCTGATAGGACTCCTAATCATGACCCCGCTAACCCGTGGAATCTTCAAGAAAATAGCCTTGAATATTGCCAAGGATAGAATCCAAACAGGACAACCCTATTTCTTTTTTAAGGATTAGCGGATTGCAATGGCTCCTGAAGCCGAGATAAACCTTGTTTGTAAGATAAAGCGATGGCTCACCGGCTGTACGCTGAGTGCTTTTTTTCCTCCCCGAAACCTCAGAGATGAACTGCTGGATCTTGATGAAGCTCCTTATGAGGAGGTCCGTGATAGTTTGCAGGATGTTGCTACTGTCAACCGCTATTTGAGCGGATACCGGGTTCTGCTCCGACATGTTGAACCTTTCTTGGAATCCCATAAAGCCAATCGCCCGTTCAGAGTGCTGGACGCGGCCACGGGGTCTGCCGATCAGCCTGTAGCACTCGTCAAGCTAGCGCGAAGGATAGGGGTCCCTATTCAAATTATTGCTATTGATATCAATGCCAAGATGCTCAAGCTGGCTAAAGAGGAGATTGCCTCTTATCCCGAGATTCAACTGGTGCAATGCGATATTCTTTTGCTGCCTTTTAAGGAGGACAGCTTCGATTTGTCGGTCAACTCTTTATCCCTGCATCATTTCAGCTGGGAGAAGGTGGTGGCGATTTTGCGCGCCATTTATAAGGTCGGGAAATTGGGCATGGTGGTGAACGATTTGCACCGGAGCCGGATAGCGCATGCTGTGATTTTTGTTTTGACTCGGATTTTTACCCGCAACCGACTGACCCGTTATGACGCACCGGTTTCGGTGATGAACGCTTTCACACCTAAAGAATTTCGAGAGCTGGCTCGGCAGGCGGAAATTGAACCTCATGAAATCCACCGACACTTTCCCTACCGCATCGCTTTGCTTGGACGCAAAACATGAACTCATTTGATGTCATTGTCATTGGTGGCGGGCCAGCAGGATGCGCCATGGCAATGGATCTCAATAGCCGTGGTTATGATGTTGCTCTTTGTGATCAGGCCAGGTTTCCTCGTGACAAAGTGTGTGGAGAGTTTATCAGTCCGGGTGCCGACCCGATTCTTGAAAAACTGGGAGTGCTCGATTCTATTGAAGCGTTATCTCCCAAGCGGTTAAAGGGAGTGGCGATCTCTTCTTATGAAAGCGCGGAGTTGGGGATTGATTATCCTGTTACGGCAGGAAGCGGATTGCGTCCGACCAGTTTGTCGGTGCCGCGTTATCAACTGGACGCGCTATTTTTAAAACGAGTTCAGAGTGCCGGAGTGAAAGTTTTTGAGCAACATAAGGTGATAGATTTTATTTTCAATGAGGGTTGTGTTGTCGGGGTTCAAGGTTGGGATGAAACAAAAACTTCTTTTTCTATGAATTGTAAACTGGTTGTGGATGCTGGGGGACGCAACTCGACTTCGCTTAGGAAATTTGATTTGAAGAGGGAACCCAAGGGCAGTTCAAAAATTGCTTTTTCTGCTCATTGGCAGGGTGTGCGTTTGCCGGAAGACTATTGCTATATGCATGTCAGCCGACCGGGGTATACAGGTATCTCTTCTGTGGGAAACGGACGGGCCAATGTGGTGCTGGTAGTGGAGGGTTCTGCTTTTTCTGATGGGAAAACAGAAAAACCGGAAACATTTTATCATCGCGTACTGATGCAAAACCGCCGCCGTAGTAAAATGTTGGAGAGTGGAGAGAGGGTGGAACCTGTGCGTTCTGTCGAGTCTTTAGCTTTCGCGGTCAAACCTGTGCCCTGCGGCGGACTTCTTCTCGTTGGAGATGCGACGGGTTTTATTGACCCGTTTACAGGTGAAGGTATTTATCTGTCATTAAGAAGCTCTCAATTGGCGGGAGAAGTGATTCATGCCGGGTTTAAAAGCTTAAATTTTTCTAGAAATTTTCTCTCGGATTATGATCAGCGGCGACAGCAAGAGTTTGGCGGCAAGTTTTTATTGAGCAGGGTTCTGCAATGGTTGATTTATAACCGGCCTTTTTGCAACCGTGTGATGAAAAGCCTTTCTACCAATCGAATTCTCGCGGAAACTTTGGTTGGTGTGATTGGAGATATTTTACCTGCTGACAAAGTAGTCTCCATGAGGTTTTTATCCAAGCTTCTGGTTGGAGTTTTAACGGGGAATGCTGAGTTGGACTTGCCGAAGGTGCTGAAGTGATCAGTTACTTTGGAGAATAGCTTGGGCGGCTTCCAGACCTTCTTTGGTGTTCTCAATGAGGATCTCTAATTCTTCGGAATCCAAATTCAGTTTGTCGAGAACACCGTATTCGAGGGGTGCGGTGTCTTCTGGGACAATGCCATTGGCGAATCCGTTCTGGTTTGCGAGCAGGTTGGCGGTAGCGAGCAGGTGTGCAATATGTTTCACGTCGCCTTCTTCCCCTGGTGCGTCATGGTGGACTCGAACAGCTTCCATCAAACCTGGTGCAACCGGCCACCATCTTTCTATAAACCTTGCTCCCAACTCGGCATGAGTTATGCCGAAAGTGCCCTCTTCATTTTCAAAAAGGGTGAGATCGGATGATTTTATTTGTTTGAGAAACTCGTTATATTTTTCGGGTATAAGGTGGTCAAAAACGAGAATTCCAACATCGTGCATCAAACCGCAAAGGTAAGAGAACTCGATTTCTTCTTCAGGTATTTTGACCATGTGCCCCAGCGAGCGTGTGAGATAGGCGACGCCCAGTGAATGGGTCCAGAAGTTGAGTTGGTTGAAGCTTTTTGTTTTGCTGAAAAGAGCGGGGAGTTGCACAGTATAGGCCAGATCCAGCACCATCTTCACACCCAGTCTCATTACAGCATCATTCGTATCTTCAACATTTTCTCGCCCCCCACCAAACAGGACACTGTTTGCAAGCTTGAGCAGCCGACCTGATAAGACGGGTTCTGATTCAATGATGCCGGAAACTTCCATGATATCGCATTCTGGATCATTGATTTTTTTTTCCAGATTCATCAAGATCTCGGGAAGTGGCGGAAGATCGCCTTTCTCCTCAATCAAAGCGATCAGTTTTTCTCTCATAAATTTATCGCGTTTTGGCCGGCTGATGATTTATTAGTTAGTTGTTTCTTCATAGAGACTTAAGATTTTCTCCATGCGATCTTTGAGACTCAGTTTTTGTTTTTGATGTTTTTTCTTTTCGAGCTCCTGTTCAGGAGTGATGAGCTTCGTTTTATTAAGAGCCTCAACTTTGTGTTTAAGGGTGGTGTGCTCTGCATAAAGCTCACGAAATTCTGTGTTTTCCTTGCTGACTTTTTCAAGCAAAGCGGGATTAATGTCCATGCTTTACAACCTCCTGATTAGATATGTTACGGTTTAATTCTGCTTCTGATTTTCTGACATAATGTATTGCCAAGTCGTCAAGATTAAATGAAGGACTGGCCTTGAATTTAGTGAAGGCAATTTGAGCCGCGCTGGCGGCAACAGTCTGGTTTTTTAATTGAGCCTGATGGATAAATCTGTCTCCCATTTGTGAGGAGAGGGTTTCACCATAGGGCTCTAATCCACCGCCTAAAAATATAGTGGGCTCCTGAGTCTGGTCACATAGCTCCTGGGGAGAAACTGCCTGATCCGGGGTCTCCCTGGATAAAGTTTCACCTGTATATTTAAACCTTGCTGTATAGACCTCTTTTTTCCTGGCATCCAGAACCGGGCAAATTGGTTGAGATGCCGGTTTGACTAAATTTGCATACGCTTCCAGTGTGTTGATCCCCCAAAAAGGCTTCTCTGTGGCCAGCACCAAACCCTTGATCAGGCTGACACCAACCCTTAGCCCAGTAAAAGAACCGGGGCCAGTTGTGACGCAGAACCCATCTACTCTCTCCAGCCCACCTTCTATTTCTGCTAAGACTTCATCCACCATCACCAGAAACTGGTCCGCAAACGTCGAAGAGCTAATAGATTCGGCAATTATGCTTCCACCATTAAGAAGAGCAACACTTCCTTTAGGTGTGGAGGCATCAAGACCCAATATAATCATTGTTTCAAGTTCAGGGAAGGAAGATGGAATTGTAAGGAGAGGAGCATTGAATTACTCCTGAAAGTTTAATTTAAAGATAGGGGATAGGGTAGGGAAAGTCAATGGAAAATCGGCTTTTTAAGGCCTCATTACAGTGTTGGGCAAGGCAGGATTTCTCTCTAAGATTCAAAAGTTTACGGAAATAAGATAATTAAGGTCAAAGTGTTCAGTCTCTTCAAGTTCTTGAAATAAAATGCCTTACCAATATTTTCCTGCAGGAGAAGAAAAATATTGGAATATGAGCGGTCGGTGATGATTTCATGCGCAGAATATCACTTGAGATAAGCAATGGCAGGAGTTTTTCATTGCAAAAAGAAGGTCTTGAAAGTAAGGTTTGACCGAGCTGTAAAATTTTAAATTTAATGGTGTTTGCCGGTGGATGCTTTTCCATTGACCATTTAAATATCAAACAATTTCAACAGGATAGCAATATCACTTCTGAATCCTTTAAGAGCCCACCTGAGCAACGCCTGGAGGCACCTAAGACATGGCAGCCTTTGGTCCGACATTTTTCTTATCGGGTTACCCCGCTATTGATGCGTACACCGATCACGCCTAATCAGATTACAGCGTTGTCTCTACTATTTGGTGTGGCCTCTGGAGTGGCCTGCCTGTTTGGCAGCTACACATCATTGCTCATTGGAGCCTTTTTGCTATTAGGTTGCTATGTGCTTGATAATTGTGACGGTGAGGTGGCCCGGCTCAAGAACATGTCTAGCCATTTTGGGATGAGATTCGACACCTTCGTCGATTGGGCTGTCCACGCTGTTTTCTTTGTTTGCCTGGGGTGGGGCGCAACCCTGGCAACGGGACAGAACTGGTGGTTGTGGACCGGAATTGCAGCAGGAGTAGGTGGCTCTATCAATTATGGCTTGGAGCTCTATCAGAATCGGACCAAGCTTCACTCCTCCGAGTTGCCGGAGGAAGAAGCAATGAAGAAAGATGACGATTCTGATATGGATCGGTTTGTGTTTAACGCGCGTGCTGTCCGCAGTGATTTTTGCTTTATCGTATTATTTTTGAGCATGGGAGGTGTGCTTTGGTATCTTCTTCCTCCTGCCGCGCTAGGTGCCCAGGCCTATTGGTGCCTGCAGTTCACCCGCAGTGCGCGACGCTGGCACGTATAACAGCTATGAAACCCCTGAAAATTTTGTATTTGTTAATAGGCATTGGCCTGCTTGCTTTTGTGTTGAGTCATACAGATATTCCTTCTGTATGGTCTCAATTAGAAAAAGTGGGTTGGGGGATTCTGGTTGTGTTGGCCGTATATAAAATAGTTTTCATTTTGGATACATTTGCATGGCAGTTGACTTTACCCAGTACACAACCCACCAGGCGTTGGATGTATGTGCTTTGGAAGGTTCGTATGGTGGGTGCAGCGTTTGCCAAAGTGATGCCTTTCAGTTCCTTTGGAGGAGCTCCTATTAAAGGTTTTGTTCTCAAACATCATTATGGGATTAACTACCGGGAGGGTGCAGCATCGCTGATTCTTGCCGAATCCACTCATATGATTTCCCTGGTTTTTTTTATGACCACGGGTGTCCTTCTTATACTCTTTGCCTCTAACCTGCCAGAAAGCTACCATCTTTTCGCTATCATTAGTCTGGGAGTAATCACTTTTGGAATAATGTTGTTCATTATTGTTCAGCGTTACAAGATCACTTCATTGACGGGTAGTTGGTTGAGTAAGCGAAAGATCGGGAAGCGATTAGAAAAAGTCATCCATCAAATCCATGATATGGATGAACGGTTAGTGCAATTTTATACCCGTGATAAAAGACACTTCATCTCGGCATCATTTTTAAACCTTGTTGGCTGGTATCTGGATGCTCTGGAGATTTATGTCATTTTTTATTTTTTAGGACACCCCATAACATTTGTTGAGGCCGTGATTCTGCAAACATTCGTTGAACTGGTTCGGGCAGGGACATTCTTTATCCCAGCAGGATTGGGCAGTCAGGAAGCTGTTTTTATGATCGCGACGGAAGCAATAACAGGGCAACCAGTTCTTGGCATTGCTGCTGCTCTCATTAGAAGGGTTCGGGAAATTGTCTGGATGATTTGGGGATTTTCCATAGGTCTGGAATATTCACAAAAACCTTTTGATCTGGCTAAAGTTGCACAGAAAGATTTGAATTAAAATACTGTTAGTTTTGACAGAGAATATTTTTTGCTGAAATGGGTTATTAATATTATGAAATGTTTGATCATTATTGCTGGAAAAGGAAGCCGCTTAAAATCTTTATCCGAGAGTAAGCCGCTGGCTTCTCTTTTAGATGTTCCTCTTGTTGAACGGGTCATTCGCTCTGCAATCGAGGCGGGGGTAGATGGGTTTTATACGGTGGTGGGGTATCGAGGCGATCAGGTCCGCGAATTCCTTGAAGACCTGGGTGCTAAGATCGACGCTCCCATCACAGTTATAGAAAATGACGATTGGGAAAAGGCCAACGGTTTGTCGGTGCTTAAAGCTAAGGAATTTTTAGCGGAACCTTTTTTCCTGATGATGGGCGACCATCTTTTTGATCCTGATATTGCCCGAAAAATGATCGACTTCCCCTTGGCGGAGAATGAAATTGCTTTGGCAGTGGATGAAGATCTGAAAAACCCCATGGTCGATATGGATGATGTGACCCGGGTGATGGCGCAGGACGGTTTGATTCAAAATATTGGTAAGGGAATTGAGCAGTACAACTGTTTTGATACGGGAATCTTTCTTTGTAACCCGGTTTTGTTTTCTGCCATTGAACAATCTGTGCGAGAGACTGGGGACGACTCGCTTTCAGGAGGGGTCCGCATATTGGCAGGAAAAGGCCGAGTGCGTGCCATGCCGATTGATGGCAGGTTTTGGATTGATATTGACGATCCCGAAAGATACAAACAGGCCGAGCGCTATTTGCTTCCCTGAGTGAGGCGCAGGTAAACCATATAAATACTGAAGACAGTAGCACCGATAGCCGCGATAAGAATGAATATCTGCACTTGGTCGATCAAAGTCATCACCATGAGAAAATGAATGAAGTCCCGATTGGCGAGTTTCTCAGCCATAGAGGGTTCTGAATCCGCTGCCGGGGTGGTGGCACCGGTATTTTTTTTGAGAATGATCGCTCCCAATAGAATAAAAGAAGCCAAACTTGCGAATGCGGCCAGTGCTCCCAGGTATAGATAGGTTTCATCGCCCGTTGCTTTGCTCACTCCCCAGCCAATTGCTCCGAACACAAAGAAGTGGACGATATTGTCACAGATAATATCAAGCTTGCCGCCTAACTCAGATTCCATGAATTTCAATCGGGCGATTTCTCCATCTGCTCCATCCACCCAGGTTGAAAATAATAATAAGAGACCAGCCAACACGTTCATCGCATAAGTTCCGCCGGCAAAGCAAAAAGCCGACCCCAACCCCATGGCAAAACTGAAAAACGTGATTTGGTTGGGAGTGATTGGTGTATTCAAAAACACGCGGGTCATTTTTTTCGAAAACGGACGCGACAAGAGCCGGGTTATCGGGCTGTCGTGGTTTTGGCCGGAACCTGCAAGCAATCGTTCATGCTGGATGCTGAAATCTTTTTGTTCCTGTATTCGGGCTGTTGCTGATCCGGGTATAAATTTAAAGGAGGGTGTGTGCTCCTGAAATTCGATCAGTTCTTTTTCGTCGTTTCGTTGAACTTTTTCGATCAGGGTTTCCAGTTGTCCCTTGCTGAGGGGTAAAGCTGTTTCTTGCTGAGTGAAAGTTTGCAAAAGGGAACGGGTCTCTTTTTTGTCATGCAGAGCCGATCCGTTGAAAAGCAGAACCTGGCTTTCCCGGTTTTGCAGGGTTCCATTTAATTGCCCGGAACTTGCAACCCAATTGATTCTTGCGGTGACGCGAGAGTCTTCTTTGATAGCGGAGGCTAATTTTTCTGTTTCTTCATGTGAAGAATCTATATATACAATCAGGTCATTGATTCCTGCCCGCTGAAGGCTCAGAATATTTCTTAGCAGAAAGGGCACCCCAGCAATGGGGGATGTGTACCAATCACTAGCTTTTTCAGGTTCAGGGGGCGGCGATAAATGCAGTACTGAGATATTGGGTAAAGTATTGGTGCTTTGATTCATACGATTGCTGGCAGGTGAGGATTATTGTAATATTTTTAGAGAAATCTCGACTAACCGGTTGCAGAATGTTATTCTCGCACAGAATTATTGAATTTACTACGGTTGTACTTTCTTCTTGTGCTACCACCCAGCTTATCCTGTTTAAAACTGAAATATCATCCAATTTGAGGGAGATAGGGTTTAATGAGCGACACGAAATATAGCGGCATGGCAAAAAAAATTGCCGCGTCAAAAGGGAAACTAGGGGTTTTATTACCAGGAATGGGAGCGGTGAGTTCAACACTTATCGCTGGAGTCTTTCTGGTGAATTCGGGTCATTCCAAGCCTATCGGGTCGGTGACGCAAATGTCACGAATCCGTCTGGGTAAAAGAGATAACCCACAATACCCCTTCATTAAAGATTTCGTTCCTCTTGCTGGTTTAACCGATATCGAATTTGGTGGCTGGGATATTTATGAAGAGAATTGCTATGAGGCCGCTCTGACATGTGGCGTTATCGATAAGCAGGAGCTTGACCTAGTGAAAGACCAGCTTGAAAAGATAAAGCCCTGGTCTGCTGTGTTCGATCCTTCTTTTGTGAAAAACCTGACCGGAACCAATATAAAAAAAGCTCCCAATAAAATGGAGCTGGCTAAACTTTTGATGAAAGATATTGAAAACTTCAAAAAAGAAAAAGGTTTGGAACGCGTGGTGATGTGTTGGTGTGGGTCGACGGAAGCTTATCAGGACGGTATGGATGATGAAGCCTACCAATCTTTGGATGCGTTTGAAGCGGCACTGGAAAACAATCTTGCCAGCATTCCCCCTTCAATGATCTACGCTTATGCGGCACTGAAAATGAACGTTCCCTTTGCCAACGGTTCTCCCAACCAGACGGTGGATTTCCCGGCTCTGGTCGAACTATCTATAAAAAACAACACCCCTATCGGCGGCAAAGATTTCAAAACAGGGCAAACCCTGATGAAAACCATCGTAGCTCCAGGGCTTAAATCCAGAATGCTGGGGCTCGATGGCTGGTTCTCCAGCAATATACTGGGCAACCGGGATGGGGAAGTGCTGGATGATCCAGACTCCTTTCGATCCAAAGAGGTCAGCAAAGGCTCGGTTTTAGAAAGCATCCTGCAAGACGATCTTTATCCAGACCTCTATGGCGATTACTACCATAAAATCCGCATCGAATATTATCCGCCAAGAGGAGATGCAAAAGAAGGCTGGGACAATATCGATATCAAGGGTTGGTTGGGTCAAAAAATGCAACTGAAAATCAATTTCCTGTGCCGCGATTCTATTCTAGCGGCACCTGTAGTTCTAGACCTGGTCTTGTTTCTAGACCTGGCGCAACGAGCGGGAATGAGAGGGGTGCAAGAATGGCTTTCGTTTTACTTCAAGTCCCCCCAATGCCGACCAGATCTTCAGCCGGTGAACTCACTCTTCGATCAAGACGAGAAACTAAGAAATACCCTGAGAATCATTATGGGTGAAGAAGTCATTGACCACTCCGGTCTGGACTACTACGAGAATAAAGGCTAACCGGGCAACGCCCGGTGGATAATTGGAAATAGCTTTGTCTGGCTGGCAAAAATATGTCTCGGCTCAACGAACCGTTGCTATCTGCTTCCCCTTGATAGGCGGATTGAGGGCTTTCCTTGTGCTTTCCGATTATTTCCAAAAATGAATTTAGCATCTAAGGCTAACTCATTCTTAGCTCCCTTTAAAACATATAGTCAATAGTGGACTTGACCCCTAGACCTAGATTTTAAAATACATTCAACTATCAAACTTATCAAAAGTCACTTTAGGGTTGATGCTTGGGCATGTGTTTTTAAAAGTTTCTATAAATATTTCCTGAATTTGTTTTTGAATTTTATCCTTTTTGTCCTTTGGCACTTGATATAAGACAGCGTCATGCATTGGAACCAAAAATTGGGCCTCTAAGATTTCTTCATTAACTCTCAAAATCGCTTTTTTCAAAATGAGGGAAGCTGTCCCTTGAATTCTTTGACTAATCACCCACCTTTTTTCAGAATTTAATATTTTTGAGTTTGGAGGGTTCTGCCTCCATCTGTTATTACCTAGTCGTGTTGAAACACAGTTATTTTCAATTAATGAATTATTTAAATCATTCTTCCATTTCCCTAATTTTTCAAATTGGTCAAAAAAGCGGTCTAACTTATTTTCTATATCAAGCTTCTCTGACTTACGAGATTCAGCTATAAGCTTAGTAAGGCCTTTTTTGTCCATACCATATGAAAAAGCCAGAAATATTTTTTTAGCTGTTTCTCTATCACCCTTATTCCCAAATAAGTTTTCACTTAAGCTAAGATAAATATCACCACCGTTATACATGTTAATAAGTTGCTCATCTTTAGAATCATCTGCCAAAATTCCCGGTTCAAATTGGCTGTAATCCGGATACAAAAACACCATCCCCTTTTCCGGTTTTATGATTTTTCTTGAATTTTTTCGTATGTTTTGAATTAAAGGTGATTTAACTAAAATTCGCCCGGTGACTGTACCCATTGAGTCAAAAATAGGGAAAGTCCTTTTTTCACCAATTGCCCCAAATCTCAAAAGAAACGTCTTGTCCTTCTTAAGCTCATTAAATTCTTTAATAAGTTTTACTAAACGATTAACAGAGCAGGAAATTTCCAAATATTCGTGAAAAAGAGGAGCACTTACCTTTTCAGCTAGAAAGGAAAGACCCTCACCAATAAATTTATTTTTTAATTCGGCAAAATTATTTAGGTCATTTAATTGCCACTCTTTTTTCAAATCCCTGCTTATTTGATTAAATCGATTGTCAATATTATCCAATTGTTTTGAAGCAAAGTTTGAATTCAGGCAGATCCCCAAGCATTGCCTTTGCGCTAAAATATTTTGAATCGGTTGCTCAATTTCAAAATACCGATTAAACTCATTCTTCGCTTTTAATTTCTCCAATTGAATCTTCCAAACATCTTTTATCCTACTAGCAAACTCTTCCAGCAATTCTCTTACAACTTTGGTTTCTGGGAGTGCTCTTTTCCCATTTTGGATTGACTCTATTGTCTCCATTATTGCTAGATCGGGGTTTTGCTTTCGTAAAAGACTCCAGGGCAAATTATTACGATACGACTTACTTGAGTCTCCGACTAACAATTTTTCAATCTGGCAGATATCCAAAATTGACTCTGGAAATCGAATTTTTTGAGCCTTAAAAAAGGGGACTAAGGAGTGATAGTTGTAAGTAATAATTTGGGTTTTTAATAAAGACAACTCTTCAAGGGAGATAGGACGAACTGAACCATTACAAGAGATGTGCAGGTTCGGCTCCTTTAAGTTCTGTGAAAAAGGGTTAAATAAGTAAACTAAGATATTATTTTCGGAGTCATGAAACATGGCTTTGGATATCTCGAAATATTTCTGAAGGTTTTACTGGTGGAAGAATATCAATATATGTTCCATTAAAATTGTTTTTTAAGATTCTATAAGTCCCCGCCAATTCTTTTTTAACGTGAGGTCTTACATGGTGTTTAATGATTTTCTCATAATCTAATTCGTGAACTGCTATAAGAGCGTTTCTCTGGGCCAAGAAGCTGTTTAGGCTCGAAAAGTTTGTTGCAACATACTCACGATCATGATTTGATCCGCAACCACCTAAATACAAACAGGCTCCCGCTTTCTCAGCCTCATTCCGGCTTTTCTTAATTGTAGATTTGGCTAGGTCAATTAAACTTTGATCTTTGAATTTTTTATATACTAAAATTTGCCATATATTATAAATATGCCAACCATAAATCCTTTTTTCTGGATCACAAATAATTTCCTTAATTCTGTTTAAATTTCTTTTTGTTAAATGCACAGACTTCAAATATCTTGCGAAAATATCTACTGAGTAAGGTTGCTCCAGTAACTCCTCAATTATTGACTCTGTTATTCCCCTAAAGTTAAACTCTTTCCTTATCGAGTCATAGCGTGCAATTTTTTCAAGCCTATAAATGCAAAATCTAAACTCCCGCTCATGGGTTCTGTTTTTTCTTATTTGTTTTAGCGTTAGCTTTCTTAACAGGGGTAAAGCTTTTTGAATGTTTAGCAATTTTTTTGATTCCAAAAGACTGTCTATCTGATCAACCTCCCTATTTGGCTTATGTATAAAGAGTTCGATATTCTTATCATCTTCTTTCATAATAAATGTTTTTTGTCCGTTTACATTTAGCCCTATCTTCCTCAAGTTTATAATTATTTCCTTTAATATTTTCCTTGCCTGAAAGACGTTGTCGCAGACAACCCTGATATCGTCCATGTAACGGAAATATGAATATCCCTTTTTAACCATTTGAATATCTATCTTGCTTAGGAGTACATTTCCCAAAAATGATGAAGCATCTCTGTTTTGTGGAATTCCAACGCCTTTTGATTTTTCCCACTTTTTCAATAATCTAATCAACAGATTGGCAGCACACTTAATATCGTTCAACTGTGAGTGTTTTAATCCTAAGTTTTTTGAGTTGAACAAAATTGCCTTTTTGACATCTGAAAAACGAATATTTTCATAATAATTTTGAACATCTGTAACTAGCAAAACTTTTCCCGTTCCATCAAGTTCAGCCGCAATATCGCCTTCAAATCGCATCCAAGCTTTTATAGCGTGTTGAAAAATGTACCTGCTGTTTTTTTGTGGGGCTTTTCTATGGCTATATACACAATTTGGTATGGATTGGTCTAAATGGGAAATTAATATACCAGCTATTCCTTGATATATTAATCTGTCTAGAAAACTGGTAATCAATGAATAACGTAGAGTAAAGCCTTTTTTGGGGATGTTGAATTGTTCTGATTCTGACGGGGCGTATCTTTTGGAAGGATTTGCAATATAAACTTTAAACTTCTCTTTTACCACTTTGTCGTTTAATAGATCTTCATGGTTTAGCGGGTCAGGAAACTAATCATCTTTTAAATCTTGCCTTAACCTCCTAGTTAGTAAATCCATGTCAAAAGTAAGGTTTTCAATTTTTATTTTTGACATGTTAATGCTCTCAGATCTAGAACTGCATATATATTAAAGAGGTCATATCTTGAATTAGCAAAGGTTAATCATCGCTTGGTGTTATCTTTTCCAATAACCTTTGTGGAGCTGGTTTTTAAGAGTTTTAGTTGTGCAGAATTATTTCCATTCGTGACGAACACGACTGAATACTTTATTTTTCTCTCTCGGGTAGCTTGATAATATATCGTTAACAATGGCATCAAATTCACCTTGTTCTTCTTCTCCTTCAATCTTGAAAGCAGCAAAACAATCTTTTCTAATAGTTTCACCCATGGCTATTGAATCTTCATCATCTTGATTTTCTGAAAACTTTGATTTAAGTTCTTCATCATGAGTTTTCTCAATAAAATTTATCCACTCAATTTGTGCGTTCATTTAAATTTCCCTTAATTACTTCTGTTATGGGTTTAATCACTACAATATTATAGTCGCCCAAGTTGATTTAGGAATATCATTTTTACTCATATTTAATCACTTCAACGGGGCAGGCTTCGGCGGCCTTTATGATTTTTTCTTCCAAGCCTGAATAGTCCACTCCTTCTATCACTGTTGCGCCTTTGACCCATTTTTCACGCTTTACTTTAAAAACCTCGGGGCAGATACTTTCTGACTTTCCACATGTAATGCAACCTTTCTCAACCCAAACCTTCGTAATTGCCACTAGACGCTCCCTTATATTTAAAGCCATTAACAAAACCTGTTTTAGGCTTATGCATATTTACCATGCGTTCGTTATTTCTTCTTACCCACCCATCGTAGCCAATCCGTCATCACAATAAGCGACACAAGATAGTCGTGTTCCGTGCCCGATGATGGGTGTTACTCCGTGAAGTTGGCTGCTATTTGCCAGGATAATGTCTCCGTCTTCTGCATCTATCGCCACTTCCCATCGCGGGAATACTAGATAACCCCCTTGGTATTTACCAACCCGAAACACACACATGCTGGTGAATCCAAACTTCGCATCTTCTTTATCAATATGAAACGACATTTGTTTGGTTTCTTCTTCTTGATATTGGTTGGGTGATAGCCCTGTATAAATCCCCATTCTATGGGATTCCTTTATATGTTTTTCGCAGAATGACTTTTGCGCTTTATATTTTTCGGGGCACCCTTTTTGGAAAGCAGTTTCATTTATAGAAGAAAGTGTTTGCAAGTTTTCCCATCTATCGTGGTTCTCCTTGGCCCATTCTGATAAGTCTATATCACCAGTAACTTCATCCCTCTGGTATCCTAATAATAGTGAGTGCATATCCTGCCCCTGTGGGTTCTCATTCCATTCGCCCGTTTTTTCGTTTTTGGTGAAAAAAGAATTGGGAGTGTGGAGTTTATAATCTCTCCCTTCTTTCCATCCATATTCCATTTCCAACTTCTGCTTATCAACGGGGCCAGAACAATTCGCTCTCATATTGGTTGTATCGTCTATGGATGCGAGAGTTCTTTTGATTTCTTTAAAGTCACTACCCTGATAGCCATTCTTTATACATATGAGGAAGGGTTCCTTATCTCCAGATATAGCTTTAGGCGGGCTAACAATTTGGAAATCTTTTGAGTAGGTAATAACCTTGCGATATGTTTTGTCGGTAGGGAACAATCCATTCCACTTATCAAATATTTTCTTTTCGCTATGTTCTTTATCTGCAATAAAAGTTTTCATCTTAAAGGCCTTATAACATTTTCATAAATAGTTTCATCCACCCATCATTTTGTAGAGAACATAAAGAACAAGTACTACTACCATAAGAATTTTTTTGTTTTCATCTAATTTCATTTAAAACCTCCGTATCTGTGGCTTCAAAAAGGGCTACCCGTTCCGGGCATGAGATTAGTGTTGGGGATATCACACGCTCACGAAAGTTTCGGAAGGGGAGACCGCGAAGTAGTCACTTGACTACAACTTGCACGAAAACACCAGCTTATACGCAAATTTAATTCTGCGGAACGGAAGGAAACCCTTCGACAAGCTCAGGATGGCTTTTCCCTCACCCCTTTTAAGAGTGTAGCCTATCGTTACTCGTCCTCCAGTGCCTACTTAGCTACGATTATTCTTTCCCGCTTTCATCAGAAATTTTGATAGAACCACTCTCAATTAGGCTTCATTTTTTATTTTTTCGCAATTATAGGGAGAGGTAAATCTGGTTCTCACTAGGAGGAACTATCTTTGGTCATTGAAAAAATTGACTTTATTTGCTTGACAATCATAATTGTTGGCATTATCGTGAATGTTAGTTGCAGGGTAAATCTTATTTTTTGGTTTATTGTGTAGGTATAAAAGAACACCAGAAAATAGGCACTGAGGACTTTTTTTTGGAGGCAAGGCGCGTTATGTTCTACGAAGTCAAGGTTTTCGACGCCAGAGGAGAATTGAAAAAAGTTTTATCCCCTAAAAAGCTTAGTAACCGGTTTTGGAAGAGCGGTGAGCAAAATTTGATCGATTTTAGTGATAAGGACAACTCATCCTCCTCGGACTGGTCAAACAAAAAAGTTGCGAAGGATGAGTATCAGCTGGAAGATCGTTGATTAAAAAGTTTTATCGGATTATATATATTTAAAGGTGGCATAGGGCATTAGCTCTATGCCATTTTTTATGCCAAGGCTGTTTGGTCACATAATTCGTTTTGCCCTATTCATATGAAGCCAATTCCCCTATACTCCTAGCTTTGTAATTAAACCGTTTAATGAGCTAATTTATGTATATCACCACTGCAGACCAGTTAAAGGAATTTTGCGATAACCTCAAGTCTGCTGATGTTTTAGCAGTAGACACTGAATTTGTGCGGGAGAGAACTTATTTCCACCGTATCGGGCTGATTCAGGTAGGTGGCGCAGGGCATTTCGGCGCTATTGATCCTATCGCAATTCCTGATTTGACTCCTCTATTGGAGTTGATGAAAGACCCCACAAAAGTTAAGGTCTTCCATGCTGCGCGTCAGGATCTTGAAATTCTGGTGCGCCTCTGTGGTCAGGTGATTCCTCCTGTATTTGATACCCAGATAGCAGCCGCTCTGGTGGGCTGGGGGGCTCAAATCTCTTTCGCGAAAATTGTCTATAAAGCTTTGGGGAAAAAAATCCATAAGTCAGAAACTTATACGGACTGGTGTCGCCGCCCTTTAAGCGATAGTCAGATCGAATATGCCATTGATGATGTCCGTTACCTGATGCCGGTGTATGAAAAGCTGATGGAACGATTGAAAAAAATGGGTCGTTTGGATTGGGTGCAGGGAGAAGTCAATAATTGGGAAGACCCCAACACATTTGCTTTGCCGGATCCGTATAAGCGGTTCATGAAAATTAAAAATCTGCGTAGTTTGAGACCCCGAAACCTGACAGTGCTTCAGGAAATCGCCGCGTGGCGAGAAGGGGAGGCGGTCAAGAGAGATTGTCTGGCCAAAGCCATTATCCGGGATGAAACGTTACTGGAAATTGCCCGTAAAGCTCCGAGGGATGAAAAAGGGCTGTCCGGAATTCGAGGTTTTTATCAAAAGGAACTGAATAAAAGTGGGGCATTCATTTTGTCTGCAATTGAAAAGGCCATGGAGGTTCCAGAATCAGAACTCGTTGAGCTGCCGGAAAGTAATGGGCATGCTACGACTCGAGGAGTGGAGGAGCTGCTTTCGGCTTATGTGCAGATTCGTTCTGAAGAGTTAAAAATTGAGCCAAGTATTCTGGCAGACCGAAAGCAGATTCACAGTTTTGTGGCCCACTTTGAACAAAAGGAAGATATGGAGGAACACTTCCTGTTTCAGGGGTGGCGAAAAGAGTTGATAGGATCGCCCATGTTTTCTTTGTTGAGCGGCAAGGTCGGGCTCAGGATTAACCCTTCTGGTCAGGTTCGTTTAACCGAGTCGTGAAATCAGGTCGCTCTCGCAGAAGGTATCGTTTCTTTCCAGGTTTTATATGCGTCTGATTTTCTCAGGTTACTGAGATCGATGTCGCTTTCTATTTGTTCGAATTGTTTGAACCCTTTCTCCACAGCTTGCTTAAGCGCTAAAAGCCCCGCCCCCGGATCTTCTTTCAAAGAGTAATAACAGGCAAAGTTGTAATCAAACAGAGGTTCCTGAGGGTATTGGTTTTGCCCTGCCTGAAGTGTTTCTAACGCTTTATCGAATGCCTGAGTTTTCATATAAGCGGTGCTTATATTGATGAGGGCTTCCTTGAATTTTTTGTTATGGGCCAGGGCTTTTTCGAAGCGGATAACGGCCTCGCCATAATTCTCTTCCTTATAAAACTTGTTGCCCTCGTTGTAATGGAAGATGGCCATTCGGCGTACTCGCTCTTCCTGCGAAAGGTTTTCACCGTTACTACCTTCTTTGTGACCTTCCTCTTTGTGGCTTCCTTCTTTATGACTGCCTTCCTGCATGTTCTGAACCTTCCCCGAATCGAGTGAGGCTGAATTTTGGGAGGGTGGGAAATAATCCGCCGCGAGAAAAATGATGAAGGCGGTAAGACCCAGATGAGGTAGATATTTTGTGTAGGGAGTCATGGTTTTTAGATTGGTGAAATAAAAGATCGACGCATTAATTCGTTAACCGATCCTAATACCGGTGCCTGTTCAATTTCAGCACCGTGGGATAAAAGATTAAAAACACGGGTGTCAGGATTAGCCTCGATGATATGCTCCAGTGTCCGTAGATAACTATACATGACTTGATCGGTGAGCAGGGGGTTACCCTGTGTGCTTTTTACCGTGAGTTGTTTTTTCTCTTGAGCTTTTTCCCGATGCAGTTTTTCGAGAGATTCCATTGTTGCGATTCTACCTTGAAGTTTCTGGTTGAAGTTGGAATGGTTGGAGTAATAGCGGTTTCCAGCAAAGGCGCAATCTTGACCGGTTAGGAAAATCGGGTCACAACCAAAATGGATCAGCATATCGAGCCCCAAGCAGGCCACGGAGCCTCCTGCCTGTGTGGTGCCTTTTTCCTTCATGCTGGATTCGCTATCTTTTGAAAGAGAGTGCCCCTCTTTATAAACCACGTATCGTTCACCGGAAAAGTTTTTAAGTACATTGTGGTTGATGGTTGGCGTGAAGATCAATCTTGTCTTCTCTGCCGGGTAACCTATGAAATGCTCAGTGCTATCCACTTGCGGGTCGAGCGAGAAAACATAATCCGGTTGAATATTATTTTTTGCAAGAATAGGAAAAGCAGTGTCCACACAGGCGAGCAAAAACTCTCTTTGAAGATGATGCAGATGTGGAAGCATCAGATCAAGGGAAGGACCTGCGCTGACCAAAATACCCGGCTTGCCCTGACCTGAGTTTTTTAAGGCGTTGATGCCGGGAGAGTCTGTTATAGCCTTTTGGTTTAATGAATAATTTACTTTCTCCAGCTTTCCAAATATCGCCGGGAACCGACGCTCAAGCAATAAAACTTCCAGCGCATTAGTGAGCGAAGGAAAGGTAGTCGGGATGCATTGGAAAGAGGGTGCATGAAATAATACTTCAAATGAATCGGCATGGTCTTTGGTGAGCTGTTCCATCTCATAGGCGATTTCACGGGAAACCTTTGCCTCATCAGTTCCATAAATCAATCGGAAGCGCCGATCTTCAAAAATTTCTGTCTGGTCCCTCAGTTGCAAAGCGGCTGTGAAAATATCGAGATTAAGCTCGATCGTCAGAAGGTATCCGTCGGGACCAATTTTATCGAGAATGGTCTTTATATGGTAACCCAACCCAAAACCATACAGACAGACACAGGCTCCGGGTTTTAGCTTTTCGGCGAAGCGAACAGCTTCTTTTTCGGGGTCATAACTGCTATGAAGCAGGGTGTTTTCATAACGAAGGGTAGGGGCAGATGCTGAAAGAACTGTAACTTTCTCAGAAAAGGTTTGAGGAAGGTTTCCCGACTGGGAAGTACAGGCCTTCAATGACTGGATGTTTTTTTCGAAGAAATGATTGTCCAACGGGGCGTCTCCGTATTGCATCACTACCATCATATCACCAATTGACTTGCATTCGTTTCCGAATTGCTTTAAAAAAATGATCGGACCTTTCTCGTTCAAAATAAAGGATTTTTATGTCTGTTACCCCTCAAAAACCAGTGTCGCAAATTCGTGTCCTTTCTGATGATCTGGCTAACCAGATTGCCGCTGGAGAAGTGGTGGAACGACCTGCTTCCGTGGTCAAAGAACTTGTCGAAAATTCGATCGACGCCGGTGCGACCCTGATTCGGTTGGATATTGAAGGGGGAGGGAAAAAGAAAATACGCATCATGGATAATGGCATGGGCATGGCACCGGAAGAATGCCTGTTGGCTTTTTCACGCCATGCTACCAGCAAGTGCTCCCGGTTCGAAGATCTTGAGAGTATTCAGTCACTAGGGTTTCGCGGTGAAGCCCTGCCAAGCATAGCGTCAGTGTCTAAAGTGCGTTGCACCAGTGCCCGGAGTGAAAGTGAAGGCGGTAAATTGATCGTTGTGGAAGGTGGCGAACTTGTTGAACAAAAAGATGCCGCTTGTCCCCAGGGAACAACGCTTGAAGTGGCACAACTTTTTTATGTGACTCCTGCGCGCAGTAAGTTCTTAAAAGGCGATTCCACAGAGTTCTCCCATATCACTCAGGTGGTCACACAGCAAGCGCTGGCTAATCCTCATATCCAGTTTAATTTAACGCATAATGGTCGTGAAGTGATCAACACCCTGCCGACGGACCAATTACATTACCGTATCGCGGAGTTATTCGGACCCGACCTGGCAAAATCCCTTCTGGAGGTTGAAGCACAATCCGGGGATTATCAGTTGAAGGGATTTGTATCGAGCCCTGTTTATACCCGATCGAGCCGGAACGCTCAGTATTGTTTTATCAATGGTCGGTTTGTTCGAGACAAAGTCATTCTGCATGCTACCCAACAGGGCTACAGTCATCTGTTGCCTAAAGGCCAGCACCCGGCAATGTTCCTGTATTTAACTATGGACCCGAAATTGCTGGACGTGAATGTTCATCCATCCAAAGCGGAAGTCCGCTTCGCGTTTCAACAGGATGTGCATCAATTCGTGGCGCATGGTGTTCGCGCCGCATTGGAAAAGAATCAGCAGGTTAATTTGGCGACCCCGCGAGACGAAACAGATATCCCTCTGCAAGAGACATCGCACTCCTATTCGCCGCGACCCAATTATCAACCACCGCAGTGGACGTCGCCTCCCCCTGTTCAAGGAGATCTGTCACAGGCTTTAAGAACCATGTTGAGGCCAGATGCGGAATCAACGCAGCAGGTTAACTGGTTCGATAAAGCACCTACACCCGTATCTAACCTTATTTATTCAGAGTTCGAACCCTTGGGTCAATTGGATCGGTCGTTTATCATCATGCAGGGCAAACAAGGCATATTGGTTGTCGATCAGCATGTGGCCCATGAAAGAATTTTATATGAACGGTTTCGTGCTGCCGCTGAAAATCGCAAGGTAGAAGTGCAGAAACTTCTGTTTCCTCTTCCCATAGAACTTTCAGCCGAAGAGACGGAAGTGTTGACTCCACACCTGACGCGATTGCTGGACCTTGGGCTAGAGTTGGAATCGTTCGGCAAAAATGAGTTTTTACTTCGCTCTGTTCCGGCGATACTCAAAAATGGCGATCACGAAAAACTTCTGCGAGAAACTATTGAATCCCTCCCCAAAGACACACACGATGATGTTCTCAATGAGAAATACGAAGATGTGTTGATCATGATGTCGTGCCGGAATGCCATAAAGGTCAACCACACACTCAACCTCGACCAGATGAGAAAACTTATCTCCGATCTGGAACAGACTTCCATGCCCTACACCTGTCCGCACGGTCGACCTATCTCCCTGTTGTTCGATATGAACGATATCCTGAAAAAATTTCTCCGTAAATAGTCCTCTAGCAAGGGTGGTAATGAAGCGGTAATGGCTATAAAGTATGATGACGAAATACGAT
The DNA here is from genome assembly GCA_029261455.1 of Nitrospinaceae bacterium. Lineage (GTDB taxonomy): Bacteria > Nitrospinota > Nitrospinia > Nitrospinales > VA-1 > LS-NOB. The sequence continues at coordinate 27,726 of JAJDBH010000124.1, forward strand.
TAGGCATTATTGTGGAAGATAATAGAGCTGGAAAGAAGGCGCAAATATAAAGGACTTGGAATTAATTGGCTACCTCAGGACACGTTATCCTCCTAAAAAAATCTATAGTTGAATGGAATCGTTGGCGGGAAGATTATCGAAACATTCAGCCAGATCTAGAAGGTGCTGACCTTCATGACGCTGACTTGAGGAATGCCGACCTCAAAAAAGCCATATTCGATGGAGCAAATCTCAAGGGTGCCAATTTGCAGGGAGCCGACCTTGGCAAAGCCTTTTTCATAGACGCAGATTTGAAAGGTGCCAACCTCAACGAAACAGATTGCCGGGGAGTGCTATTTCAAGGAACCAAGTTCCGAGGATGCACCTTCAAGAAAGCAAACTTAAGAAAAGTTGATTTCAGTGACCTTGATCTCCGTGAAGTCGATTTCAGAGAAGCCGATCTCAGAAAAACGAATTTGGTAAAGTCTAATCTTCAGGAGGCAAGGTTCTTCAAGTCTGATCTTCGCGACACCTTGCTTTCCGAGGCCAATCTAGCGTCGGCATATTTGTCCTCAGCCTTGATGCAGGGGGCTCAATTGCAATTGGCGAACCTTAACCAAGCTGTCTTGCGTTATTCCATGAACCTGACTCCTGAGCAGGTTCAGTCGGCTAAAATCGACCATAAAACCAAAGTTCCTCACTATCTGGAAATCCATTGGGAGTCTGAAAACGATTTCCGTTGCGAAGAAAAATAAAGTCTTTAACAACTCTTGTTCAGTCAATAGTTTGTGGAAGCCCCCGTGTAGCGGTTAATTAAATTAACTCCGACCTCTCAAATCCCAATAAGTATAGCCACTGCAAATACCCCAATTATAAATTTTTATACTGAGCAATTTTTAATGCTTAAAAATATTGTACATACTGTGATTAATCAAAAATCTAAAAACTTGCTAAGTTGCTGTTAAATAATGGGATAAGTTAGTTTCTATTTTTTGGTATCAAGCTTGCTTTAATTGTGTGAAAAGATAAATCAGCTTATACGCTATAACCTTGATTGGTCTTGTGTGTATAGAGTTTTAAGGGAAAAGATAGCTAGGAATTTTTAAAAGCGAAGAAAGAGAAAACCATGAATGAAGGCGCTAAATTTCATGGCTAAAGAGTACAGCTTTTAACTCACCTAGTTTTGTTGAAACAAAATCATGTGAGGCCTATTATGAGCAATACAGCAGCGAAAATGGAGATCCAGGGAGCCGCTTCAATTTTAGAAAAAATCCCAGTGAACCTTATTATTGCGGACAAAGATTTCTGTATAACCTACCTCAATTCATCATCTAAGAAAACACTGAAATCAATTGAAGATCTGCTTCCTGTTAAAGCGGAAGAAATCGTTGGGAAATCCATTGACGTTTTTCATAAGAACCCGGAGCATCAAAGAAATTTATTGTCAAACCCGAATAACCTTCCATACAGTACCCAGATTCAATTGGGAGAAGAGATATTAACCCTTTTGGTAAACCTCGTTAAAGATGATGAAGGGAATAATTCAGGGTTCATGGTGACGTGGGAAGTTATCACTCAACAACTGGCATTGGAGAAACGTGAGAAAGATGTAAAAGACAACTTGGAAAACATTCTTAGTAAAGTGACTTTAAAAGCTCAGGACTTAGCTACAGCCTCCTTGGAATTGACTGGGGTAAGTATGCAAATGAGTGATGATTCGGATGAAACTTCTAGCCAGGCTAATATGGTTTCCTCTGCATCAGACAAAGTTAGTTCTAGCGTTGAGATCTTAGCAAATAGTGTTAAGGAAATGAGCATGAGTATACATGAAATTGCAAATGGTTCCGCTGAGGCTGCAAATGTAACCAATACAGCTGTACAAATTGGTGAAAATGCGAATGCTACGATTTCCAAGCTCGGAAAAAGCTCAGAGGAAATTGGGGAGGTGATCAAGGTAATAACAGGTATTGCCAAACAAACCAATCTTCTGGCCCTCAACGCCACCATCGAAGCAGCTAGGGCAGGGGAGGCAGGTAAAGGATTTGCTGTTGTTGCCAATGAGGTAAAGGAATTGGCTAAGGGAACTGCTAAAGCAACTGAGAATATTAGTGAAAAAATAGATACCATTCAGTCTGCTACCACCGATTCGGTGGATGCTATTCAGGAAATATGTAGGGTGATCAATCAAATTAATGATATTTCTAGTACCATTGCAAGCGCAATTGAAGAACAAACGGCTACTACGAATGAAATGACTAGAAGCATTGACGATGCCGCAAAGGGAACTCAAGAAATTGCCCAAAATATTCACGGTGTCGCGAATGCTGCAGAAGGGACTGCTTCGGGATCGAAGGATAACCAGAAGGCTGCAGATAAACTTTATCAAATTGCAGACGATTTGCAGAGAATTGTCGCGACAGACCAATCTGACGAGGATTCTATTGTTCTTATGAAATGGAATGAGGCCTTCAGTGTAAATATTCAAGTGATTGATGACCATCACAAAAACCTGGTGAAGCTAATTAATCAGGTTTATCGAGGAAAAACCTTAAACTTAGGAGTTGAGGCAATAAGGAAAACTTTGGATGAATTGGTGGATTATACGAAGTTTCATTTTGACTATGAGGAGGATTTGTTTGGGAGCAACGGTTATCCCGCAACAAATGAGCATAAAGAAAAACATAAAATTTTAATTTCCCAAGTAATGGACTTCCATCATAAGTTTAAAATGGGCGAAGCTGAAGTTGACGATGAACTGTTAAGGTTTCTCAAGGATTGGTTAACCCGACATATTATGGGCACCGACAAAAAGTACAGTGCTTTTTTAAATAATAAAGGGATTAAATGATGGGGAACCTGATGAAAAAAACAACAACTCTTCCTGCTTCATCATTTTGCCTAAAACTTGCCTACAGTACAAGGCATGAAAAAAGAGTTGAAAATATCCTTTAGGGTTCTCGCAACTCTTGTCCAGTCAATAGTTTGTGGAATCTCCAGTGTAACGGTCAATTCAATTAACTCCGGCCTTTCAAGCTGGTTACTACTTCACAAGCCGAGGCAACTCTTTGCTGGATTCATGGGCTATTGCAGTCGGCTCTAAGCCGAGTGGTTAGCCACGGACGGTGATTTTTTTGATGTTTTTGGCGAGTTTTTTTAGTTTGACGGCAGTCTGTTCTTTTTCCAGTTTGCGGGGGATTTTTTTGACACCTGTCAGGCGTGATCTGCGGGTATTGTTGAACACCCATTCCAAGTCGAGCAGGAACTTTTCCCGGCTGTTGTGATTGGCTTTTCGAAACAGAGTGAGTAGTTTTTGTTCGTCTTTGTTAGTGGTCACGAGGTTATCGTTCAGAAACCCTTTGAGCATTAAGCGCCCCTCTTCAATGCCACCACCGATCACTTCTGCGTTATGGATTGTGGACTTAGGTTTTGCCTGGTCTGGAGTGTCTAAATCTTCGGGGAGGATCTTAGTGGTCAGGAGTCGGTCGAGCGACACGTTCCCCAGTTTAGCTAGTTTGACCATGACCGATACAGGCGCGTCTCTTTCCCCTGCTTCGTATCGGACGTAGGTTCTGAAACCGATTTCGAGGACCTCTGAGAGGGCCATCTGGGTGCAGTTGAGTTTTTTTCGGAGAGTTTTTAAATTTTCAGAAAGAATTGTCATGACTTTTGAACCGAGTGGGAAATACGAGGTCAGGCCAGTTCAACACCGTTTTTCCTTAAAAACTTATAGGCTTCATCAATCCAGAACCGCTCTTTTTCGAGTTTATAGTCAGGCAGATCTTTAGAAGAGCCGATAATATTTTTCATATAGTCAATGGCTTCCTGCTTTTTGCCGCTTTTATCGAGAAGGTTGGCGTAGTGGTAATAAGCTTTAAAGAAGTGGAAAGAGTTGATGACTTCGCCATATTTTTCCAAGGCTTTTTCTTCGTTGCCTGCTAGACGATAGCTTTCTGCTAACCCAAAAATGGCATTGCCATAATCGTATTTTTTGTCGATCGCGGTGAGTTCTTCCAAGGCAACGGCGGCTTCTTCATAGTTGCCCATTCCGTGAAAGCATTTAGCTAACCCGTAACGAGCTTCCAGCATTTCGGGGTCTTTTTTGATGGCTTCTTCAAATTGAGGAATAGCCAGATCGAATTTTTTTTGCTCGGAATAAGTCTGCCCGAGCTTTTCGTAGTGATAGGCTTTATTGTATTGCTTGATCAGTTGCTTGAGTTGCAGGGTCTCTTCTGTTTCAATTTCCTTACGGATAGGAGTGGGAGATGTGGTCCCGGCTTTACCAGCGGCACCGCCAGCGCGATTTTTCACTACAAAGAAGTAGGCAAACGCTCCGACAGGGAAAAGGATGATCATAATGATGATCCAGATAAAATGTTCGCGGCGTTGGATGCAGTCCAGACACATCCAGACCATGAATCCAGCGGCGGCATATATGAAAAGATCGGTCAAGGTAACCTCAAAAAGCGAAGGGTTGAGTTAGGCACAGGTTTACAAAATACTCACTAGCCTTCAACGACTCGATTGCTCTCGTCGAGAAGGGTGACTTGGGCATTATGGCTTTCCTGATCAGTATCTATCATACCATAAGCCGCGACGATGATGCGATCATTTATCTGCGCCAGACGGGCGGCTGCACCATTGATTGAGAAAATTCCAGATCCGCGTTCGGCGGTGATGACATAGGTGATGAACCGGGCTCCGCTGTTAATGTTAAAGATATGCACCTGTTCGAGAGGCAGAATGCCGACTCTGTCCAACAGGTCCTCATCAATGGCGATACTGCCCTCATAGTCAATTTCCGTTGCCGTTACCCGGGCACGGTGAAGCTTGGATTTAAGCATAATTCTTTGCATCAGATTTCCTCGATAATGCAATTATCAATAAGCCGTGACGGACCGACCTTCACCGCGAGGGCGATCAGTGTTCTGCCACAGACTTGTTCTTTACCCCTGAAAGTTTTTGGATCACAAATGGAAATGTAGTCGATTTCTACTCCTTCTTTTCCTGACAGGCCTTGGCGAATTAAATCGCTGATCACTTTAGCGGATGTGGTGCCTTGCCGGATATTGTCGCGTGCTTCCTTAAGGGAACGAGATAGAGACAGGGCAGTTTGTCTTTCTTGCTGCGACAAATATTGGTTCCTGGAGCTCATTGCAAGCCCATCGGGTTCTCTTACAATCGGTACACGGTTGAGAACAACATCGAGGTTTAAATCTTCAACCAGAGCTTCGATAACGGCAAGCTGTTGCCAGTCTTTTTCGCCAAAGTAAGCGTTATGAGGCCGGACGATGTTGAATAATTTTAACACAACTGTACTGACCCCTTTGAATAAGTCGGGCCGACTTTTCCCACATAAATGCTCGGTAATATCCTGCACCTGCACATAGGTTTTGTAGTCTGTCGGATACATCTCTTCATTGGATGGGTGAAATAGAATATCCACCCCTTCCAGTTTTTCGATGTCGCTTTGCAACTGGCGTGGGTAGGTATCCAGATCTTCGTCAGGGCCAAACTGGGTGGGATTAACAAAAATACTCACCACGGTTCGGTCACAGGTTTCCAATGATCGTTTGACCAGGTTTAGATGGCCTTCATGGAGACAACCCATGGTTGGCACAAGCCCTATGGTCAGGTTCTGTTTCCGAAACGATTGAGAAATTTCTTTCATTTCGGAAATGGAGGATACTGCCTGCAAGGTCTGAGTTTTAGTTTCCATCATTGACTTGCTTAAGCTTGCCTTGTTTTGAATGATAGGTATGTTCCTTTGCCGGAAATGTTTCTGCCCTGACATCCTGTATGTAATCTGCAACGGCATTCTTCAAACTATCAGCCAGTTGAGCATATTGTTTAACAAATTTGGGGACGAAGTCCTGATTCAATCCAAGGAGGTCATGGAGAACTAGAATTTGTCCGTCACATTTGGAGCCTGCACCAATGCCAATGGTGGGTATTTTTAGTTCTGTAGTGATTTCTTCAGCGAGTTCACCGGGAATGCCTTCAAGAACCAAAGCGAAGATGCCCGCACTTTGCAAATCACATGCATCCTGCTTGATCTGTCGGGAGTCGAGATAGTTTTTCCCCTGAACTTTATAGCCGCCAAACTGATGCACCGATTGCGGGGTCAGGCCAATATGTCCCATGACGGGTATGCCCGCCTGAACAATCGCTTGAACCCTGTCTGCCATGCGGGCTCCGCCCTCTAGTTTGATGGCTGAAGCTCCGCCTTCCTGAATCAGGCGACCGGCGTTTGTCACCGCTTGTTCTACTGAAACCTGATAGGACATGAAAGGCATGTCGCCCACTACTAAAGCACGTTGAGCACCCTGCTTAACGGCGCGGGTATGGTCGATCATATTTTCCATGGTCACCGCCAGGGTGTTCTCATGGCCGAGAGAAACCATTCCTAAAGAATCTCCCACGAGAATGATATCTAAATCCGTGGCGTCGAGAAGTTTGGCGAAACTGTAATCGTAGGCAGTCAGGGCTGTGATCTTTTTCCCTGATTTTTTTCGCCCTAAAATTTCTGGAGCGGTGACAGGCCTTGCATCCATGATTTTTTATAAGGATAAGGCTTGAGTCAAACGGGCGGGGGATGGAATCAATAAATGAAACCACAGGAGAAGCGTACTACCTAAAGAAGAACGTTTTGAAAAATTTTAAGGCCCAGTGGGGTCCCCGAATTACGTCCGTCTTGATTTGTGAAGCTTACTCCGTCCCGGTCCGTTAGGATCCAAGCGGGTTATAATATTCTCTACCTATTTTATGGCTGTTGACCTTGTTAATCAACTCTTCCAAGTCACATTTTTTTTCAACAAAGTCGATCTCATTGGTATTTATGACCAAAAGCGGTGTGTCAGAATAATAAAAAAAGAAATTATTGAAGGCTTTGTTCACGGAATCAAGGTAATCGGGGTCCATAAACGATTCATAATCCCGGCCCCGTTTGGAAACTCTCTCCAGCAATACATCGGTGCTGGCTTGCAAAAAAATGACTAAATCGGGTTTCGGGGCCTTCGAGGCTATCAGATTGTAGATTTGTTCGTACAAGCGGTATTCGTGATCTTCCAGATTGAGTTGGGCAAATATTTTGTCCCGTTGAAACAGGTAGTCGATCACAACCACAGAGTTGAACAGGTCTCGTTGTGCCAGTTCCATATACTGGTTGTAACGGCTCAGTAAAAAAAAAATCTGGGTTTGAAAGGAGTAGGTTTCCTGATCCTCATAAAATTTTGCGATGAAAGGATTGGAATCGTTCTCTTCCAGAATCACTCTGGCGCCATATTGTTGTTCAAGAAGACTAACCAGAGATGTTTTGCCCGCACCTATGGCACCTTCAACAGCAATGAATCTGGGCTCGATGGTTTGTTGGGTCATGTTATTCAGGTCAACCGGCGTTTTGCTGGTTGAAAATCTCCTTGATGGTGAGTTTCAGCTCTCTAAGGTCCGCTGATTTGACCACATAAGCGTCTGAGGCCCATACTCTGAAATCCTGCTTGTATTGACCATAGGCAGAACAAAGTATGATGGGGATATCGCCTTTTTCATCTTTGATTTTGCGCATGACTTCGATCCCGTCCATTCCGGGCATTTTGATATCCAGAATAATGAGGTCAGGAATATGCTTGTCTAACATTTTCAGGGCTTCCTCGCCAGTAGCGGCTACAGAAACCTGATAACCGTTTTCTTCAAGCTCTTCCTTATAGAGGAACCGGATATTTTGTTCGTCATCGACAACGAGGATAGTTTTCATAAGTCTCGGTCTCTAAAAATAGAGCAAAATAGATTCATCATTATATGAAGGACACTAGTTTTTAATATAATCGGGGCTGTTTTGCAATGGTAAATGGAGGTAGACGGTAACCCCTTTACCTAATTGGTTTTCTACCCGAATTGTTCCACCGTGATTCTCTATGATTTTCCGACAGATGGAAAGCCCGAGCCCTGTGCCAGTATGTTTGGTGGTGAAAAAAGGATTGAAAATATTTTCAAAAACTTCCTGGGGAATGCCCCCTCCTGTATCTTCAACCCGTACAGTGATCATTTTCTGCTTCTGGGCATATTCTTCCTGAAAAGTTTCAACTTTTAGCAGTCCACCGAGAGAAAGGGACTCCAGAGCGTTATAGAATAAGTTTATCAAAACCTGTTTGATTTTTTGTTGATCGAGGTCCAGTAAAGGGAGGTCAGTTTCCAAGCCGGTCACCAGATTTATATTTTTTTCATAGAGGCCTGCCTTGAACAAATAAAGGGCTTCTTCGATCAATTTATTGAGTTGGCATTGTTCTGTTTCGAGTGCTCCAGATTTTGAATAGATCAAAGTATTTTTGAGTAACCTTTCAAGTCGATCCACTTCGGTGGAAATAATGTCAGAATAGTTTGCGGCCGATTTCAAGTCATTATTGTCTTCCCACTTTTGCGAGAGGTCGGTCATTTTATCTTTCAGCCTACGGGCGAATCCCCCAATAGAAACCAGCGGATTTTTAATTTCATGGGCAACTTCTGCAGCCATTTCCCCTAGAGCCGATAGTCGTTCTGCCTGGACCAGTTGTTCCTTCATGGAGAGAAGTTCGCGGTTGGTGTCGAGAAGTTTGGAGAAAAGCCTGGAGTTTTCGATAACCCAACTGGCGTAAACGGTGAACCGTGTTAAAAACCTCAGGTTTTCTTCGGTGATAGGTTTTTGATCATAACGGTTATCGACCAGAATGACCCCCAGTACTTCTTCATGCGCGATAAGTGGAACAGTGGCGAATGAGTCCACACCTAACGCATCAATGAATTCCTTACTGACAAGTGGATGTTCTTTGGCTTTTAAAATGTTGAAAGGTTTTTTTTGCAGTACAGTTTCTGAAAGAATATTTTCGTGGGGTTTGACCGTATAACTTAATTCGCAAACAAAGTTGTGAAACGGGGAGTCCCTGTGCAGATCATGCTGAGCTTCTTTGATAGCCCATTGCAGTAAATCGCCCTTTTTATTATCCAACTCGGTCCAGATTCTCACTGCATCTTCATGCGAATCTGGACCGAGGCCCATGATTCCTTGAAGTTTGCGGTTTTTATCATCAAGGGTGAACAGCATGGCCCTGTTGAATCCTCCGGCTTCTCCCATGGTGATAGCACTGAGGATGATCCAAAATCCATGTTCCAGCTTCAGAGTGGATTGTACCGCTAGACTGATATCATACAGAATTCGGGTTTCCTTTAATGTCATCTGGTTTTGGTGAAACTGAATGGCATTTTTCAGACAGCCGGTGACCTGACCTGCAATGGTTTCTAAAACAGTGGTTTCTTCCAGGCTGAACATTCTCTTTTCAACACTATGAACATTGATGACTCCCAGAGGTGGGCAATCGGCAAGAATTGGAACTGAAAGCAAGGAGTTAAACTTTTCTTCTTCAATTTCCGGGAAATAGAGAAATCGAGGATCTTGCATAGCTTCACTTAAAGCCAGGGAAGTTCCCTGTTGAGCAACCCAGCCAGTCACTCCCTGTCCCATGGCCAGATTAATGTGCATGGCTTTTTCAGGCAGACCCATGGAGGCTTTCAGGTGCAGGAGCCCATCCGATTCATTGATCAGATATATGGCGCAGGCATCCATATGCATTTTATTTTTAATGACCTGGATGATTTTCTCCAAGGTTTCATCCAGATCAAGGGTGGAGTTGGCGATCCGGGTAACTTCCTGAAGAATTTCCAGACCGAGACTGCTTTGCGTCATAGAAAAAGACTCCTTGTCGAATCGGCTGTCAGGAACGAAGGGATTTCTGATAAAGAAGTGAATATTTTTTGGCAGCAAACTCCCAGCTATTGTCTTTAGACATCCCGTTTAACATCAGTTTTTTCCAAGTTTGAGTTTGGTGGAAATAGGATAAGGCTTTTTGCAGTGATTTCAGGAGAAATTTTAACTGTGGAGCCTTGAATTTAAATCCGGTTCCTTTTCCCGTCTTCTCACTGAATTCCTGAATGGAGTCTTTCAAACCACCGACAGCCCTGACTATAGGAACGGTGCCATATTTCAATGCATACATTTGGGTGAGCCCGCAAGGTTCATAAAGAGAGGGCATAAGAAGCATATCACTACCTGCCAGTATTTGGTGGCCGAGAGACTCGTCAAACTTCAATGCTGTTGCAATTTTGTCTGGTTGTTCACGGCTCCATTGTTTAAAGAAGGCTTCGTATTCAGTTGAGCCTGTTCCCAGAATCACTAAGGATACGTCTTGCTTGTCGAGTGCGTCTTTGGCTTCCATGATCAAGTCGATTCCTTTTTGTTGTGAAAGCCGGGTGATCATGCAGAGAATGGGTACTTTTTTATTGAGCCGAAGAGAAAATGTTTTGATCAGGTCTTCACGACATTGTTTTTTTTGTGAGAGGGATTTGGGTCCATAATTAACCGGAATCAAAGGGTCGGTTTTTGGGTTCCATATTGTCTCGTCGACGCCGTTCAAAATCCCATGCAGACAACCAGAACGTTTTTGTAATATCCCTTGCATGCCAAACCCCATATCTGGAGTTTGGATTTCCTGGCTGTAGGTGGGGCTCACTGTGCTTAAAGTATCAGAAAAAATTAGTCCGCCCTTTAAAAAACTGATCTGGTCGTAAAATTCAAGGCCTTCTTCAGTAAATAAAGACTCATCCAGTCCGGTAAATTTCAACTGAGAATGAGGGAAATTGCCTTGATAGCCGAGGTTATGGATCGAAAAAAAAGTTTTAGTTTGGGAGAACCACGGGTCTTTACGATAGATCGATTTTAAATATACCGGGATAAGTCCTGTATGCCAGTCGTTGCAATGAATGATGTCCGGTTTAAAGTCGATACTTTTGACGGCCTCAAGAACAGCTTGAGAGAAAAATGAAAATCGCTCCACGCTATCGGGGTAATCCGAACCGGGTTCTCCATAAATGTGTTTTCGGTTAAAGTAGCCATCGTGTTTGATGAGATAAACCGGAACCCCTCCATCGAGTTCAGACTTAAATAGCGTACCTTTCTCATTGAAGCCTGAGAGTTTCAGGTCGATTTTGAGAGACTGTATTTTTTTCCCTGCTTTGGCAGTGCAGGGGTATTTGGGCATGATGACCCGAATATCGTGTCCGAGTTTTTTCAGGGCAGGAGGCAATGCGCTACTGACATCTGCCAGTCCTCCAGTTTTAGCAAAAGGATAGACCTCGGCGGAGACAAAAAGGATTTTTAGTTTCATAATTTATATCCTGATTCTCCGAAGAATTTCGGCTGCTTCTTTAATCATAGTTGATATCATATAATACCGTTTTAAACTAATTTGAGAATACCATGCCACCTAAACATTACAGCTTTAAAGTAAAAGGTGTTTTAATAAGCGAAAAGGACAACTCTGAGGATGATTTTAGCATCTTCATAACGGCGATGGATGACAATCATGCTGTGATGCTTGTGCGTGAGCATTTGAGAAACCATGCACCCAAAGGACGTTCTATTATCAAAGGAATTGAACGAAAAGGTGAATGAAATTGAGGTAGGGGGGAGAATCGCTTCGATGGCCCTGATTTTAGGGTGATTGCCTCTGCAAAATCCACTCAGCTCCCCTGGGTGGATTTTTTTTGCAATCCATCAATAAGTTTCAAGATAGATTTCAATTTTTTGTTCATCGGTCAGGTGTTCTATAAGGCTACTGTCTTTCACCACCCTGATTCCTGCAAGGTCGATACTTTTTAAAATGAAATAAAAATCTTCCCCGTATTGAGCCCAGTGTTCACTGAAAAATTTGTAGATATTATCGCCTTTGTAATCCTTCTCAAGACTTCGCATTTCTTGCAGAAAGTTTTCAACTTCTTGTATTGCCTTTTTGTGGGTATTAGATTCCAGGTTGTGAACATAACTTTTGAATGAGGTTATGTTTTTGGTCTCAGTTGTGAATTCTGATTTAAGTGTCCTGCAAACGACATCTATCTGGTCACGTCCCAATTGAACCTCTACCGAAACGGGCTCGTCGGGATCTTCATTTGATTGGTGTTTTTTTATTAATTCAGCCTCGGCAATAAAGCTGTCAGGCTCCTGTGACTCATGGCTCCTGAGCACATAAAAAATTTCTGGAACCCGGATGGTAACTCTGAATTTCTTGTCACTTTCCATTGTTACAGGCCTTTATTTGTCTTTGATCTGTGCTTCCCGAAGAATTTTGGCATCTTCTTCAGGGACAGTAGGATTGATATAAAACCCGGTTCCCTGCTCGAATCCTGCCATCTTGGTGAGCTTCGGCATGATTTCTATATGCCAATGATAATAATTATAATGATTACCGTTTACCGGCGCGGTGTGGAACACGTAGTTATACGGCGGAGAATTGAGAACGGTACGCATTCTTAGAAGGCTTTCTTTGAATAAAGATGCCAGTGCGTCAAGAAGGCTGGTTTCACATTCTTCAAACCGGGCAGAATGAATCCGGGGCAATATCCACATCTCAAATGGAAATCGGGGAGCAAAAGGAACAAGCGTGATGAAATGTTCGTTCTGGCAGACGATTCTTCTCCCATCTTTCAGTTCCTGCGTGATTAAATCGCAATAGATGCAGTGCTCTTTTTTATCGTAATGTTTTTTGCAGCCCGCGATTTCTTCGCTCACCACCTCTGGGACGATGGGCAGGGCGATCAATTGTGTGTGAGTGTGCTCCAGACTGGCACCGGCTGGCTCGCCCTGGTTTTTAAATATCAGGATGTATTTGAACCGATTGTTTTGCTTTAAAGCCAAAACTCTTTCACGGAATGCTTCCAGACTGCTAACAATTTGAGTTTGAGGTAAAAGCTCCAACTCTGTATTGTGATCCGGGCTTTCAATCACTACTTCATGTGTGCCGATGCCGTTCATTTTATCGTAGAGGCCTTCGGTTTCTTGTTCTATTCCTCCTTCATCGGTCAAGGCTGGATATTTATTGGGGACCACACGCAAGGTCCATCCCGGTGAATCGGGTGAGTTTTTGCGGTGAGCCATAATCTCAGGTGGAGTCAATTGTTCATTACCCTCACAAAAAGGGCAGGACTTGTATTTGGTCTTTTTTTCAGGAGTGGAAAAATCCTTCGGGCGTTTGCCGCGCTCACTGGAAATAATGACCCAGCGATTGACGATCGGATCTTTTCTTAATTCAGGCATTTTTGGGCAGGCGAAAGTGTAAGAAACAGCTAGGAAATAATGACATTACTCTATGGAATGAAAGGTGAAAAGTCAATCTCCCTAATTCCCTAAAAACATTGATTGCCCGGTAATTAATACATATAATTAAATTATGAAAAATGCAAAGATTGTATTGGGTGTTTCGGCCAGTATCGCCGCCTACAAGGCTGTGGAGTTAGTGCGCTTGTTGGTGAAAGAAGGGGCCGAGGTGCGGGTTGTGATGAGTGCCAATGCCGGGCAATTTGTAGCTCCACTGACATTCGAGGCCCTTTCAGGGCATCCGGTTTACCACACACAGTTTGATGCGCAAAATTCAGCAGAGATGGAACACATCCGCGTAGCTGAAAATGCAGATCTTCTGGTTGTGGCTCCGACCACCGCTTCCATGCTGGGGAAAATGGCGCATGGCCTCGCCGACGATGCTTTATCAAGTTTGCACTTGGCGTTTAAAGGTCCGGTGCTGATTGCTCCTGCCATGAATGAAGGGATGTGGGGGCACCCCGCCGTGCAAGAAAATATTGCTACTCTTAAATCCAGAGGCGTCGAGTTTGTCGATCCTGAGTCGGGTGAACTCGCTTGTGGAGTGATTGGCCCGGGACGTTTGGCCGACATTCCCGTTATTCTGGAGAAGATTAAAAGTTATTTTACCCAGCGTGATGACTTGGACGGGATACGATTTCTCATCACAGCCGGACCCACTCATGAAGCTATTGATCCTGTACGATATCTGTCTAATCCATCTTCAGGGAAAATGGGCTATGCCGTGGCCGAGCAAGTCAAGGCGCGTGGAGGTGAAGTGGTTCTCATCAGCGGACCGACTTATTTAAAGCCGCCAGCGGGTGTGGTCTTTAAGTCCTGCAAAAGGGCGAAAGAGATGAATGACCTGGTTCAGGAGCATCTTGATAACTGCGATGTTCTTGTGATGTCTGCCGCAGTGGGTGATTTTGCCGCAGAAAAACTGGAGAAAGAAAAGATTAAAAAACAAGGTGACGAAGGTCTGACCCTTAAGCTGGTGCCAACTAAAGATATTTTGCTTGAAGTTTCTAAACGTAACTCAGGAAAATTGGTGGTGGGTTTCGCGGCGGAAAGTCAGAATCTGGTGGAGAGTGCTTTGGAGAAACTGAAAAAGAAAAACCTCGACCTCATTGTTGCCAACGACATCAGTGCTCCGGGAATCGGGTTTCAGTCCGATTCCAATCAGGTAACGATCATTGATCGTGAAGAAAATATGGAAAGCCTGCCTCTGAAACCAAAGGGAGAAATTGCCGACCTCCTGCTTGACAAAATATTATCCCGACTCAAACGGTCTTAACTCTAAAGCTCTATTGTAGTAGTTTTATCAAGATGCATTTTTAGCGCAACGAAATCCTACGCCAGTATTTCGCATGCGGGGTGTGGTTGCGTTGCGGTAGGTCAGATCGACATACTCTGAGGTGTTTCTCCAGTTTCCCCCGCGAATAATTTTGTATTGTCCACTTTCAGGACCCTGCGGGTTTGCTTTGGGAGAAAACAGATAGTACTCTGGGTAATGCCAGTCATGAACCCATTCGGAAGCGTTTCCCGAAAGATCATAGATGCCATAATCTGACTTGCCTTTTTCATAAGAGCCCACTGGCATGGTCTTCATCTTCTCTTCGTTATAATTCAACTTTTCGGAATCAGGTGGTGAATCCCCCCAAGGGTATTGGATCGGACGTTTGCCCCGGCCTGCTTTTTCCCACTCAGCTTCTGTTGGAAGCCTTTTCCCGCTCCATTTGCAATAGGCCACGGCTTCCTTCCAGGAAACGCCGACAACAGGTTGCTGGTCCCCATTGAAATTAGGATTTCCCCAGCCTTGAGGTTCTTTTGCTCCGGTATCCTTCACATACTTTTTGTATTTCACATTAGTCACTTCATAAATATCTATATAGAAAGCATCGAGTGAGACCTCATGTGCCGGGTTTTCTGGCCCCAAGGTGTGCCGGTCGGTATTGAACAAATCGTGAGGTTTGAGCTCCAATAGGGATTTCCTGCTTCCCATTTGGGATTTTCCAGCCGGAATTAGGGCCATTTCTTCTAAAGAGGGTGCAGCAAAACCAGGCGAAATCATACAAAGAGATAAAATGGTGGAAAGAATGAGTTTCATGATAATGGATTTTTCAATTTTAAAAGTAGGAAATGGATTATAGGCAATTGAGCCTCTCAGTTCAATGATGAATAATAAACTGGTTCTGGCTGAGGCAAATGCTTCTAAAAGTATTGGAGATTGACAGGGCCAGCTATAAGTAATAAAATTTGTTTACACCTGTTAGTAAACGAATTTTAAGGGCGTCTCGGCAACTTTTCTCTTACCAAGAGTTGTATATTAGCCGATGAGGAGTTTAATGGATAAGCCTAAAAAAGAGCCGGTAACTTTAAACCAAAGTCCAGACAGCAAACTATGTCTGAACTGTGGGTTCCCCAACCGCAATACGGATACGCAATGCATGTATTGCCGGACCAGCATGATTGAAGACAGTGGCTTGTTCAACTGGTTTCGCCAGACCTACTACATCCTCCGCTGGCGCTGGCAACTCAAGCAAAAACGCAATTCTCTGGATTCTCAGGAGAGTAAACCTCCGTTCTACCGCTCGATTGGTTTTTTTATTCTCGGTGTAGTTTTAAGCGCAGTGGGTATCTTTGTGTTCACCAGCGCTATAAGCCAGAACTCTTTTTCCAGTGGACTGATAGCCCTCCTATTGGTCGGTTATGGCATAGTCACTCTGAAAACGTTGTTCAGCAATAAATAAAAAGCTTCGCTAATTAAAATCCTTTTTTTTCATCCAGCCTTCCTGCTTTTCCAACCATAGTTATTAGATTAGATCTCTGAAAATGTGTATCCTGAAAAAGTAGTGTAGATTCCTTAATATAATTTGAGTTCATTATGTCGGATATTAAACCTAAAAATAATAACAGCATAACCCTTTCGGTTAAAGGTATGAGTTGTGCCAGTTGTTCAGCGCGGATCGAAAAAAAGGTTGGTGAACTGGAAGGGGTGATTTCCGCCCACGTCAATTTTGCCGCAGAAACAGCCTCTATCGAATACGATCCACAAAAAATTCCTGTTATACAGTTTCCCTTGACCATAGAAAAGTTGGGGTTTGAAATCCCGCGTCTGAGCAAAACATTTCCTGTTGAGGGGATGACCTGTGCCTCTTGTGTTTCTCGGGTTGAGAAAAAGCTTTCGTCTTTGCAAGGAGTCCATGCCGTTGATGTGAATTTGGCGACGGAACAAGTGTTGGTTGAATATATTCCGGCTCTGGTCGATTTTGAATCTCTGCGGTCAGCTTTGCAAGAAGCCGGTTATCGTTTATTGCCTGAAAAATCTATTTCAACGGATGGCGATGAAGAACGATATCTCAAGCATCTGGCTGAGCTTAAACTGAAGCTGATCTTCAGCGGATTGACAAGTCTGATGGTCATGTTTCTTTCGATGCAGGGCGGGTCGTTATTCAATATCCAATTGCAGGCGTTGAACATCACATTGTTCATTCTTGCGACCCCGGTGCAGTTTTATTGTGGTGGGCAGTTTTACCGCGGGGCGTTCAACGGACTCCGTCACGGTTACGCTGATATGAACACGCTCATTGCTGTGGGAACTTCGGCGGCTTATTTCTATAGTGCATGGGTGACCATTCTTCCGGGCTTGTCAGCTAGTTTGGGTGTTTATTACGACACTTCAGTTATGATCATCACACTTGTATTACTTGGACGTTGGATGGAAGCGCGGGCCAAGCATAACGCTTCTTCCGCGATCAAAAAGTTGATGGGACTTCAGCCTAAAACCGCTCACGTCGAACGAGAAGGCAGGGAGCTTGAAGTCAGTGTGGAAGACCTCATTGTGGGAGATGTAGTTTTAGTCCGGCCCGGAGAGAAAATCCCTGTAGATGGGGTTCTGATTGAAGGGCAATCTTCGATTGATGAGTCTATGTTGACCGGTGAAAGTGTTCCGGTAGAAAAAAAATCTGGTGATGAAGTGATCGGGGCGAGCATCAACAGAACCGGATTCTTTAAAATGCGGGTGACCCGCATGGGTAAAGATACGGTGCTGGCACAGATCATTCAATTGGTGGAACAGGCACAAGGATCGAAAGCACCTGTGCAAAGACTTGCGGATAAAATTGCTGGAATCTTTGTGCCATCAGTGATTGGCATGGCCCTACTGGCTTTCGCATTCTGGTGGGGCTTTGGAAGCTCATTCGATCCCTTGCCGACGACACCGTTTCTTTTTGCTCTGATGATCTTCATTTCGGTCATGATCATTGCTTGTCCATGTGCTTTGGGGCTTGCTACTCCAACGGCGATCATGGTTGGAACTGGAAAAGGCGCAGAGATGGGTATTTTGATTAAGAGCGGTGAGGCTTTAGAGCAGGCTGAAAAACTCGATACGATTGTATTTGATAAAACGGGAACTCTCACTTTCGGAAAACCGGAAGTAGCAGATGTGCTTTTATCACCAGCCGCTCTATTGGATGTAGACCGTCTACTGATGTTGGCCGGTTCTCTGGAAAAACAATCGGAGCACCCTTTAGCTCAGGCTGTGGTTTTAGAGGCGAAGAAACGCAAACTCAGGCTCGAAACAGTTTCCGAATTTGAGGCTCTGCCCGGTTTTGGAGTGCAAGGAAAAATAGAGGATAAAAATGTTTTCCTCGGCAATGTCAAATTGATGCAGGAACAGAAAATCGATTTTTCTTCCATGAGTGATGACTTGGAAAAATTAGCGATTAAAGGAAAGACACCCATGCTGTTGAGTGTTGATGGAAAGATTGAAGGTCTTATCACCACTACAGACAAGTTAAAGCCTTATGCCAGGGAATGTGTTCACCATCTAAAAAAGATGGGACTGAAAGTGATGATGGTGACAGGAGATAATCGAAAAACCGCTCAGGCTGTCGCCCAACAGCTGGATATTGATGATGTGATCTCGGAAGTCCTACCTTCAGGTAAGAGGGATGAAATTAAAAAACTGATGGCAGGAGGGTGCAAGGTTGCAATGGTGGGCGATGGAATCAATGACGCACCGGCATTGGCAGAATCCACAGTGGGTATTGCTTTGGGGAGCGGTACGGATGTTGCGATGGAAGCTTCTGACATAACTCTGGTTACCTCAGATCTCAGGGCCGTAGCCCAAGCTATTGAATTGAGTCGGCGGACTATGGCTAAAATCAGGCAGAATCTTTTCTGGGCATTCTTTTACAATGTATTGGGAATTCCCATTGCTGCAGGGGTCTTGTATCCTTTTTATGGTGTCCTTTTGAAACCCGTATTTGCTGCTGTGGCCATGTCTTTGAGTTCTGTTTCAGTAGTCGGTAATTCTCTTTTATTAAAACGCTTTTCTCCTTCCAAACTATAGGGGTTGGCTGTGGCCTCATTAAAAAGTTCAAAAAAGGTTCAGTCTTTTTGGTTCTCCATAGTAGTGGTCTTTTTCTTTTTCGGATTTATCGAATTAGTTCTCAGAGTCTCAGGGTTTGAACCAACATTTCACTATAAATCCTACACCATCCCTTCCTGGATGGAAGAAATGGACCCCGTAGTATTAGAAAAATACCAGCAGTTTGTGGCTGGGCAGGGATTTGTGAATGAAGATGCCTATGCCTATGAGCCCGACTTACGTTATGGTTATCGGTTAAAACCAAATTTTTCGACCACGGTACAGAACTATTCCTCGGCCCTTATGGTGGACAAGCTACCCCCCTGGACGATTGTCTCCAATGCCGAAGGCTTTCGTGTGTCTTCAAATGAGCCTACTAAAACAGAAGGAAGAACCCTGCATGTGTTGGGAGACTCCAGCAGTTTCGGCTGGGGAGTTGAGTATGAAAAATCCTATTCATCTCAGTTGACAGAAAAGTTGAATACTATCTCTCCTTTTAATATGCGAAACCTGTCCCTTCCTGGTTTTTCATCTTTTCAAGGTAAACTGTTGTGGCAGGAGTTGGACGACATAAAAAAAGGTGATTGGGTTATTCTTTCTTTCGGTTGGAATGATGCTTATCCCTCGTTGCAAACAGATCGCCGTCAATTTAATTTACGTAACTCCGTGGTAGGAAAAATCAACTGGGAGTTGAAACATCTTTTACTTTTTCGATGGATGAGGACATGGGGTTTGCCCAAGCGTGCCCTCGATCACACAGAGGGTTTGCGAGTTCCTTTATCACAATACCGAGAAAACCTTGAGGCTTTGGTGGAAGGGGTTCGGGAAAAGGGCGGTAATCCAGTGTTTGTCAATGTTTGCAATCCGACGGCATATCGGGATGCAGCCAAGGAGACCATTGAGAATAAAAAAATCCCCTTCTTTAATTTTCCCTCAGTGTTGAAACCTTATTTGTCGAGTATTCATGATCGTTTTCCGGACTTGTTTGTCACCTACTTTGAAGCCTATGGGGAAGGTATGGAAGATGACCCGATGTTAGCCTTCTTGTTTCCTGACCGTTGTCACCCAAATGAAATCGGACATAGCCTAATGGCTGAGGTTCTCTTTGAAACTCTCAAGGGAGAAATCCGCTAAGTCCTTCATGCCCCGGGACAATTGAGGGGACTTGTTCTGGTCAACGATGAGGCCTTCGGTATTCTTCAGGGAGTCTATGAAAGCTAATCCTTTTTTTGCCCCCATGACGAACAGTGCTGTCGAAAGAGCATCTGCATCCATCACAGAATCGGTGACTACAGTCGCGGACATCATGCCGGTAACCGGGTACCCTGTTTTGGGATTTAAGATGTGATGATAGCGGGTTCCTTCAAGTTCGAAATATCTCTGGTAATCACCGGAGGTGGCGACGGATTTTCCTGAAAGGGAAAAGGATGCCAGGATCGACTCGGGTTTTCTGGGGTGTTGCAGACCAATTTTCCAGGCTGTCTTATCGGGTCGGTTCCCTAAAGTTTTCAAATCGCCTCCCGAATTGATGAAAGCATGATGGATATCATTTTTCTGCAAAGTCTTTGCGGCCTGGTCCACGGCGTATCCCTTGGCAATGGCACCGAGATGAAGCTGCATTCCTTTTTCAGATAAAAATACAGTCTGATTTTCTAAGTGAATTTTACCGTAACCGACTTTTGCAAGCTTTTGTTCAATAGCGGTCTTATCGGGCAGGGAAGGGTGGTCACTGTCAAGCTGCCAAAGCTCCTGAACCGGTCCCACACTTATATCCAGAGCGCCATCTGTTTGCTTGGCCCAATAGAGAGCTCGTTCGATCACCTCGAACACCTCGGGAGATGCGGGTACAGGTTGGAGACCTGCGGCCTGATTGATTTTAGAAACTTCAGACCCCGGAATATGGGTGCTCATCAATCCTTCTAACCTTTGAATTTCTTTGAAAGCATTTTGAATGGCGAGTTGAGCTTTGTTTTTATCTTTTTCAAAAACCGTGATCTCGACCAGGGTTCCCATCAAAAACTGGGATCTTCGGAGGACAAGCGATTCGGGTTTGCCACAACCTGAGACGAAAACAAATAATAAAAGAAGAAAAACTACAGAGAAACGCGGGAAACAGGGGTGGGGTATCAAGAGTCTACTTGTCGAACCCAGAGACTAGTACTTCGCGGTTGTAAGCGGCAACCACTTCGCCTCGGTTGACCATGCCGATCACCCGTTTGGGGTCATCACGGCGGACCACGGGAAGTTGTTCTACGTCAAGTTTGGCGAACATTTCCATAGCTTCGTTGAGGTTGTTCTCGGGTGTGAGAGTCATCACAGATTCGACTTTTAAGTCGTTGGCGACCACTAAATTTCCCAACTCTTCGTCAAAAATCATTTCTCGAACCATGTGAAAAGATAAAATGCCTGACATCTCTCCCTGACTAGTTACGACAGGAAAATAAAAATTCTTGGAATATGAAATTGTTTCCAGAATTTTTCTGAAAGGCATGCCCTCGGGAACTGTCGTGACATCCTTACTTAAAACATCATTGACCTTGATTGCGTTTAGAATAGAAACTTCCCGCCCATGTTTGATGTTGATACCGTCCTTTAGTAGCTTCTGTATGTAAATGGAGTTTTTATCAAACGCACGAAAGGTATAGGCCGAAACGATGCAGGTGATCATGATTGGTAAAATGATGGTGTAATCGTTGGTTAACTCAAACAGCATTAGGATATTGGTCATGGGCGCTTGCATTACTGCTCCTGCTACAGCACCCATTCCTACCAGTGCATAAGTCTCTGGCGAAGCGGTGAAACTGGGGTTGATCGCATGCACTAAAGTCCCATAGGCAGAGCCCAGCATAGCTCCGATAAACAGGGAGGGGGCAAAGACGCCACCCAGCCCTCCTGAACCCAGAGTTGCCGAAGTACTAATGATTTTTAAAAATATGAGCGCGAAGGCCAGTCCCCAAAAAAGCTCTCCGCTCAGAGCTTTTTCCATGAACTCATAGCCGTTACCCAGAACCGCTGGAAAAAGTAAAGAGATGAACCCAACTATCAGTCCACCGAGAGCAGGTTTCAAAGGCTTTGGAAGGTTAACCTTTTTGTCAAAAATATCATGAGCCTTGAAATAGGCGAATGTGAACAGTTTTGAAACCACACCGCAAAGAAGCCCAAGGAATAAATAAAAAACTATTTCGGAGTAGCTGACCAACTCGTGTACCGGCACATGGAAAGTGATTTCGTTGCCCTCCATCGCCCGGCCGGTAGCCGTACCAATGACTGAAGCAACAACAATGGGACTGAAGGTGTGGATGGTGAAGTCAGTGAGAATGATTTCGAGAGCGAACAAGACTCCTGCTAAGGGAGCATTGAAGGAGGCGGCGATTCCCGCTGCTGCACCACAGCCGACTAAAACCTGAATTCGTTCATGTGAAAGGTGAAACAAGTTGCCGAGAGCTGAACCCACTGCTGAGCCTATCTGTACGGTCGGACCCTCGCGTCCTGCTGAACCGCCAGACCCTATAGTTAGTGCAGATGTGGTGGAGCAGGTGAGCAAAGTACGTTTGCGAATTTTACCTGCCTTCAATGCAACCGCATGCATGACCCGATGCACTCCATTTTCTTTGACGGCATCGGGGAAAAAATGACAGATCACGCCGGTAATGATTCCACCTATCATGGGCATGAGTGGCAATAGTAAAGGAACCGTGGAACCGGTTATTCCAATAAAGGCCAGTCCATCAGCAGAAAAAACAACTTCGAAAAATTCGATCAGCCTACGGAATAGGGTTGATGCCAGCCCTGCTAGAAACCCAATCACCGCTGCCAGCAGTAGCATATTGTGGTCCTGCATTAAGAGGACCTTGATCTTCTTACGGAGATTTTCAAGTATGGTCTGCATGGGCTTAAAAATAGTGGGTGTAAAACCCTCTATTATAATGAAATAAGTTGTTAAGTACCAGAGGTTTGCATAGAGGCTTGATAAAAATGGAACGATTTATCAGCTTATGCTATGCTTCGGTCGGTTTATTTTCTAAATGTGAGGTTGAATTAGCCAATGGTCGAGCAGACAGAAGGGGTAATTATCGCACCTTCCATCCTAGCCGCAGATTTTTCCCGGCTGGGGGATGAGGTTAAGGATGTAGAACAGGCTGGAGCTGACTGGATTCATGTTGATGTTATGGACGGTCACTTTGTGCCCAATATCACCATTGGCCCGGCGGTGGTAGAGTCTATCCGTAAAGTGACGGAACTTCCGCTTGATGTGCATTTGATGATCGAAAATGCCGACAATTATATTGGTGAGTTCATTTCTGCTGGCGCCGATATCATCACCGTACATGTTGAAGCCTGTCCACATTTGAACCGTACCATTCAGTTAATCAAGGATCAGGATAAAATGGCAGGGGTTGTGCTGAACCCGGCTACTCCTCTTTCTTCGTTAGAAGAAATTCTACATGAGATTGACATGGTTTTGCTGATGTCGGTCAATCCGGGCTTCGGCGGGCAGAAATTCATTCCTTCGATGCTGGACAAAATTCAGAACCTGAGTGAAATCACGACTCATTATGAAAACCCGATTGCACTCGAAGTCGACGGAGGTATCAATTCTGATAATGCCGGAGATATTGTGCAGGCAGGAGCCAGCGTGTTGGTCGCTGGATCCGCTGTGTTTAACGCGAAAGACTATAAAAAGGCGATAGATTCTCTTCGTCTGGGTTGAATTTCAGCATATCTTAATTAGGGCCATTTGCCCTTGTAATTGTTTATAAAAAGGATAAACTGGCAACTTCTGTATTTTTATTTTATCGTTTCGTAGGTGGTTGGTCTCCTTGATGGCCAAAGCCTATTATCAAATACTGGGAGGGTATGAATTATGATGGGAATTGGTTTTCCTGAGTTGATGGTCATTTTGATCATCATTATGATTATTTTCGGGGCAGGAAAGCTTCCCGAAATCGGTAGTGCTTTCGGGCGTAGTATCAAAAACTTCAAGACTTCCATGA
The DNA here is from genome assembly GCA_029261455.1 of Nitrospinaceae bacterium. GTDB lineage: Bacteria > Nitrospinota > Nitrospinia > Nitrospinales > VA-1 > LS-NOB. The sequence continues at coordinate 51,223 of JAJDBH010000124.1, forward strand.
AAGAAGCTCAGGAAGGTGACGAAGAAGCCGCCACTGTTGAAGAAGGCGAACAGGCGGCTCAAGTGGAAGAGGGTAAAGCCGAAGAAGACATGACCGAAGAAGAAAAAGAAGCTGCGATCCGTAAGAAAGCCGAAGAAGAAGGCGAGGCCAAAGATAAAGCTATGAGAGATAAAGCCGATAGCTTTACTGCTTCACTCCCGCGTAAAGGATCTTACGACTTCAGTAAAGACCAGGAAAAAACTAAAGAGAAAAGCTAAAGAGAAAACTACCGAATCATTAAAACCCCCGTGCCAAAAGGCGCGGGGGTTTTTTTATGGGGTTGGGGCAGGGGGATCTTCGTCGTACTCCCAAGGTTCTTTAAGGTTGTCCGTTGTCCAGATGGTCAGACCGTCCATATCTTTATAGATTCCGCGTGTAAAAAAGTTGAACGGATCAAAAAACCGAACACCTTTTGCCGGATCGATTACAAAATTCACCTTTTCCTTCTGAATGGGGTGAGCCTTGCATTCGAGGAACTTTTCTCCATCCACATCAGAGAGTTTGAATATTGCTTCGATGGTGTCGGCTGGGTATTGTCCTGAATCAACAACTTCCTTCACCTTCAACATGACAGCTTCCACTTGTTCTTTATCCAGATGATGCATTTTCATAATGCCAGCTTGCCCTTTAAGTCGTTTGTGTTTAGAGAAGAAATTATAACATACCCGTCAAAGGCATGAAGCTAATGATGGGAATAATAAATATGAATAGAAAAAGGCTTATCATAATAAGCCGCAAAACTTTGTGTTGTTAGAGTGAAAATTTGCTCAATGCCGCTGACGGCTAGTCAGTGCGTGGCTAGGGTGATGATGGCGTTGGGGAAGATACCGAGGTGGATGGTGCCGAGCACACCGACAAGAATGACAAACAGTGTCATGGGTGTGAGAGAGATATTAAACTCTCCTTCGGGTTCTTTCATATACATGAAGACCACGACTTTCAGATAGTAGTAAAAAGAGATGGCACTGTTGAGTACAGCGATGATAACCAACGTGAGCAACCCTTCCTGAATCGCGGCACTAAACAGATAGAACTTGGCTACGAAACCTGCAAACGGGGGCAAGCCACCCAATGACAGGAGGAATATTGTCATGCTTAACGCTATAACAGGATGCTTGTAAGCCAGACCCGAATAATTCTGGATTTCCAGATTCTCTTCGCCTTTTCGACCGAGAATAATGATGATACCAAAAATTCCAAAGGTCATGAAGGCATAGGTCAGCATATAAAAGAGCATACTTGAACTGCCCAGAGAGCTCTTAGCAATGACTGCCATTAAGATGTAACCAGCGTGTGAAACACTGGAAAATGCCAGCATCCGTTTGATGTTGGTTTGCATGATGGCACCGAGGTTCCCGACAACCATGCTGAGGACGGCGATGATGCTCAGAAGCATTTCCCATGATGGAGACATTTCCGGGAAGGCCTCGGCAAATACTCGGAAAAAAGCGGCAAACGCGGCGGCCTTAGGTCCCACTGCCATGAAAGCGGTAACAGGAGTTGGAGCACCTTGGTAAACATCGGGAGCCCACATGTGAAAAGGTGCTGAGGCGACTTTGAATCCAAATCCAATAACAAGTAGCACCAGTCCCATCAGGAGTAGAGGATTAGATTGGGCTGACGGATTTTGCACGAACTCTGCGATTTTGAACAGGTTTGTAGAGCCGGTAGAACCATAAACCAGAGTCATTCCGTATAGCAGGAAGCCGGTTGCAAACGCGCCAAGCAGAAAATACTTGAGAGCCGCTTCGTTGGACCTATGATCGTTTCTACGTATTCCCGCCAGGACGTACAGACAGATCGAGACAATTTCGATACCCAGAAAAATCATGATCATGTCTGTGGAAGAGGCGAGAAGAATCATTCCCACAGTACAGAACAGGATGAGGGCGTAATACTCTCCAGCCCGTATGCCTTCCCGCTCGTTGTATTCCACAGATAAAAGGATTGCCAAAGCGGAACTGATGGTGAATATACATATAAAGAATAACGACAGGTGATCGACGATATAGCTATCGTTAAAGGAGTAAGCAGGAATAGGGTGTTTGGCAAACGCACTGATGGCCGTCATTAAAAGACCAATCAGACTGGTAAACACCAGCAGGGTTTTGTTTTTCCCACCCCAAAGGTCCAACACCAATACCAGCATGGCAAAAACACTCAACACGAGCACAGGTGCCAGGGCAATCAGGTCAATCGATTCAGGTGCGAGAATGGGTTCCACTGTTTATTCCTTAATAAAAGCTTTTTTGGGCATTTGAAGCTTCTGGTTCAAACTTGCCATTTCAGTTGGTGTCATGAGCTGAGCGTGTTCCCCATGACTGTCTTTATGTTGTTCTTGGTGAGGTTTGAAGTTATCAGGGTTCACCTTAGAGACCAGATGGTTAACCGATGCATCAAATGTTTTCATGAAAGTATTGGGATACAAACCGATCCAGAAAATTAAAATGATCATGGGAACGATGGTGATCATTTCCCGAGTATTCATATCTTTCATGTCCATGTTTTTGGGGTTTTTCAACTCCAGAAACATGACGCGTTGAAACATCCATAGAATATAGCAGGCGGCTAGAATGACGCCAGAGGTGGCGAAGGCCGCCCAGAGTCCGTTAACTTGAAATATTCCCAGCAGAATAAGGAACTCGCCCACAAACCCGTTCATGCCCGGTAGCCCGATAGAAGACAGGGCTACAATCATGAAGCAAACCGTATATTTCGGCATGATCTTGGCTAACCCGCCAAACTCCGAAATCAATCTTGTATGACGCCTATCGTAGACGACACCGACTAAAAGGAAGAGAGCACTGGTGCTGATACCATGATTGATATTCTGGATCAATGCGCCTTGGATACCATAAGGATTCAGCGCAAAAATTCCCAGCATGATAAATCCGAGATGGCTGACACTGGAATAGGCAACCAGTTTCTTCAGGTCTTCCTGAACCATAGCCACCAATGCACCGTATATGATTCCGATGATTGACAGCCAAGCCACCATGGGAACAAATTCATAGGAAGCTTGTGGGAAGAAAGGCAGGTTGAAACGCAGAAACCCATAGGTTCCCATTTTCAACAAGACGCCTGCAAGAATAACGGAACCCGCAGTGGGCGCCTCAACGTGAGCGTCTGGCAACCAGGTGTGAAATGGGAACATCGGCACCTTGATGGCAAAAGCCAGAAAAAAGGCCATCCACAGCCATTTCGAGGCGTCCAGAGAAACGTCGAGATGCTCGGTAATATAAAGAATGTCTGCCGTTGCCACGCCTGTCGTTTGCTGGATGTGAAAATAAATCCAGAGGATAGCGACCAGCATGAGCAGGGAGCCTACAGCTGTGAACAAGAAAAATTTGATGGAGGCATAAATACGGCGCGGGCCACCCCATACACCGACAATGATGTACATGGGAACCAGTTGGAATTCCCAGAAAACATAAAACATGAAAAGGTCAAGGGCAATGAAAACTCCCAGCATGCCGGTTGAAAGAGCCAGCATGGCGATCATGTATTCACGGATGTGTTTTTTAACATCCCATGACGCGATAATGCAGATCATGGTCAGGAAGGTGGTCATCACATATAACAGAAGTGAAATGCCATCCAGACCAATGTGGTAGTTGATGCCCCATGCTTCTATCCAGGGAATGTTCAACCCAAACTGCATTTTATGAGTGGTGTTGTCAAAATTCGTCCACAACATTAACGAGAGCAGAAAATCTGCCACCGCAACAGCGAGAGCGGTCTGCTTGATCGCGCTTGCATTTTCCTTCGGCATG
>JAJDBH010000125.1 GCA_029261455.1 Nitrospinaceae bacterium
CAGTTTTTTCAACAAAAAAATTCAAGTCCTTGAAGCGAAAATTCCCAAAATCACTTCAAGATCAGCCGTTCATCATGCCATCACTCCATAGCAAACTTCGCCATGATCTGAACCATTTTTTTCAAAGCAATGAAATTACCGTCGATGTGATTATTGAAACCCAGGACACCAGCATTCAGAAATTGCTTGGAAATGAAGGGATGGGTTTGGTTCCCTTGCCGGATTTCGCAGGTAAAGAACTTATTAAAGAGGGCAAACTCATTAAAATTGGAAGCTTGCAAGGAGTAACAGAAGATTTTTGGCTAATTTCCAGCCCTAGAAAATTTTCTAACCCAATCGCAGAGACCTTAATGAAAAGTTTTGAATGGAAAACATAACCCGAATTCATTGTTATTACGATATAGTAACAACAAAATTTATATACTCCCCTAAGCCACGCCTACCCATTATGAACAGACTGCTTTCTTGACAATAAAACGTTATAAAATCCATTATGATTCAGCACTTCACTAAATGAATAAACAACAAATTCCTCTTCTTAATTTACCCTCCAGCGAAGCAACCTTTTCGAAAAGAGAAATCGGTTGACAAGTGAATAAATATTTATTAAAAAGTGTGAAAAATTCAAATATCCTCCACTTAACAGTAAGTCGAGGTGAATTGTTAAACTGTTAACAGCAGAATTGTAGGATGGAGGCATTAAAATGTTGAATAAGATTTTGAACCGAAACCTCATCAATTTCAGAGTGCCTGTCTCTAGCATACCCAGAAAATTCTCTGGCTTCCTAAACCTTCGAAACAAAGTCGAATATTATTTGAATGAGACCGGGCGCCGACATCCTGCTTTAAAGAACCCGACAGTACCAACCATCATTAAGTATAAATCACTTCAAATTATCACTGCCCCTTTCATATATCTTTGCTTCATTCCAACGATCGCACTGGATTTAATTGTCACTCTTTTTCAAAAAGTCTGTTTTCCATTATATGGAATTCCTATAGTGTCAAGAGGTGATTACGTAATTATAGACCGCCATAAACTGAAATATCTAAACCTGTCAAAAAAAATCAACTGTGTCTATTGCGGTTACTTTACAGGTGTGATTGCATATGCGCAGGAAATTGCAGGAAGAACAGAACAATACTGGTGCCCGATTAAACACGCAAAAAAACTAAAAAATTCTCACAGTCGGTATGAAATTTTTTTTGGCCATGGAGATGCCAAGGCCTATCAAGAAAATTTTATCAAGATACGCAAATTTGACGACCCACTAAGTTAACTGCAGAAACCCTTCAGCGTCATCGCTACACCAGCCCCAACACAAACAGAAAATATAAAATCGTTTCTATGCCTTTATACAAATCATCGTCTGAGGATGGCTCTTGTCCCTAAATCCTTCGGATTTTTGTATGGTTTTACAATAAATTGGTAAATATTTTTTTCAACCTGCTTTGAGTTTTACTTTTTAAGTTATCTAGCAATAAAATCTAATTGAAAAGCAATATTTGCCTGGAAAAACAACCATCAAGGTATAGGAATTATTTAAGTTTTTTTTAAGTGATTAATGCTAAAGTTTCCTCTATAAAATAAATTTTCGAGGGTTTAATAAATATGGAAAACCAGACTTTGTATCAACGACTGGGAGGTTATGACAGCATTGCCGCTGTAGCAGGGGATTTATTACCTCGCCTAATGACCGACTCATTACTGGGACGTTTTTGGCAAAACCGGGGAGAAGATGGCCTTCGTCGAGAGAAACAGTTATTGATTGATTTTTTATGCGCTAACTCTGGCGGTCCCATGGCCTATGTAGGGCGGGATATGTTGACAACTCACAAAGGCATGGGGATCAACGAAAAAGACTGGGCAAATTTCACCGTCCACCTAAACGCAACCCTTGAACATTTCAAGGTAGCAGAGACAGAAAAGAATCAGGTTTGTGGTTTTATTGAAAGCCTTAAGAACGAAATTATCGAAAAGTAATCGGCTAGATCTTCCCCCTCTCCTTAAAGACGAAATGGAAAGTTCTTCGCTACAAATTCCCAAGTAGCTAGAATTTCAATAAAACCAAACTTTTGCCGCTCGCGCATGAAGTAGAGGCAGTCCCACAGAGCTCCCCCTAAAATCTTAGAAAAAATTAGTGATATACTGTAATCCTATAAAAAAGACTCTATAAAAATATATTCGAGGGTTTTAACCCATGAAATTTCTCAAGATTTTTCTCATCCTTCAAACTTTAATAATCACGCCTCTACTGTTGAGCTATTCCGAGGCCAACAACGTGAAAGCCTGCTACAGCATGTTTCGACCTCTTGAAAATTCAGCTCTTAAGATTAAGGGCCATGGGGGAACGTGGGAATTATTTGAGAAACGGGAAATTTTCAGAAAGCACGCCATAGTAGGACTTCATGTAGACTCAAAAATAACCGCCCTAATAACCACCATCAACTACCTGTGCGAAAGCCAGGAAATCATGCCTATGAACGAGGTCGCAGGTCAAGTTGTTCCCACAATGGCAGAAAAGGGGCTGGAAGGTTTTATAGAATACTATCTAGTGCTTGCTCATGAGCTTGGGGAGATTAAAGGTTGGGCAAAATATGCAGAATATTTCAAAACCCACCATAAGCGAAAACTCGATATTGGCGAAACAAAAGCCACGATTGATAATGCAAAGCAATATTTCGATCGCTATAAAGCATTGGCCACTAAATTGATAAAGACGAATGACGTTGAAGGAATTGCTAAAGACGGCAAAGCTCTTATTGATGATATCGTGCAGTTCAACGCCGTAGACCCTCTTTTAATACAAGCAAATTTTGAAAACGCACAGATACCCCAAGTCTCCAACCTATTGAATATTGCTGATGAGATGTAGAACGATATGAACAAGCAACCTCAAGAAGCTAACAGATAACCGGGGGATCTTGATTCCCAGACAAACTTGATTTTTGATCCTCAGAAGTCTTCTTAATCGGGAGTCTGCATATGCATGCTTGCTGACTGGCAACTGCGCTTACTTTATGCCCTCGGTTTCTAAAGGCAGCCTTACGGTAGAGGTTGCTCCGTCACCTGGAGAACTTTTTTAAGGACATGTCGTTAATCTATTTCAGTTCGAGCTCTTCTCTTGCAGAAACGTTTGCAAGGCATATAGCTGCCCAATGCGAATCTTTTCTAGAAACGGAGTGCATAGCTCCGAGTTTCAGCGAAGAACTCTCGCAACAAAACATTCGCGCCAATATAGAACCTAGTGATGCATTCATCATCGTTATCAATAACGACTCCACCACCGAAGTTTCGGCATACAACCTCATTGATAATGAGCGTATCCGGTTTGAAATCATATCGGCAATGAACTTGGACATTATCATCGTCCCTGTATTGATCGACGATGCAAAACTCCCAGAGAAGGGCAACGTCCCCGGAGCTTTAAAAAAATTACTGGATTGCAATTCGTTTCGATTGCGCTCTGATTACTGGTCAGAAGACTTGGAGCGTCTTTTGGAGCACTTGGAAGAAGAGTTGGGTTTCATCAACGAAGTGAGACAAAAGCTAGCAGAATCTGTAGAAGTCAATTACCAAAGACTGGCAAATTTTGATGGCAAAAAATCGGAACAAGACGAAGTAGATCTGGAATCGTCCGATTCATTGCATGTGCGAAAAGTGATCGAGGCAGAAACCATCTTCCTGCAAAAAGCCCGAGGTATCGGCGATGTCAATGCAGAAAAAAATGCATTGTCAACACTGGGTCTTGCATACACTCGTTTGGGGCAGACACGAAAGGCTATCCATTATTTCGAGGAACAATTAAAAATAGCCCAAAACCATGAAAGTTCCGAAGAGGTTTGCAGTCTACTGGCCAACTTGGGAGATGCGCACGCGGTTTCAGGGAATATTGTCCAAGCTAAATCTTTTTATGATGAACAAAGATTTTTGGCCGAATCTAAAAACCTGCCAGCGTATGTTGGTAGCTCCTATAACGGGCTCGGCTATGTTTATGTGAAGCAAAAGAAAATAGAACAAGCCATCGAATGCTATTTGAAAGCACTTGCAAATTACCGCGAACTTGAAGATCACGAAAAGCAATTGGAGTTGTTGGTCGGCATCGGACTCAACTACCGCAAACTGGATCAATGGGAAAAGACATTGGAGTTTTGCAGCCAAGCTCTGGATGCAGCCAAGTACCTTGAAAACAGGAAGGAGGAAGTCCAACTGCGAGTTGATTTGGCAGAGACCTATTGCAAACTGAACAAAATTGACTTAGCAGGATCCCAACTCAAACTGGCGGAAGAAAGCCTAAAAACCATCCAAGAGCCTTGGTCTGCGCCTTTAAGCAGACGTGTCGAGCAACTACGCACATCGCAAAAATTTTGAGGACACTCATGCAAACTATTCAACTACAAGAACTGAGCATCGTCTTCCTTCCAACAGTGTTTCTACTTGCTATTATGTTCCGCTGGAAACTCAAAGCTTGGGTTGGCCTATACGCCAATGTCCGCATGCTCCTTCAACTATTATTTGTAGGTTTTTTCCTCACTTACGTCTTCGAGACCACGCAACCCATAGTCATTGTGGTATTGGTGGCCGTAATGATAGGAGTTTCTGCGTGGATAGCACTCAGGTCGTTCGAGGACCGCGAAGCTAAAACTTACCTCATCGTCCTGACCGCAATCGGGGTGCCGGGACTAATACTCCTGACTCTTGTGACACAATTTGTGTTGGAGATGCCGCGATGGTTCGAGCCTAGTTTAGTGGTTCCAATTGCCGGAATGATCTTTGCGAACTCGATGAACACCGTCAGCCTGGCAGCAGAACGTTTTGAATCGGAATTCAAACGTGGCGAAAGTTACATGAGTGCACGGCGGACAGCTTTGGATGCTGCACTTATACCACAGACAAACAGCCTCTTTGCTGTCGGATTAGTTGCTTTACCAGGAATGATGACGGGACAAATCCTGTCTGGTGTTGACCCCAACATTGCCGTTCGCTACCAAATCATGGTGATGTGGATGATATTTGGCTCAGGAGGCCTGGCCGCTGCAATGTATCTCGTTCTGCGGATACGAATGACCAAAAAGAATGAGAGCTTACAGAGATTTGGGTAAAGTGTCAGACAGTAAGAATAAAGATTTATCTAGGGGCTAAGTGGAAGTTGAGATACTTCATCAACTTGCAGCCCTGTTGTTTGGTTGATGAGGTGAGTCACACTCACATCCATCATCTCCATCAATGGTCCGGGATACAATCCAATACACAATACGAGGATAGCCAATGGAATCAGCGTGGCCAATTCCCGATTAGATAAATCTGGAAGAATTTTGGCGGCTTCTGTCGATGGCTCTCCCAACACCACCCTTTGGATCATCCACAACATATATGCGGCAGCTAAAACAATGCCACCCATAGAGATAAGAACCATGGCAAAGTTGACAGAGGAAGTTCCTACTAAAACTAAAAACTCTCCAATGAAATTACAGGTGCCTGGTAACCCAAAGGCGGCGACTGAAAACAAAAAGAACAATGCAACAAACCTTGGCATGGGTTTATGCAATCCGCCGTAGTCAGAAATTGCTCGACTGTGAGTGCGCTCGTACAATATTCCAACAGAAATAAATAAGGCTGCAGTAGTAATCCCGTGATTAAACATTTGCAAGACGGCCCCCTGGATACCTTGGCTATTGAACACAAAAATTCCGAGAGTAACAAAACCCATGTGAGAAACTGAAGAATAGGCCACGAGCTTCTTAAGATCTGTCTGCGCCAAGGCCAAATACCCACCATAGATAATGGCTATGACCGATAACCATAATATAAATGGGGCGAAATTTGCAGAGGCCTCTGGAAACATTGGCAAACAAAAACGCAAAAATCCATATCCCCCCATTTTCAACAGCACCCCAGCCAGAATCACACTACCAGCCGTAGGGGCTTCGGAGTGCGCGTCAGGGAGCCAAGTATGAAAGGGAACCATTGGCATTTTTATGGCAAAAGCCAGGAAGAACGCCAAGAATAACCAGAATTGCTGGTTGGAAGAATAAGTTTGCTCAGATAACACCAACAGATCGTAGGTATGCCCTCCATTAAGGTAAACACCCAATATTCCCACCAACAGAAGCAAGCTTCCTGTAAGGCTATACAGAACGAATTTAAGCCCCGCAGCAATACGATTCGGTCCTCCCCAGAGAACAATCATGAAATACATGGGAATCATTGTGATTTCCCACAACATGAAAAACAGGAAAAGGTCCAGGGCGGTAAAGACCACAATCATGGCGCCTTCAACTAACAAGATCAGCGAGAGAAAGGCTCTTACTCGTGTTGTAATTCCAGTCCACGAACAAAGGACACAGAGTGGACAAAGAAAGGCTGTGAGTAACACCATAAGAATACTGATGCCATCAACACCAACCGCATACTGAATATTAAATGTAGACATCCATACAACTCGTTCCACGAACTGCATGCCTTGCTGAGTGGAATCAAATTCACCGCAGAGAATCAGCGAAAGGAAAAACTCCACTATTGTGATACCAAAGGCAGTTCGTCGAATCGATTCTTCATCACGCACAAATGCCAGAGTGACGATGCCTAAAAAGGGAACGGCAATCATCCAGCTAATCAGATGATCCATCAATATAGCCATTTTAAAAACCTCCGTCCTACGAAAAAAGCAAACTCTCGTCTTTTCAAGTTAGCACAATAAAAATAACTTACGGTCATTCGCAACCCGATCCAATTTTATAATTGGGATACATATCAAGAACTCATTTGATCATGAAATACAAAAGCCCCGTCATCGCCCCTAACCAAAACATCATTACTAATATTTGATGCTGGATGGTACGAGATTCCATCCCTTGCAGTAATTTCCCAGTAATATTAACTTGTTCTGCTACTTGTCCCACTTTCTTCTCCAACAACCGATTATCAATAATTCGCCATAACCACCCGGCGAAACCCACAGAATAAGCCGCTATAAAATGGATGAAACGATCTATAACCCTTATATCAACAACTCGCCACAACCACCTTGCAAAATACACAGAAAAAGTTGCGATAGAATGGATGAAATGATCTATACCCTTTATATCAATAATTCGCCATAACCAGTTTGCCAGCTTAATGGTTGGGGTTACCAGATAGGCATCATAGATTTCATCAAAGTAACATTTATTCCAAAATAGGACATACCATCCATTGCTTCTCCCATTTACTCTGGAGACCTGATGTTGAGATCGTATCTGTGTTGAGTAGGCATAGACCCACCCCGCCACTGCCGTTAAAAGAGAAACGATAAGCCAAAAAGAAGAGCCACTCTCGACTGCACCTTCGCTCAACGTAACTCCGTTCAAAGCCGGTGCAAGAAAGTTGGCGAACCAAGTCCAAAACATATTCAATAGTCCACATCCAAAAACCGTAACCAGAAAAAGACCCGTTAAAATGGAGCCATTAAAAAGCTGTGGTCGAATAGATTGCGCCTCCAAACTATCAGCTGGCCAGTACGTTTTTAGACCGTGAGAAAAAAGTGAGGTGACGCCTTTAAAAAGGTATTGAGAAGCCACAAACACCGTGATCAAACAAATGACTTTGAATCCGACTTCAGCATAAACAAAGCCCGTGATCCCCCACAAATATTCATACGATCCGCTAAACAGCACAAACGGCGGTAGTAACGCCAACAACAAGGCCCCGCCATATAACCCCCCCCTATTCTCAGAGGC
>JAJDBH010000126.1 GCA_029261455.1 Nitrospinaceae bacterium
GATTTTGATATGCCAAATGGTCTAATTGGGATGGTTGGGATTGCTCTCAACCGCTGCTTCATTTTTAGGGTATTTGGGTCTAGAGTCAGCCATCGGGATTCACCGCATTGGAGCTTCAAGTGCCAACTCACGGATAGCCTTGGCTTTTGCATTGCTATGCTCGTTCAACTTCCATAGAACCAAAGGTCCCGGAAAAATAGTTGGAACCTTGGCTCCTAAAATCATTCTGGCAGCTTTGTCATAAGCCTCTTCCTCAGGCACAACTTCACCCCCAATATGCGCTTCCCCGGGATCGGGCAATACATTTCCCATTGATGCAGCTGCAGGAGGTAAAAACGCCTCCGGGCCTGCTTTGACCTCGTAGTGGCTCATTCTGATAACCCTTCGTCTGTAAGTTAAATATGAAGAAAAGAGCCTAATAATAAACTAGGCCCAAAAAGTTGTCAAACCTTAATGGCTAAAATAGCTTAGGTGTTTCCAGCTCTCTGCATTTAATAAGTATATCCCGGCTCCGTTCCGCTACCTACAATATAATCCCAAAAGCCGGAAACCCAACCCATACTACACGCTTATCATTTCAGGGAAAAACCGCCTAAACCCTCATTTAATAGCCTTTTAAACGATAAAAAACCCGAAAACCCTGAAAACATTAAACAATTCCTGCATATCTACCCACATCGACAAGGGCTTGGGAAAGCCTACCTGAGCGAACATCACTTATCCAAAAGTTTGCTGATGTATCCGAAGAAATGAAGGTTCTCCATCAATATAGTCGCGCTTGCGAAACTAGCATTACCATCTATTCTCCTCCAGGTTGGCAAAATTTCACCTCAAGAGAAATGGACACTCCTACGCTTAGAGTTTCGTTTTCAAATCCTGCAACATCAAAAGGTGCTTTTTTTCCTCCACCAACAGATGCGAAAAGATAGCTTTCACATCCAGTTTTTTTTCTCTCTCCAACAAGCTCTGCAGCATTTCAATGGATCTCTGTTCTGATTCAATCCCCATATCGAGAGCCTGTTTGTCACTATCAACATCTGAAGATGCGTTCATGGCCGGGAAAATTTTACCCTTCAGTTCTTCACCAATAAAACGCGTCAAATGCTCTTTAGGTCTGCGCCCTCCCGCTATAGCAGGCTGCAGATAGCGGGATTTTTCCTGCAGAGTCTGGATATGCTCCCTCTCCTCATCCGCTAAACGGGAGAACATCTCCCGGACCTGAGGGTTCTGAATTTTCTTGCTCGCCGACTCATAAAAAAGCAGACCTTCCTTTTCAATAAACAGACTGATCTCTATCGCATCCGTACATTGAAACGAAGCTCTGTTCAAGCCCTCACTCTCTGTCTTTTCATTTTCCATGCACACCCCTGAAACCTTGCACTTGCTAATAATAATCTTGCGTGGTCCCTAAAATTGGAACAAACAATTTATCACAGCTTTTCGCCCACTTCTTTTTAAGAATTGACAAACAACCCAGAAAATCAAATTTCCTCAATAAAAAGAATGTGTTATAGTTGGGGAAGAAATTTGGAGCTCGTGACTATGCCTATCAAAATGGATCTCCAATCCCGATCAATTTCCGGTACAAACCCATCTCTTACCTAGAATCTGAATCATGAAAAAAGTCGAAATTTATACCGATGGGGGATGCAAAGGTAATCCGGGTCCGGGTGGCTATGGGTGCATCCTCAAACAAAATGACCATGTCAAGGAACTCAAAGGGGGAGTCCGACAAACCACCAACAATATTATGGAGATGACCGCCGTCATCGTCGCCCTGAAACAACTTAACGGACCCTGCGATATTAGATTAACGACCGACTCACAATATGTCGTAAAGGGTATGACAGAGTGGATGAAAGGCTGGATTCGCAATGGTTGGAAAACAGCCTCGCGCCAACCGGTCAAAAACAAAGAACTCTGGCAAGAGCTTGATGAGTTGAGCAAGCCTCACACCATCAAATGGATTTGGGTAAAAGGCCACAGTGGCCATCCACAAAACGAACGTTGCGACCAACTGGCTAATGAAGCCATTGCAGAACTTTAGAGCATTCACAAAGATCTATGCTGTGATGAATGGGCAAAAAGAACCCATCATGAACCATCAATTTTTCATCGGAAGATAGAATGAATTTGATCCCGGAACAGCTTCTTTTCAACAAAAAGTCCGCTCTACCGCTTATCATTATTCTAGGCCTTTTCTTTTTAGTCGCATCTTGTTCCACGAAAGGGCCTGGCTCCCGCTCTTACCCTGACCGCACCGGAACATATAAAAATTCCAAAGACCATGATTTTGACTACCGGCAAAACAGACTCCAAAAACAAGATCATGAAACTGAAGAAAGTCTGGAGCAAGACACGGAATCCTTCAGCGACCCGGCAACCCTCGCTGACCTGAAAGGGTTCACCGACGACTTAAGCCCTGCTTCTCTGGAAAAGGCCATCACAAACCAACTCCAGGCTATGTTCGAGCAAGAGCCTTCTACGCCAGTACGCTTAGGGTCCTATACACTGACGCGCGGGCGTCTTATAGAAACGCTAGAAGCTTTTTTAGAACTTGTAAAACAAGATCTACCGATTGAGGAATTCAATAAAAAGATTTCCGAAGAATTCGTTCTTTACCGGGTAGGCAAAGGAAAAAACAAAAAAGTGCTGTTCACCGGCTATTACCGGCCCGTCATTCAAGCCAGTCGGAAACGAACCCCCGTCTACCGCTACCCCATCTACCAGATGCCTGGGCAGGGACTGCAACAGGTGAAGTATAAAAGCGGAATTCAACTGGTGGGTACTAATACTGGAATAAAAAAAATCCGCGAATCTTATGCCGAGAAAAAGGCATGGCGACGTTTCACCCGTGAAGAAATTGACCACAAAGGTGTCCTAAGAGGACAGGGGTTAGAAGTCGCCTGGCTTAAGGACGATCTTGAGCGGTTCTTCCTTCACATCCAAGGTTCCGGCATGTTGGAATTTTCCGATGGAAGCCGACAGGGTGTTGGCTATCAAGGCTCAAATCAACACACTTATACAGGCATTGGTAAACTGATGATTCAAGACGGGGCCATTGAGGTCGCACAAGGTTCCATGCAGGGTATAAAAAAATATTTTGTCGATCATCCTCAGGATATTGCCAAATACCTCTACCAAAATAAACGCTATATCTTTTTCACTCTCAATGACGATGAAGGACCACGTGGGTCAGGAGGAGGAGAATTGGTGGGCGGACGTTCCATCGCCACCGACAAATCCATTTACCCAGCAGGAGGGTTGGCCTTCATAAAAATCCGCCAACCCGTCCTCAACGAGAAGAATGAGATCGTACGCTGGCAACCCATTTCAAGGTTTGTAGTGGATCAGGACACAGGAAGCGCCATTCGTGGCGCGGGACGGGGAGACCTCTATTTTGGAACCGGGCAAAAAGCCGGTGCTAAAGCGGGTCACTACCATGAACGGGGAGAAGTCTATTACCTGATCAAAAGAAGCTGATCAGTCTTCGCTGTATAACGACACCAGCCGCTTATCGATAAAATCCATTCTCTCATCGGGAACCCTTAACTGCTCCTTCTCATGATCGCCATGAACTGCCGAATAGTCCAGGTTTGCGGGATTCCGCTTGATCATGCAGGCAAAGGTAATGGTCTCAGGTTTTTCTTCGACCTCTAGATAATCCACGGCCCGGATGAAGGTATGCCCGGTCGTTGCAACGTCATCAACAATCAGCCAATGCGTTTCTGGAGGATAAGCGGCAGCAGCAATCTGCGCGTAGTCCAACCTTTTTTTGGGCATGATGTAGAAAGGCAAGTTCATCAGTTTGGATAACTGGTGAGCAATGCGGATACCTTGAGTTTCACAACCCACCACCACACTGAACTTTCCGTGTTGCTTTTGCCATGCTAAAAGTTTTTTCAAAAGGACTTCACAATAAGCCTCGTTCATGGCATCCGACAGGTCACCATATTCATAGGAATAAGTAGATTTAACCCCTGAGCTGAGAACAAAGTCTCCTTTTTTTATGATTCTGGAAAACACCGCAAACCCTCCCTATAAAAAATTTCCTTACCTATTGTCTTCACCCGCTACTAGCAGATAAAAATATTGCTATTTGCCACCCCTACCAAGAAGTGACTATTGGGACCAACCATATTTCCCTATCAACGGAACAAATTTGCAATCGCCTAAATCCCGACGGCTGACACGCTCTCCACTTTTAGTCAGTAAAACCAGTTTCTGTTTATCCGCTTCACCAATGGGTGCCACCAACCGACCGCCATCACCCAACTGCTTGACCAGTGATTCAGGTATCTCCCGCGCCGAAGCCGTTATCAAGATCGCATCAAACGGGGCCTGATCCGGCCAGCCATAAGTTCCATCGAACATCTTAAAAACAATGTTCATATAACTCAAGCCCTCCAAAATCTTTTGGGCCTTACGGGAAAGATTATTCAAACGTTCAATAGTAAAAACCTGACGAGCCAGTTCCGCAACAATAGCTGTCTGATAACCAGACCCGGTACCAATTTCAAGTACTCTCTCTTCGCCTTTCAGACCAAGTGCCTCTGTCATAGCTCCCACAATATAAGGTTGGGACAGCGTCTGGTTTTCTCCTATCGGCAATGGAGTATCTCCATAGGCACGGTGTTCCAAGGACTCTTGAGCAAACAGGTGGCGAGGTACCCGGCTCATCGCTTCCAGCACGCGTAAATCCTTGACCCCACGTTCGACCAATTGTTCTTCGACCATTTTTCGGCGTTGTCCAGCATAGGACTGGATCAATTCTGGAGATAAACGGTTCATAACCTCTCCACGAGTGCGGAAGTTTTATTTGTAAGAAAGCGGCCTGGCTACGCTCAGGAAAGGAACCGGTTGTCCGGGTCCATTTCCTCCCACCGGGCCTTTTTAAACGGATTTATACCAGAGAGTGAATAAGGCAGGGCATTCATCTTTTTGGGGTTTTGGTAAAAAACCCATTCCCAATGGCTCGATCGCTTATCGTATTTGAGAAGGTAAATATTGTCATCATCTGCCTTAACTTTAAAATAAGACGAACCCTCTCCATACCAGCGGTCAAGGATCTCCTCCACCTTGTAACGACTGTCCCTCAGAATGAAGGCCACCGGGTTTTGCTGTGATTGCGAACCTATAAAACATTCCACCTTAAGCATGCGGTAATGGTATGACTTTCAATAATGATTGTAAAGTGCTAAAGCTCCGGGCCGCGCCAGGTGGGAATATGACAATGACTCGTGACACCTCTCTGAGTATTAAGTCAGCAGAAAAAATCATAAAATCTAGAGCCTTCAAGAAGCTCAGTCCTTTAGAAAGGTCTCTGCTGTTAAAGGGTCACTGGCGGGGAAATTACTGTTATAATTCACACAAGACCCCTTTTCTCTGGGGCCAAACACTAACTTTCCCATGCCCTTGCCCAAGAAAAGCCATGACTGAACCGGAACTGAAAAGAATTCGCCAGCACCTTGAAAATATAGTGGGTGAAAGAAACCCTTTCACCCAGCCAAAACACCTTGAAAACACAGCACAATATATATCCGGCCAGTTCGAAGCAATGGGTCTAAAAGTCACCCGGGAAATGGTGGAGTATGAGGGAACTCAGTCGCAAAATATTCTGGCACAAATACCGGGCGACTCCGATGACCTTTTTGTTCTTGCGGCGCATTACGACTCCGTTCCCAATACGCCCGGAGCCGATGACAACGCCAGTGCCGTCGCAGCACTTTTAGAAGTTGCCCATACCCTCAGTCAAACCTCGCACCAAAAATCTCTCATTATTTCAGCTTTCACTCTAGAAGAGTACGGGTTCATCGGTGCCAAACATTTTATCGACCACGACCCTGAACGAAAAAAACGAATTTCTGGAATGATCTCTCTGGAAATGGTCGGATTCAAAAATCCACAACCCAACTCTCAATCCTATCCCCCATACGTAGACCCCAGCCAGTACCCCGATACCGGGGACTTTATTGCGGTTGTAGGAAATGAGCCCTCGGCAGGTCTGGCACAGGCTCTAGCCCAGAAAATGGCCCTCTCTACTCCTGCCCTTAAAGTTGAAACCCTGGTGGTTCCGGGACAGGGAGAAAATTTTTCAGAAGTCCGGTTGAGCGACCATTCCCCATTTTGGGACGCAGGAATCCCTGCCGTCATGATCACCGACACAGCTTTTTTCAGGAACCCTAACTACCACCAGCCCAGCGATACATTAGAAACCCTCGACCTGGAATTCATAAGAGATAACGCGCTGGCAGTGACCGCATTCCTGAAACAGTTTCTGAACAATACAGGTTGATTTTTAATGAAAGAAGAAACCGAAAGCACTAAAAAAGAAAAACCTTCTTCTGCAGATCAGCCAGAGGAAATTCCCCCTACCCCGAAAAAAAGAAAATCAGTCGGAAGAATTCTTTTTCGCGGACTGATGTATTCAATATTTTTCATCTTTCTGCTCATCGCAACCGCTGGTCTGGTTCTGGAATATTTTTTCCCTGCTGATGAAGTGAAAGAGATTGTTGAAGGGCAAGTCACTCAAAAACTCCAACTACCTCTCAGCATCCAAAACCTTGGTTTCAGCCTGCTCAGCGGCATGCAGCTGGACAACGTAACATTAGGCTCTTCATCCAATCCGGTGGCCCAAGTAAAACAAATCGTTCTCGATTATGATCTAACCCAGCTTCTTCTAGGAAAACTGGTCATCAACCAGATTCTGATCGACCACCCTCAACTAACAGCAATTTCAAAAAATGGAGTGTGGAACTTTCAGCCTCTACTTGAACCTGGAAACACTTCACCGACAGACAAGGATAAACCTTCGTCACCTTTCCCTCTGGCAGAAGTCGATATCAAAGAAGTGATGATTCGTCAGGCTTCCGCCCGCTTGGATCAGGATGGAAAGCTCAATGGTCATATTGCTGGGCTCAGCCTGGTAGCCAGGGGCAAAGCCAACCTTGAAGCCTTTGATCTGAAACTGAAAGTTCTCATGGAGCCGGGCACCGAGCCCAATATAAGCTTTCAATCTACCAGCGATGGAAATTTTCAGTCTAGCGTCTTCTCTAATTTAGAGTTTTCAGCCAAAGATCTCCAACGACTACATATCACCGGAGAATTTGGCTTAAAAAATACGCAGACACAAATGGTCAACACACCTTTGCCAGATGTCGCTGTGGATATGGATGCAGATGTTTCTCTGAAACCCGAAACCTTGAACCTGAGTAAACTCTGGCTGTCTTTGGGTAAAAACAATCGCATACAGGTATCAGGCAGTGCCGCTAATTTTTCTCAAGACCCCTCCTTCAAACTGATGATCGACCAGGCCTCATTTCAACTGGAGGATCTCCTTGGCTGGGGCAAGCAATGGCTCCCACCCATTTCTGGAAAAGGTCTTTTGGAGGCAGCATCCGTAAAGATCAACGGTCAGTTAAACAAACTTGCCCTGAAAAGTCTGAATGTGAGCGGGGGAACCCTTGCGACGAAAAACCTTTGGGTCAATCATCCCGACCAAAAAGTTCGACTTGAAGGCATGAACACCAACCTTGAGTTGAAGGAAGTGATCCTTGAAAACTCTCAGTTGAAGAAAGCTGCTCTCAACATAAATATGAATTTAAAAAAAGGGCTGGCACAAAAGGCTGAAATTAAAGACTGGAACCAGTCCTTAAGTCTCACCGCCAAAGGCAAGGACGATGTAACTTGGAAGTTTGACACCAACATGAAATCCCTGCACTACGACCACCCTGAATCGAAAGGGATTTATCTTCCGGTTCATGCAAAAGGTTCCGGGCATCTCAAAAAAAACGATCTCAACAACCTTAAACTTTCATATAGCTTGGGAACCCTAGCCAGCGGTGCAATAGCAGGAACCCTGAAAAATTTCGGCAAAGGCTCCGTGGATCTAGAACAAAACATCAGCATGAACCTTGCAGAATTAGCAAACCAACTCCCAAAAAAATTCACCACTGTCCTGAAAAACAGCATCAAAGGAACAGCCCGCGCTCAAACGTCAATAGCCGGAAAACTTAACGAAAGTTATATGCCCGTTGAACTAAAAGTCCAGACCGACCTTGAGATGGCAGGGCTGACCACTCATTTAAAACAACCCTCCATAAAGATTAACGACCTAAACACACGAGTCTCTTTTCCTTTAGAGTTCCATGTCGACAAAGGAATACGAGTCTCACACCTGAATTTCCACGCAGAGTTCAAGAGCGCCGAAGTCTTGGGCGAGTGGAAAACTAATACACTTAAACTCGACACTAAACTAACAACAAAAGGGTTTCATAATTTAAAACCCCAATTCGGCACTCTGCCCATTCAGTTGGATACCCGCGTAGAACTAGCAAGCCTGAGTGGCCTCACCTTATCCTTTGCAGACTTTAAGAGCGAAACCAAACTTAAGGCAGACATACTGCCCGATGATGTGCGCAACTCCCGAGTGGAAGGACACCTTTCCTTCGAGAACCTGTCCGCCTTAAAAATGTTGAAAACTGACGGATGGTTTTCCCAGTTCAGCCTGGATGTGCATGACAAATCCCTGACCCGGATTCGTCTTTCCCAGAAAACCCGAATCGGCAAACCTTCTTTTCATCAGGACGATATTTCTGTGAGTTTGGCATCGGTCAATCTTCAAACGTTGAGCCGACAAAATCTAAAGGACGGGAATGTAAATCTCGACACCTTTCTTTTGAAAATTCCGGATATGGTCAACGCTCGATTAAAGGCAACCCTGAAAGAATGGGGGAAAGATTTCGAATTAGACGGGAAAATGGAAAAACTTCAATTGGCTTCACTCTGGGGTCTTCTGCCAGACAAGTTCAAGGCAGGGCAGGAGCACCTAAAAACAGGGGGAACCCTGGGCGCAAGCCTGAAGATCAAAGGAAACCTAACTGACAACGGTGACCCATTATGGACCCAGCTACTCACCCCTACCAGATCAGAGGCCTCCATGAAAGTTTTCCTGGACAATGGGTTCTTGGACAATGAAAAGGTCCACGCTGAATCTTTGAACCTTAAATCCCAACTGGTTTTTAAAAATGGTCAGGGGGACCTTTCTGGAAATTTTTCTGGAATGGTTAAAGGATTAAAAGGAGTCTCCCTGAACCCTGAATTTGAATTTCGTTATTCCCTGGACAACCTGAATAACCTCAAGATCAAACAACATCAACTGAAATTAATTGATAAAGGAGTAAAACATTCTCTAGCAGGGCATATCAATGGATTAAAACCTTTCATCGAAGGCCGACGTTCGCTTCACACCAAAGAGCTCTTAAACAAATTAAACATCAAACTTCTTACAACAAACACTCTTGATATCACCCAAGCCATCACTACAAATTCAGAAGAATTATTTGGCGACCTGAAAGCACAGGGAACGATCACGTCAAAAACAACATTCCAACAAACTGCCGGAAAAACATTAAGCTTGAAAGGAAGTGTCGGATTCGAAAAATTTTGCCTGCGCCTGCCTTCCGGGATAGCCCTGAACAACTTGAGCGGCACCTTCCCCTACAGTAAAAATCTGGATCTCGACCCAGAACAGATGAAAGACAAATCTATCGGGTTTTCCCCCGGGCAAAAAAAGTTCTTCACCCCACTAAGGAATTTCTCCCGCTATAAAAATATCATCCGAGCCGACTCACTAGAAGTTAGCGGGCAAGTCCTGGAAGACATAGGATTGGACGTGGTGTTCAAAGACAATCGTTTAATGACGGAAAAATTTATCTTTGATGTGCTTGGGGGGACGGTAGCAGGCAACCTGTTCTTGACCCAGAACAAGCAGGGGCCGGTTATAAAATTTTCAACAGAGTTTACAGGGATCGACTCTTCCAAACTTCTTGCCTTAAAGACAGATGAGAACGTCGACTCTCAAGTAGACGGCAATCTGGAAGTGGGACTTAAAATACAAACCGGGTCAGAAAATCAGCCGGTTTCACTCGATCAGTTGAGCGTGAAAATTGCCATCACACGAATCGGGGCGCAGACTCTCGACCGACTGCTTTTGTTTCTCGATCCAGAAGAGAGCAAACCCGCCATCATGGACACCCGAGCCAAACTCAAACTGGCAACCCCTCACCGGGTAAAGATCGTCTTGAAAAACGGTAACCTGAATGTTGAGGCATGGCTCAAAAGTGATCTACTTGGAATCATCAAGGCTCCAGAACTAAAACGAGTCCCGTTAGCAGGGTTAAAACGGTTCAACACCATTCATAAAAACTTACAAGCCCTAAAAAGCCTGGAACAAATATCTAACTACCTCTCAGCACGGGGTCTTCAATTTGAAGAAGAAAAAATAATCCTGCATTATTAAACATTATCTCCTTTTACGTTGACCTCCACCCTGGCTCGTTCGACCTTTACCACCACTGCGTTGACCCATTCCCTGTTGACCTCGGCCCTGATCTCCTCCTTGTTGCCTCATTCCCTGTCGGCCTCGACCCTGGCCGCCTCGCTCTTCACCTTGCTTTTGGCCAAACTCTTTTCGTCCCCGTTCTCCCCGCCGTTGCTGTGAATCCTGATTGCGGTCTTGTCGCCTTTCCTGCCTGGCTTCTCCCCGTTCCTGACGGTTTTCTTGACGCTCTTCACGTCTTTGTTGGAAATCTTCCCTACGTTGCTGGCGATTTTCTTGTAAACCCTCCTCAACATCAGAAGTCTGACTCCATCCGTTGATTGGATTTAAGCCAAATATCAAAGGAATTCCCAGCACTGCTACAATCAGTTTAGAAGTTTTCATAACTCCCCCATTTTATAAAAGATGAAGAAACAAAGTAAAAAAAGGCCGTGCCTTATGGCACGGCCTGATCAAGTCATTTCGTATTCTTTGAAAAATTCAAACCTATAGCCCTTCCGAAATTAATAGGAACAAAGATCTTCTATTTTGGGGAGGATTTGCTGAGTTCTTTCATCACTGACTCGGCCTCTTCTTCCACTTCCTCTCGTTTCCGCCACTCCCAGACTTTCAAATGGGAGCCCATATAATAGGTGTGCTCTAGAAGGGACTCTCCATCCATGACACCCCACCTTCCATCTTCGACTTCAGTGAGTGCCTCATATATAGGATTTTCCACTGACGTATAAAAAAGCTCCATATCTTCATTACCGATGGGCTTCTCCAGTAGAATTTTGATGGCAGTATCATCCATTTCATATTCGTCTCTAATGGTCTTCAACACCTCCTCCTTGGAGTTGCCCGACTCCATCCTTTTTTCAATCTCATCCTCAATGGCTTTATTTCGCTTGGCAAATGGGTAATGCGTATAGCCAAGGTCTTGACCAATATGAAAATCCAGGTCAGGAAAATATAAATACACCCAGTCATCAAAATCGATTTGAACACCCTCGGAAGCCTCATATTCTTTTGCCTTATCCGGGGAATCCAAAATAAGTTGATTATAAATTTTCACAAACCGCTTCATGCTGTCATGCACCAATGCATGATAATAGGCATTCATCCGATACCAGTTATTGGAAGCATTTTGACCATTAGCCAACTTCCTGAGTAAGAGCATAATTTTTTCTGCATCACCAAATCGGTGAGAGATGGGAAAAGCATTCTGAAGATATTCATTCAACTGCTCCTCATTTCCATCTGCTTTCTGAATATTGAGTTGTAAATGGTTCTTCGCGTAATCAAGCGCATGGTGAACCAATTGCACATGGTTCAGTTTTCGCTGATAATCCATATATTGTTTCAACTCATCGTTCTCAGACTCTTTAGAGTTTTTAGGCTGGTTTTGAGTGATATCTTTGGCGAAAGCTAGCATTTTTCTCTCTTTAATTGGGTTGGGTAAGCTTTATTCTGACTCTTTAATAGATTGATTTCAAGATAATTTAAGTCCACTTCTTTTGCAATTCTAACAGAGATCTAGCCAAACCTCATTTATCCCTACAATTAAAAGGTGATTTCTGACATAATTCACATATCCTTTAAGTTTAGGGAAAGTCTGTTTTTCATGCAGATCACATAAGTGGCCAGGCCATATCCATTGCTGAGCATCACCAGCAATAGTCGGGTTTGAATCGGTTTAAACCTGCAGGGTAACGTTGCCTCCACAGAAAACAATGGAGTTGACCCCTGAATATTATTCTGAACAGCTATTGTAATTTAAAATGTAATTACTGCTTTGCGGATGAGTATATGGAGGAAAATGTCAAAACTCCTGATAAGTCCATGGATTATGGCTTTTTCCTTAACGAGCTTTTGCCCAGGGTAAAAAATGCCTCTCTCATAAATTTCATGGGAGGTGAGCCCACCCTGCATCCGCATTTCAACGATATTCTGTCTCGAACCCTGGAAAGCATGCAACCTTTTTCCTTTTTAGGGATTTTCACCAATGGCTTGATGCCGGACAAAGTTCTCGACCTTCTTTTACATACCGTAGGCCGTGGAGGCAGTATTGAGCGCCAGATTCAATTCTCTATTCTCCTTAACTGGCAAACGATGGAGAACATCTCTGAAAAAAATCATGCCCGTTGCCGGGAAGTCGCAGAAGCTGTTCTCAGTAAAAATGGATTCGGGCTCATGTTCAGCCTCAACCTATACTCCGTCGACCAGGATTTATCGACTCAGTGCTGGGAAATTGATGAAATCTATCAAAACCTGGGGTTGCCTGAAGGGCAAAAATATAAAATTCGTGTTAGTCCGGCATTCCCAATAGTCGGGGAAGAGAGTAACCATTCATTACCTATAAAAGACTACCCAAAAATGGGACGGATGATGCTGGACATGGTTAAAGAGTTCCCGCAAATGTGTTTTCGTTTTGATTGCTCTTTCCCGCCTTGTCTTTTGGACGAAATCGAAGAGGACGAATACCCTTTGGTGGAGCGGTTTTTCTACCACGGCAGCCAGTCGGTCCCCAATATCACAGAATGGAAGGATCGGGATTTTTATTTCGGATGCGCAGATGACAGCCCCATGGACATCGATCCAAAGGGGGATTGTTTCAACTGTTTTCCTTTTCACAATAAAAAGCTTGGTAATATTCAGGACTTCCAACAGATCAACGAACTTTCAATCACCAAAATGCATACCAAGTTTCTCGGCCATGTGTTCGAAGCAGAGCCGAACGAGCCCTGCAAAAGCTGCCCTCATTATATGGTACGTTGCTCCAGTGGATGCTTTGCCTACAACTTCGCCTGACCCACACCCAAAGTTATTACAGGGTCTATGCCTTGTGATTGACAAGACCTGAGCAGTCTGATAGCGTATCCCGATCAACATTCCTCTAATTTTATTGTGACTTAAAAAACATGCCCTGGGACGATTTACATGAGCCGAAAGGCCCCGAAGACCGATTTAAAGGTGGTGGTGGAGGTTCGCAAAAACCTCCTTTTGAAATTCCACAAATCAAGATTCC
>JAJDBH010000127.1 GCA_029261455.1 Nitrospinaceae bacterium
CCGATGCGTAACATGATGCCGCCAATCAACGACTCATCCACCTCGGTATCGATCAAAATAGTTTTCCCTAAAATTTTATTTAACGCGGCTTTCAATCGGTCCGTATTGGCTGTGGTCAAAGGGTGAGCAGAAGTGACCTGAACCCGCATCCTGTTCAATCGGCTATCCACCTCCAACTCAAAGTATTCGACGATTTTTCCCAGAAAGAGCATCCTGTCCCGCTCATTAAGCAGAATCATTAAATTGGACACTTTTTCTCCCACCGCCAGCCGACTGCATATATCCAGAACTACGTTCTTCTTTTTCTCCGAAGATATAGAAGGATGCTTAAAAAACTGTTCCAGTTGTGGTTCTATCTTCATGGCGTCTTTGAAGGCTTTTAAACTTTCAAGGGCCTTCTCCAACGCGCCTGTATCAGAAATATTTCCTGACAAGGCCTCTGCATATCTTTTTCCAACCTGATTTTCAAGCATCGTTCAGCCTTAAATTAGCGTGTCAATTTCGTTGACGTTTTTCTAGTTCCTGAACCACTTGTTCAATGGATTCTTCCACAAGCTTTTTCTTATCCTCATCACCGAGAGCCTTTTTCAGAAATTTCTCTGTCGAGGCTATCGTCAAGGCCGCTGCGTAACTGCGGACCTCCTGAAGAAGCTTGTTGCGCGAGTTCAAAACTTCCTGCTCTGCGTCCTTTTGAATCTGCCGCACTTTTGCTTCGGTCTCCTGAAGGCTTTTCTCCTGGGCCTTCTTGGACTCATCATGGGCCAACTGTACTATCGTCTCGGCCTTACCATGTGCAGCCTTCAGAGTTTCTTCCAGTTCCCTTTTGATTTCTTGCGCTTCATTTCTCAGCTTCTCGGAGTCTTCAATATCAGTCCGGATTTTTTTCTCGCGCATTTCCAGAGCTTCTAAAATGGGAGGAAAAGCAAACTTCTTGAGAATAAAAAACAAAAGCCCGAAAGAAAGTACCGACCAGAAAATCAGTGAGCCAAAAACAGAAACCTGTTCAAATTGTGGCATATCCAATCCTTATGAAAAGTTCGTCCAACAGAGAAATGGCACTCGGCCATTACCCCTTTTACGGCATGATAATAAAAGCAATAACCAACGCGTACAGCGCAATAGCTTCTACCAGCGCAAAACCAATCCAGCAATACTTGGCAACCCGGGCCTCTGCGTTAGGCTGACGCCCAACCGTCTCAATGGTTTTCGCGAAAATATAGGCGATCCCCAAAGCGGCACCAAAAAAACCGGCGGCACACAATCCCATTCCAATTAATGCAGCAGCTTCTGAACCCATTCTACCCTCCTAAGTTTTTGTCAAAAAATAATTAATGCAGCTTGATAACATCGCCAATATAAACACATGTCAGCGTTGTAAAAATATAAGCTTGAATAAATGCGATGGCGATTTCCAATCCGTTAATCACAATTGTGAATCCAAATGGTAGCCAGCCCAACCATAGAGGCCCTGTCATAGCCAGCCCGAATAATACAGCAAGAACGGTATGCCCAGCCGTCATATTGGCGAACAATCTAACCGCTAATGAAATAGGACGCGCCAGCATACTAATAATCTCAATAGGAACCATCAACGGAATCATGATCTTGGGAACTCCCGGCGGCACCAGGATCCCTAAAAAATGCATGCCGTGTTTTCCAAACCCAATCACCAAAGTTAGAATAAAAATTCCCACGGCAAAAGCACCGGTCACCGCTAGTTGGCTGGTGATCGTGTAGGAGCCAGGAATCAGTCCGATCAGGTTACAAGCCAGAATAAAAAGGAACAGGCTGGCAATGAACGGAACATATTTCTTACCCTCGTCTTCCCCGATGAATTCATAAACCATACTGCGTATGAATTCCAAAGAAATTTCCAAAATGCTCTGCAGTTTTCCCGGTATGGGAGAGATCCCCCGACTTACCGCCAGCATGAAGGACCCCGCAACGATGGCTAAACCCACCCACATCGCTACCACAGCGTTATTTATAGAAAGATCCAATCCAGCTATATGAATAGGGATAATAGTGTGAACTTCAAAGTGATGTAACGGGCTTTCCATAGTCTAAATCTAATCCAAGTCAGGAATTATTATCGTCTTCTTCAGTATTCTGCTCTTCTAAAGTCATCAACATGGCCGCTCTATAAACATTCATGCTACCTGCGGCCCCACCCAAAACAACCCCAATCGCCAAACCCCAAGGCCGGACATCGAAAAATCGATCCACACCATAACCCAGCATTGCACCTATAAACGTAGCTACCGTCAGTTCAGTTCCCAGTCTGAACGCAATCTGCATACCCTGACGGAAGCCGTTATTATTGCTCATTAATTCAATGCTTGGGAGGAACTAGCAGGAAATCGGGCCCATCATACCTCAACGTCATGGGGTTGTCCAAAAAATTATTTTTTCGACTTAATCGGCTCAAATGCTTGAGAATTTCACGTAAACCCCATTAAATCAGGCATTAAATTAGAAACAAGAAGCATTTTTCAGTGTAAATGCGACCTGAAGACCATTTAAAAAACTTCCTGTTCACAATTAAATTTCGGGTTTCTTTTAATAGGGTAGGGTTCCGAATTTAGCTTCGTAAGCATCGAGGGGTAGCATATCTATCGCATCCCAAGGGCAACCTTCTAAGAGAGTATCCATTGGCCCTTTAGTGATACATTTTTTACAGCCAATGCACAGCAAGGGATCTACATGAACACGATTAAAAGCCGGGGCATCCGGGTTATCAGTTTCATACATACAAAGATCAACCGGGCATTCAGTAATGCAGATGGGCGAACCGCCACAACCGGTACAGGCATCGTTGATAACGGCCAGTATCTTTGGTTTTCGTTTCCTTTGTACGCTACGCTTGGATTTTTCTTTGGTGGCCATTAATCTATCCTATTACAAACTGGTTTCACAGAGCATCCAAATAATTGTAACAAAATCGTCGGGGATTATAACCTCAATTGAACCATCTTTTCAATATTTACAAATATAAAGATGAGAAAAAATTAAAGGGCACTCACAAGTCTGCCTCCCCAGCAGACTAACAGACCAGAGTTGTCAAAAACAAAACAATTATCCAAAGCCCTTTTTAATTTACACCCAAGAGCCCCTGTATTAAGATAAGAATTAAGTGGACTCTGGATAACATCAATTCCTTTAAGGAGTTGTGGCGATATCGCTTTTCCACACCGGGCTACGAACCGGATATTTCAAACACGAAACCCTTCCCTGTCTCTTCTTTCCATTACTTGGAGAATAGGTAAGTCCAATGTTTTTACCATGTCATTCAAATCGATTCTGGGCCAGTCACAACCCAAAAGAATACTGACCAACGCACTCCAAAACAGCAGTGTCGCACACGCCTACCTGTTTTATGGACCGGATAGTGTTGGCAAAAAAAAGCTCGCCATTACACTGGCCAAGGCCCTCAATTGCAAGGGAACCAATCCTCTGGATGCCTGTGGTGAATGCGAATCCTGCGCGAAAATTGAGCGTGGAGTCCATCCCGATTTTTTCTATCTCGAGCCGATCAAAAACACTCCGACAGCCCGGGAAGCATCAATTAAAATAGAACCCATTCGCGAACTGCAAAAAAAACTGGCCTACATGCCG
>JAJDBH010000128.1 GCA_029261455.1 Nitrospinaceae bacterium
TCCCAGCGTTTTTTGGTGATGGACTCAGCGCCTGTGCAGGCGGTGAGTGCGAACAATGTCAGGATGAGCAGGATATGGGATATGCGCATGGTCTCTATTGAAAAGCAGGTTGGATTCATCGGGCCAAAGTAACCATACCCGAGCGATGACATTATAACCTATTGAAAAAATAAGTTTTAAAAAATATTTTTTGAGTGGAAGGTGAGGGAATGGGAAGTTCTGGAGGGAAGGGACACGCTCGTCTATTGACATGGAATCTGCAAATGGGTGACCCCTTTATCATTGTAAATTTTTGCCTGATGGAAGAGGACAGTTCAGACCTCTAAACTTGACTCTGGACTAGCGTATAATATAATTTGGAATTCCGAAAGCAAAGTTTCATCGAATGAAAATCAAACATTTCATTCCAATCCTTTATCTTTAAAATACAAAATATCTCATGAGAGTTTTCTTAAATTCAATGTTTAGCAAGCACACAGGTTTCTTGTGCCTGTTTTTTTGCATTCTTGCCTTTTCCATCAATTCCTCCAGTGTTTCAGCCGGTATTGTCATCAAGGATACCTCCGGCAAACAAGTCGGGCTGTATCAGGAAAGCCATGCACTGGTGATCGGCGTGTCTGAGTATACGGATTGGCCGATCCTCCCCGGCGTAAAGAAGGATGTGCAGTTGGTCAAAGCCGCTTTGGAAGCTCAGGGGTTTGAAGTTGAAACCGTGATGGACCCCGACCGGAAAGAATTGCAAAATGCCTACCGCCATTTTATTGATCGCTACGGACATAATCCGGACAACCGCCTTCTGTTTTATTACGCAGGTCACGGTCATACATTGAAACTGGCCTACGGCGGAGATATGGGTTACATCGTGCCGAAGGATGCGCCCAACCCCAACCGGGATAAGAATGGGTTCCTGAGAAAAGCACTTGATATGGAACAGATGGAGGTGTTTGCCAAGAGGATAGAATCCAAACACGCATTGTTCCTGTTTGACAGTTGTTTCTCGGGATCGATCTTTGCGCTCAGCCGGGCCGTGCCGGAGAATATTTCCTATAAGACCAGTAAGCCGGTGAGGCAGTTCATCACGGCGGGAAGTGCCAATGAAACTGTGCCGGATGAAAGTATTTTCCGCCACCAGTTCATCAGTGCACTAGAGGGAGAAGGAGATTTAGATAAGGACGGATATGTGACTGGCGTAGAATTGGGCGAGTTTCTGCAAAAAAAGGTGGTCAACTATTCTCAGGGTAGTCAACATCCCCAATATGGCAAGATAAGAAACCCGCACCTCGACAAGGGAGACTTTGTGTTTTCCATTGAATCAGCCAAGCTGGATTTGACAGCTCCCAATACAAAGAAGAATCCATCATTTGCCCCACCAACTTCACAACCAAAAACCTCCGTCCAATTGGACCGGAAGGGAGATTTGCAAATCAGCGTCAACGTTCATAATGTCCGGGTTTCAATAAATGGCAAAGAATATGGAAATATGGAGCCTTATTTTCCTGAAAAATATTTAGGGCTTCCTTCCGGAAATTTGACTTTAAAAGTCGAATCAAAAGGATTTGAAACTATTGAAAAACAAATCACTATAAGAGGCAATGAATGGACAAAAGAAAATTTAAAGCTCAAGTTTAAGAAGGAGCCACCTCTTGACCCAATTTATTACCAGGGTTTGGATACAGTAGAATTAATCACCCAATCTAGTGAGTTTGGAGATAGGATGCAATTTTCAACGGCAATTGCATTGGCAAGACGGGCGGTTGCTACTGATCGCAATAATCATGGAGCCTGGTGGACTCTTGGGGTGAATTATTTTTGGGCAGGTATGTACAAAGAGGCATTGGATGCCTTAAACAAAACTGTTCAACTTAACCCTGAATTTTTATATTCCTATTGGTTCCTTGGCATGGCACATTTTGCTTTAAATAATTTCAAAAAAGCTGAAGAAACTTTTAAAACAAAGTTAGAAATAGACGATGGAGATGATGCGGGTGCCTATTTTTCATTGTTTCAAATTTATGCTGAATCTGGTCAAAAAGAAAAGGCTAAGCGCATGCACGAAATCTTAACTTCAAGGTTTCCGGAATATCTGGAAAATAAAAAGCGATTCTTTAATTTCATATATTCCGCTTATTTAAATTAATAGGGTTAACCTATTCACCAAACTTCCCAACATTAAATGCTTTTCAGGGTTCTCTTGGAGGCAATCGCGATGCATTCGTGACCAAATTCGACTCTTCAGGGTCTCTTGTTTACTCCACTTTCTTGGGCGGCTCAGGTTTTGGAATGGGGTCAAATCTTTATTTGACTACATATTTTTCATAAACTTCCCAAGATTAATATTTAACAACTCACTTATAAATTACGGGAAACTATTTAAACTTGATTTGAAAGCGAATCAGGTGATCCAGTCGACGACGGCTTCTTCAAGTCCGTTGAACCAGACTTGCAGTTCGAGCGGAATGAGGCTGTTGAAGTAAGTGAGGTAGCCCAGGCTGAGTGCGAGGCCGAGGAAGATCAGCAGAAATCCGCTGAACAGGTTGGTGGTGTGGAGGATGAGAGGATAACTGCCTATTTGCACGGTCCATCCTTTGCCCCGGAGCATCCGCCAGAACAAGCTGTCTTTACTGAGGTTGCTGCAGAAGGCGGCGATCACGATGAGTGGCAGGCCGAGGCCCAGTGCGAAAAAGAACAGCAACGCCATGCCCTGCAGAATGGTTCTGTCAGAGGCGGCGAGGATGAGAATGCCGGAAAGGATGGGACCGACGCAAGGCGTCCAGCCCAGAGCAAACGTTGCACCGAACAGGAAGAACCCGAAAAAGGTAGTGGCCGGACGGGTTTTCATGGTCGCACCAGAAAACCCTTTGCCAAACAGGGTCATCAATCCGAAGATTGTGACGAGCACACCCCCCGCTACCGTTAATTCGTTCAGGTAATCGCGTAGCATTCCGCCGAGGTAGCTTGCGGACCCGCCCATCACAACAAACAAGGCAGCCAGTCCACAAAAGAATGCAATGGAGTTTAGTGTCATGCGGCCGCGATCGGTCTGCGCGGTCACGGCAAAATAAGCTGGCAGAATGGGTAACGTGCAGGGGGATAAAAAGCTGAACAACCCGGCGACGAACGACAAGACGACCAGAACCAGAATCCCGGATTGCGTGGGCAAACTGGTGTCCGGCTGGAAGGGATTGAATCCGCCTGATGATGATTCGCTTTGACTGGACATTTCTGTTTCACCGGACGGTGTCGAAGGACTACTGCTGGAAAATGACGAGCCAGCCGAGTTTCCAGGAGTTGCGCCTGCTTTGGCGAATCGCATGCCCTCTGTAAAGCCGGGTGGTTTGTTGTCGCTGGCACAGCGGAAACCGACATCTGACGCGCCGACATCAGGGTTGCTGTACTGGCGAAAACCCGCTCGGGCGAATTCTTTCAGGATCATATTGTAGGATTCTCCCGGGAAGTGCCCGATATAGGCGGAAGACTGCCCGCGCAATACTTTGCTTCCGCTTTCAAAATCATCACTTTTGAATGTGCTTCCCGGGTAGGACTTATAGTCGTCGTTGACCCATTCCCAGACATTACCAATTAAATCCTGTACGCCTTCCGGTGAAGCTCCGGCAGGATAGGAGCCGACATTTTGCAAGGCGGTTTTAGAGCCGGCTTTATCTGAAAGGTGTGCGGCTTCCAGTTTGAACTCGTTGCCCCATGGATACTCGGTGCCATCTTTTCCGCGTGCGGCCCGCTCCCATTCTTTTTCAGACGGAAGACGTTTCCCTGCCCAGCTGCAGTAGTTGGCGGCATCAAACCAGGTGGTCCACACCACCGGCTGGTCGGCTTGGCCTTCAGGGGATGTTTTCTTTTCCCAATGCGGCGGTTTGAAATAATCAACGGCCTTTATGAAAGTCGCGTACCTCTTGTTGGTCACCTCATGCCGGTCAATGTAAAAGCCTTTGCCGAGAATATGTTGTTCAGGCTGTTCGTCCCGGTAGAAGGGTTTCGGAACGCCAAGTTCCAGCGCCGTTCCGGTGTCCTTCTTATTGGTACCAAAAACGAAGGGGCCGGCAGGAATGAAGACCATGTCTTTTTCGAGGGCCTGGTCGGGCAGGCGTGATGGATCGGTGCTATGAGGTTCATCGCCATGGGCAAGCGCTGCAGACGCATGGCACAGCAGCACAGCAAGCAATAACAATCCCCGGAATAAAGAGCCCTTCATGAAAAATCACCTGCGCTATGGAAGCGCATAAAAATGCGCCTCTGAAAAATGTTTTGGGCTGCGAGCAGGCCGCACTTTAAAAGGCCTGCGAGTTGCCGGATCGGATAATTACGAATTATTGGGGGTCCATTGAAAAGTTAGCGTTGTTTTAGCAGATCTTCAAAGTACTGGAGGGTTTCCGGAGCAGACCAGTTTTCCGCTCCACTTTGCTCACCGATAATATTGCCATCTGGGTCGATCAAGTAAGTCGAAGGCAACGACAGTACGTGGAAGGAGTTGCTTACATCCGAACCTGGGTCGAGCAGGATAGGAAAAGTCAGACCCTGGGATTCCACATAAGGTTTGACCACAGTAGCTCCGAACATATCGTTGGACACACCAACCACAGCCAGCTTGCTTGGAGGAAACTTGCGGTTCAGGTTTTCCAGAGAGGGCATTTCCACCTTGCAGGGTCCGCACCAGGTGGCCCAGAAATTGAGCAACACATAACGGCCCCTGAAATCATCAAGACGAACAGGCTCTCCATGGAGTGAAGGCAGAACAAACCGGGGGGCCGGTTTGGCTTCATTAGCGGCGTAGGCTGAACTCAATCCGCCTGTCAGAAGACATATTCCAATGATGAAAACGGATAGCAACTTGTATTTTCTGAATTTGGCAAGACCGGCGGATGCCGGTTTGGCTACGGTACAATTTGCGGCGGTCATATTCACTCACTCAAGAAGGACAGCAAGAAGGATTAATGAAACTATTCATCAACAGCTTCTATACAGCGTACCATGGGAATCGCCTTTTTCAAGGCCCGTTCTATACCCATCTTGAGGGTCATAGCAGAGCTGGAGCAGGAGCTACAGGCCCCGACCATTT
>JAJDBH010000129.1 GCA_029261455.1 Nitrospinaceae bacterium
CTGAGTTGATTCCGGGCATGTCAAAAGAAACCGGGAGAGAAACCCGGTGCCACGGGCCAGTGCGCCGGATTTTTCAAAGAAAGAATTGAGTGTCGTTTCCTGAACCTGCAGGGCCACGGTTAACCTGGCACCTTTAACGGTAAAAGACTCCGACGATCTTCTGCCAATGGGCAACGTTCCTCCATCCCAAAGGGTGTTGAGCAGGGCCAGGTTCCGCATGATGGAATCTTTGCCCATACCATGCGCACCGAATACGATTCCGGCTTCGGCGGAGACAATCCCGGCAGACGGCCATTCGTGAGACAAAGCCCATGCCAGATTTTCAGGAGTTTCATCGGTCCTTAATATCTTAGGAATCCTTGGAGCAACCGGTTTGCTTTCCTCCAGGTCTCGTAAAATGCGTTCAAGCTCATCCGTACCTTTTCGGGCCTTGGTGTTTTGCCGGACTTTATCAAGAGTCGCGGCCTTCTTGGCTTCCCAGACGGCAAAGTCTGAACGGTAAGAAGAAAGCTTTGGTTTTCCAAGTTCAGCTTGCTCCTCTTCAAACTCTTTGACGGCGGAAGTGAAATATCCATCACAGGTGGATTTACGTTCCCCAGAGTCAGCAATTGTCAGCAGGAACAGTCCGACAGGACCCGATAACTTCTCGGCCCGCTTTACATCTACGAAGGGTTGAATGGCCAGGGATAAACCGGCCAGTGCCGATGAGGCCACCAGAGGGATGGGGGCTTTCGTGAAACTATGCACCTCCTCAATAGCACAGCGGATAGGGTCTGGAAACGCGTCCAGCGGGTAGGGGTCGGGTTCTGTTTTGACAACCAAAGGTTGCGGGACAGGCCAATCATTCTCATGACTGGAGGAGAATGAGTCGTTGCCATCACCTTCAGGAAAAGTTGCTCCGGCAATCTGATCGCGTACTGCTTCAAGACCCTGCAGTTTCGCCAGGTCATTGAAGTCGGTGGCACCCTTGGGGCGATCTTCACCAAAATCAGGAACAGCCAGCATTCCCCCGACCGACCGTGCCGCATCTCCGGCTTTCGTTAATCCGGGATTGCCTTCAATATCTGCATCATCGTCAGCACACAAAATAATTTGCCGGGAAGGAAACTTTTTACGGATAGCTTTTGCCACAGATTCCAAGTTTCCGGCATTGAATGCCACAGTTATCGAAAAACCTGTTGCCTCATGGATCGATGCACCCGTAGCAAACCCTTCTGCAATACACAGGGGATCACCTGATTCAACAGAGCCTAAACAGTAGAAACATCCTTGGATAGCTCCACCGGTCAGAAACAGTTTGGTACCATCCGGACTGATAAACTGGAGCGAAGCAAGGTTCCCGTTTTTCCGCAAAGGAACTAAAAGATCATTCCGATGTTGACGTACCCCATGAGACTGGATACCTTTGACAATCAAGTACGGGTGGCTTTTGTCGGCAGGGATCGCTTTATCCCAGATTAACTTAGCCCTGGCTGCTGCGTCAGACTGCTTCGCCTCCCGCTCCACTTCAGCTCTGGCTTTGGCTTCCTTTACCTGACGTTTGAAGAATTCCTTTTCTTCATCAGTAAAGGGTTTGTCTGATCTTGCCTGCCAGTGCTCAGACATGCCGGAAGACCAATCGCCGAAACACCCGCCGAGACCATCTGAGAAAAATGTGCACCATCCAGCCGTGTTGCCATTGGGTTTACCCACTCCCGGAAACCGGTGAAGTTTTCCCAGCTGAATGATCTGTGGTGGATTTAATCCAACGTTCAGCATTGCATTACGAAATTGAGGAAGAGGGTCAGTCTGCATAATGCCCTCCCTGGCAAATAAATTGCTTGAAAAACTTTATTCTCAATCGATTTAGAACCGTAACGGACTTTTCCAACCCTTTTTTGTGAGGGAATATTTTGGTATCATTAAACAAGTCAAAGGATTTTCGGGTCGCCTGGTGCCAGCCAGAGTGGCCCGCTCTTTTTTGTGTCATGACCAATCCTCCTCCTCGAAAGTCTCATCGCGACTTTCCTTGATCTGCTGGTTAATCCAGTCATCTAACTCCGATTCAACCCAACCAACGGCCCGGTCCCCCAAGCTGATTGGTTTCGGGAATGAACCCTGTGCAACTTTCAAATAAATGGTGGAACGGGACAGCCCGGTTCGGGTTTTGACTTCGGGTAATCTTAAAATCGTGTGAGTCATGCTGAATCTCCTTCAAGCGTTATTGGCTTAACTGAGATTCAGCTTAGTTGGGGGATTTGGGGGAATAAAGGTGGGTAAGGTTTTCCCCAAAGCCTGGAATATGAGGAGGTGAGCCAACTACTGGTAGAAAACCCCAGCCTCCTTTTGTCCAAGGGAAAAGAAATAACCCTTCAAAATCAAATAATTACGACTATTGCGCTGGGGAAAACTTTTTCTACCAATTATTTTTGATTTTTTGGATATAGATTCAGGAAGTTTAAATTATCAACAACGTCTCACAACTGGGAAATTTATAGTTTCTTCAAAACGTCCCGGATAGTTTCCCAACTTTTACCATTTGCGATTTCCATTTCTGCGATTTGTTTTGAATACCAAGTCTTGGACATATTGCGCCGTTTCTTTTTTAAATTCTGATAGGCTTTAATCCATTTCTTATTTCTTTTTTGTTTTTCCAGTTTAATTGCAAAACCATTTTTGATTGAAGGTATTTCTTTTGAAGTTTTATTTTTTAAATTCCCGCTTTTTTCAATTTCTTTTACTCTAATATTTTTTTCCTCAAATGCTTTCATGAATAGTTTAGCTTCTGGGGATAGGGAAAATGGTTTCTTATAAAGCCAAAAATAAAAATCTTCGGTTTTAATCGGGGTGTTAACAATATCTACAATGGAAGGGTGATATTGTGGGTTAGGATGCACCAAGGCAACAACCCAATTCGAGAAATTATTAAAATTCTTTATTAATCTTTTTTCCCCCGTGGTACTCATCGTAGGATAAAAATTACACGCAATTCTTTTTTGCTCCAATTGTCCAATGGAGTCCTTGAATAATATTTCCGCAAGGACTTCAACCGGCAATGTGTCACGTCCCGCATTACCTGCAATTTTCTGGTCGTTTACCATTCAAAAACTCCTAAATTTTCCTGGGAATCTGGACCCAACAAAAGTTCGGTACTCGGCGGAAAAACTGGGTGGGAGAAAACTGACGGGCCATAGAAAAACACCTCAATAGATGGTATAAACCAACATAGAATATCCTAAAACCAAATATTCGAGAATTGGAAAATATCACGACCCAAACTTCCCCCTCCCCATGGCTATCATATAGGCCTGTCAGATAAATGGACTGTTTCTATGCCCGAATTAAACCAAAATCCTGAACAGTTGGCCCGAGACAACATTGATAAAATGTTGGAGGCGGCGGGCTGGAAGGTTCAGCATAAAAGGAAGATTGATCCCAGTGCGGGCCTCGGTATTGCCGTGCGGGAATATGATACCGATGTTGGTCCAGCTGACTATGTTCTGTTTGTCGATCAAAAAGCCGTCGGGATTATAGAAGCCAAAAAAGAAGAAGCGGGCCAAAATATCACGACTGTTGAGGAACAGTCCGAAGGCTACGCTTCCGCCAAATTAAAATGGGTGAATAATAAAGAACCCCTTCCCTTTATATACGAAAGCACGGGGGTTATAACCCGCTTCACTGATCGGCGAGACCCCAAACCTCGCTCCAGAGAAGTCTTTACTTTTCATCGTCCTGAAACCTTAAATGAATGGATATCTCAAAACGATTCTCTGAGAGGTCGTTTGCAAACCCTTCCAGCCCTGAACCATGAAGGCCTGCGCGATTGCCAGATCACAGCCATAGAAAACCTGGAGCAATCCTTCAAAGAGGACCGACCTCGCGCCCTCATTCAAATGGCCACTGGTGCCGGTAAGACTTACACAGCCATCTCCTCAATCTACCGCCTGTTAAAACATGCCGATGCCAAGCGCGTCCTCTTTCTGGTTGATACCAAAAACCTGGGCGAACAGGCCGAGCAGGAGTTCATGTCCTATGTACCGAACGATGACAACCGGAAATTCACTGAGCTTTATAACGTCCAAAGACTGAAGTCACCCTCCGTGGCAAAAGACAGCCAGGTCTGCATCAGCACTATTCAGCGCATGTACTCCCTTTTGAAAGACCAGCCAATTGAGGAAGATGCTGAAGAGATCAATCCAGCCGAAATGGTTCAGCCCAAAGAACCAATGCCCGTGGTCTATAACGAAAAAATTCCTATCGAGTTTTTTGATTTCATCATCATCGACGAATGTCACCGCTCCATTTATAACCTCTGGAGGCAGGTCATTGAATATTTTGATTCCTACCTGATTGGCCTTACCGCTACACCGGATAATCGGACTTACGGTTTTTTCCGGAGCAATGTGGTCAGTGAATACAACCATGAAAAGGCTGTTGCCGATGGGGTGAATGTGGGCAATGAAATTTACACCATTGAAACTGCTATCACCCAACAGGGTGCAGTTTTAAGAACGGATCAGCAAATTCAGAAGCGGGAGCGCATGACCCGGAAAAAACGCTGGGAGCGTCAAGATGAAGATGAAGTGTATTCTTCCACGCAACTGGATAGGGATATAGTCAACCCCGATCAGATCCGCACCATATTGAAAACCTTTAAGGAAAAACAGCCGGAGATTTTTCCAGGACGCAATGAAGTCCCGAAGACCCTGATATTTGCAAAAACCGACAGCCACGCTGATGATATTATTCAAATCGCACGTGAAGAATTTGGCGAAGGCAATGAGTTTTGCAAAAAGGTCACCTATAGAACAGAAGAAGACCCCAAATCCGTGCTGGCCCAGTTCCGCAACGACTATTATCCGCGTATAGCGGTAACAGTGGACATGATCGCGACCGGAACAGATGTCAAACCGCTTGAATGCCTGCTCTTCATGCGGGATGTCAAAAGTCGCAATTATTTTGAGCAGATGAAAGGGCGCGGCACCCGCACCCTCGATCATGATGACCTTAAAAAAGTAACGCCATCCGCCACCAGTGCTAAAACCCATTATGTAATTGTCGATGCCATTGGGGTAACGAAATCCCTGAAAACCGCCAGCCAGCCGCTAATTACCAAACCCTCTGTATCGCTTCGGGATTTGGCCATGGGTGTGATGATGGGTGCGCGTGATGAAGATACAGTCAGTTCCCTGGCCGGTCGCCTGGCCCGCCTCAACAAACAGCTGGACGAAAAAGATCAGGGCCGCATTAAAGAAAAAGCGGGCGGAATGGAACTTTCTGATATTGTCGGCAATCTGCTCTCGGCAATCGATCCAGATAAGGTCGAAGCCAAAGCCTGTGAGATTGCCAAATTACCGGAAGGTGCAGACCCGGGAGAAGAAACCCGCACCAAAGCGCAGGAACAACTTGTCGGGGAAGCGGCGAAGGTATTCAATGGTGAACTGATTGAACTGATCGATACAATCCGGCGCGATAAAGAACAGACCATCGATCATGACAACCTGGATGAGGTTACAGGGGCAGGATGGGAAGGCGATGCGGTAGAAAACGCAAAAACCATGGTGAATGACTTCAAGGAATACCTGGAAGCCAATCGCGACGAAATTGAAGCCCTGACCCTATTTTACCTGCAACCACAACGGCGGCAGGAAGTGACCTTTGACATGATCCGCCAGTTGATGGATAAACTGAAAAGTGATAAACCCCGGCTGGCCCCCCTGCGTGTGTGGCAGGCCTATGCCCAACTGGATGAATATCAGGGGAATCGTCCCATCAGCGAACTCACGGCCCTGGTTGCGCTCATTCGTCGGGCCTGCGGTATTGATGAAAAGGTTTCACCTTATTCGGAAACCGTCCGCAGAAATTTCCAGGACTGGATCATGAAACGCCATAGTGGAAGCGGAGAAAAATTCAACCAAGATCAGATGGCCTGGCTCCACATGATACGGGACCATGTAATCAATTCATTCCATTTTGAACGGGAAGACCTGGACAGGACCCCATTCGATTCCAAAGGCGGGATGGGCAAAATGTATCAGCTCTTCGGAGACAAAATGGACGGCCTGATTGATGAATTAAACGAGGCATTGGCGGTTTGATGAGTGAGCAACAAGATATACCACGAAATTGGGTTCGAGTTAAGTTGGATGACGTTGCTGAAGTGGGGGCTGGTAATCCCGCTCCTCAAGGAAATCAATACTTTTCTGAGAACGGACCTCCTTTTGTGCGGGTTCAAGACATGGGAAAGCTAAATGGAGCTAAGTTTATTTGTGATACGAAAGACAAACTTAGCGGGTCTGGTACTAAGTCACTAAAGCTATTTCCAAAAGGGACCATTCTTTTCACTAAAAGTGGTGCATCTACTTTACTCAATCAAAGAGCAATTATTGCTCAGGATAGTTTCATCGTTAGCCATATTGGCACAGCTTTCCCTGCCAACGGTATTTTAAGTGAATGGCTTTACTACTTAATGACAACTGTAGATTTTGCAAAATATGCACACGGTGCCAACATGCCATCAATGCCTTTGTCAAAGGCAAAAGAAATACCACTTCCAATTCCCCCTACCAACGAACAAAAGCGTATTGTGGCCAAGATTGAGGAATTGTTTTCTGAGCTGGACAAAGGCATTGAGAGCCTGAAAACCGCGCGGGAGCACTTGAAGGTCTACCGCCAGGCTGTCCTCAAACACGCCTTTGAGGGCAAACTCACCGCCCAATGGCGCGAGGAGAATAAAGACAAACTCGAAACTCCCGACCAACTTCTTGATCGCATCAAAAAAGAACGTGAAACCCGCCACCAGCAACAACTCGAAGAATGGGAATCCGCTGTCAAAAAATGGGACCAAAATGGCAAAGATGGCAAGAAACCGACGAAACCGAGCCCATTGAAGAAGCTTTCAAAAATAACAGACGGCGAATTGACAGATTTGGCAGAGATACCAACTGGTTGGGTTTGGGAAAAACTTGGCTGGATGACCTGTGGTGTAGAGTATGGAACTTCTGCAAAATCTTCTGAATCTGGAAAAGTTCCTGTATTACGCATGGGTAACATTCAAAACGGTAAATTTGATTGGACCGACTTGGTCTACACTTCAAGTGAAATCGAAATTACCAAATATTTTTTAAAAGCCGGAGATGTTCTTTTCAATCGAACAAATAGCCCAGAGCTAGTTGGCAAAACCGCCATCTACCGTGGAGAGCAACCAGCTCTGTTTGCAGGCTATCTTATTCGAGTGAACAATATCCATAGTGTTGTGAATAGTCAGTACCTTAACCTTTTTCTCAATTCTCATGTTGCCAAACAGCACGGAAATAAGGTCAAGACAGACGGTGTTAATCAGTCAAATATCAATGGTGAAAAGCTTTCTAATTACCCATTTACTTATTGTTCCATAGAAGAGCAAAATAAAATTGTATCTAATTTGGACGAAAAGCTGTCGTTAATTGATCAAATGGAAATGGGAATTAATGGTGAGCTACAAAGAGCAGACTCTCTTCGCCAGAGCATCTTGAAAAAAGCATTCTCAGGTCAGCTTGTTGCGCAGGACCCCAACGACGAACCTGCCTCTGTTTTGTTGGAACGGATTAAAGCTAAAAAGGCGGATCAGGAAACTGTTTCAAAAACTACTAAGTCCAAAAGAAAGAGTGCCGCATGACGACTTTCGATAGCACTAAAGCTCCCTTACCCGAAATCATTAAAGACCTGATGCAGGGAAAGATGCAGTTACCTGATTTTCAGCGTGGATGGGTTTGGGACGATACTCATGTTCGTTCTCTTTTGGTTAGTATTGCCCGGTCTTTCCCTGTAGGGGCAGTGATGTTGCTACAAACGGGGGGAGGGCTCCGTTTTCAAGTACGGCCTATCGAAAATGTTGAGTTTGATGGTGCCATACCGGAACCCGAAAAACTGATTCTGGATGGTCAGCAGCGATTGACTTCACTCACCCAGGTCCTGGCCCTGGAAAAACCAGTAAAAACATTTAATGAAAAAGGTAAGAGGATCAACAGACACTATTATATAGACATCAACCGGGCCCTTGAAGAAGATCAATTAGAAGAAGCTTTCATTGCGATTGAAGAAGACCGAAAACAGAAAACCAATTTTGGCCGGGATATTGTATTGGACCTTTCAACACCTCAACAGGAATGCGAACAATTTTATTTTCCCTGCAACCAGATTCTAAATTCCGATCCGTGGGAAGAGCACCTTATGGAGTTCACTCCTGAAAAAATGCCCACCTACATGCAGTTTCGGAAAAAAGTATTGAATGCCTTCCGGAGTTATCTGCTTCCTGTAATTGAACTGGATAAGACGACCAGCAAAGAGGCTGTTTGTCTTGTGTTTGAAAAGGTCAATACGGGAGGTGTTCCGCTTTCAGTATTCGAGCTGGTTACAGCCAGTTTCGCTGCCGAAAACTTTAACCTTCGGGACGACTGGTTTGGCAGTTCCCTCCGTAAGGTTCAAGGAAGAGCAAATCTGTTAAAAGTTGAACCCATACTTTCGGGGGTGGAACCCACGGATTTCTTACAGGCAATTTCCATTCTTCATACCCTTGAACGACGAAAAGACGATATCGCCTCTGGAAAAACCGGAAAAGCTGTTTCTGCCGTCAGTGCAAAGCGAGTTACCGTTCTATCTTTGACCCTGGAAGATTATAAACGTTGGGCTAATGAGGTTGAACAGGGTTTTTTACTTGCGGCAAAGTTCTTAAGGAAAGAATGTTTTTATACTGCCCGCGATCTGCCATACAGAACTCAACTGGTGCCTTTGGCCGCTGTTTTATCCCAGTTGAAGGAAAGGTGGCTGGAACCTCGAATTAATCAGAAAATCAGCCGTTGGTATTGGTGTGGGGTCATGGGTGAGTTGTATGGTGGCGCGGTGGAAACCAGGGTAGCAAATGATCTGGAAGATTTGTTGGCATGGATTGAACTTGATGAAGATGAACCTCGTACTATTTATGATGCTTCTTTCCAGCCCAATAGGTTGTATACATTGCGTACCCGTCTAAGTGCAGCGTATAAGGGATTAAACACACTGGTTCTGCGTCAAAACTCAAAGGACTTTTTTTGGAAAGCCACTATTCAGGAATTGGATTTAGAGGACGTGGGATTGGATGTGCACCACATTTTCCCAAAGGCCTGGTGCGATCAAAAAGGAATTAAACCAGCAATTTATAACTCGATCATCAACAAGACCCCCATATCCTATAAAGCTAACCGGATGATCGGGAAAAAAGCACCTTCAATTTATATTGATGCCCTGCAAAATCATAAACAGGTTAAGTTAAATGATGATGGTATGGACACAATTTTGAAAAGTCATTTTATTGACCCTGAAACTCTGAGGACAGACCAGTTCGATGCTTTTTTTGAGCATAGAAAAAAAGCTCTTCTTCAAATTGTAGAAGAGGCTATGGGGAAGGCTGTTGAGCAAGGACCCGAGGTGGATCAGGATGATGAGTATGAAGAGTTGGGCGAAGGAGAAATGGAAGCATGAACACGGGATCAATCGTAACCAAGGTATATAGTTTCTGTAACGTCCTTCGAGAAGACGGGATGTCTTATGGCGATTACCTGGAACAATTAACCTACCTTATTTTTCTAAAGATGGCGGATGAATATTCCAAACCGCCTCACAATCGGGACGTGGGGATTCCTAAGAAATACAACTGGCACAGCCTGAAATCCAAAAAAGGTGCCGAACTTGAGGTTCACTACATCACCCTTTTGCAGGCTCTGGGTACTCAAAAAGGAATGCTCGGCCAGATATTCACCAAGTCCCAAAACAAAATTCAAGACCCGGCAAAACTCTTTCGTGTCATCGACATGGTCGATGAAACTGAATGGGCGGCTATGGGTGCGGATGTAAAAGGCACTATTTACGAAGGCCTGCTGGAGAAAAATGCTGAAGACACTAAATCCGGTGCTGGCCAATATTTCACCCCCCGTGCTCTGATCCGCGCCATGGTGGAATGCATGAAGCCGGAGCCTGGCAAAACAATTGCTGACCCTGCATCTGGAACAGGTGGGTTTTTCCTGGCAACCTATGACTTCATTACCAACCCTGATAATTACAAACTCGATAAAAGACAGAAGGACTTCATTAAACTGAAAATGTTTCACGGTAACGAGATTGTAGCGAACACGCGTCGCCTTTGTCTGATGAATATGTTTCTGCACAATATCGGGGAGATTGATGGTGGTACGGCCATATCACCCAATGATGCCCTGGTCGCCGATTCTGGAGATCGTTATGATTATGTATTGACCAATCCACCTTTCGGCAAGAAAAGCAGCATGAGTTTTACCAATGAGGAGGGCGAACAGGAAAAAGACGATCTGACCTACAATCGGCAGGATTTCTGGGCAACCACTTCAAACAAACAACTTAATTTCGTTCAGCACATTCGCACCATGCTGAAAACCACCGGCAAAGCTGCCGTAGTGGTGCCGGATAACGTTTTATTTGAAGGCGGAGCAGGGGAGACGATACGCAAGAAGTTACTCGAAAATACAGACCTCCACACTATCCTGCGTTTACCCACCGGCATCTTTTATGCGCAAGGGGTCAAGGCGAATGTCATTTTCTTTGATAACCATGAGGCCAGTCCAAACCCGTGGACCAAGGAAGTCTGGTATTACGATTACCGGACCAACATTCATCACACTCTGAAAAAGAAGCCTTTGCGGTTTGAAGATTTGCAGGAGTTTGTCACCTGCTTTAATGCAGAGAACCGGCATAAGCGCAAACAGACCTGGAGTGAGAAAAAGAACGCCGAAGGCCGATGGCGCAAATACAGCTATAAAGAAATCATTGCCCGCGACAAAACCAGTCTGGATATTTTCTGGCTGAAGGATAAGAGTCTTACCGATCTCGATAATTTACCTGAGCCTGACATTCTCGCCCAGGAAATCATCGAAAATATTGAAGCAGGCCTGAACAGCTTCCGGGAAATATTGGGGACCCTGGAAGAAAAAAACTAGGAGGGAACATGGCTAAAAAGGATGTGATTCAAGACATTGAATATCTGCATACATTTGGGAAAAAAGAATACACCTCTTTTGAAATAAGAACAGATGACGACAAGAAATTTGGCCGACTAGACGTAGGCAAAGCTGGCATTAAATGGTTTCCTAGGAATTCTAAAAAGACGGGATATTTCAAGTCGTGGGAAGACCTTGAAAAGATGCTTAAAAATGAGTAAAGGATAACCAGGGAGTGGCCCTCAGGCCCCCCGCCTTATAGGAATAATATCAACGCCAGCTTTAAGTTTATCCAGATAGTTTGCCCATTGTTGCATCATCTTTTTACGCTCAGGCAAGTGGGCAGTGCGATTGTAGGCGCGACCGTTAGGATCGCGCACGGCATGGGCAAGCTGGTGATC
Source organism: Nitrospinaceae bacterium (assembly GCA_029261455.1). Lineage (GTDB taxonomy): Bacteria > Nitrospinota > Nitrospinia > Nitrospinales > VA-1 > LS-NOB. The sequence goes on from JAJDBH010000129.1 coordinate 11,366, forward strand.
GATAAAATCCGGACGGAAACCCAGTACCTCATCAAGGATGGTCCTCGCCATTGCGCGAAAACCGTGACCGGACATTTCATCTTTTGGGATACCCATGCGACGCATCGCCGCCAGTACCGCGTTGTCGCTCATAGGGCGATCTTTACTTCGCGCTCCCGGAAACACATATTTCCCTCTGCCCGTTACGGGTTGAATCTCTTTCAAAATTGCGATGGCTTGCCGGGATAAAGGCACAATATGCTGGGAGTTGGTCTTGGTCACCAGATAACGCCATTCGCTGGTTTCAAAATCGATATCTTTCCATTCGGCTTGGCGCAGTTCCCCCGGACGCGCAAACACCAACGGAGCCAGACGCAACGCACTGGCAACGGTTATTGTGCCTTCGTAACCATCCAGTACCCGTAATAGTTCTGCGACCTGTTGGGGTTCCGTCACCGCCGCGAAGTGTTCGCCTTTCGCCGGAGGCAAAGCCCCTCGAAGATCACCGGAAGGGTCTCTTTCCGCTCTGCCTGTTGCAACAGCGTAGCGAAAAACCTGCCCACAGTTTCCCAGTGCACGATGCGCTGTTTCCAAGGCCCCCCGACTTTCAATGCGCTGGATAACGGAAAGCAGTTCCGGTGCCTTTATTTCGCCGATAGGTTTTTCACCTAACCAGGGGAATACATCACGTTCCAGACGACGGATTGTTCTGTTGGCATGATCCTTTGACCAATCACGGGAGTATTTGGCAAACCATTCCCGTGCGACCACTTCAAAACAGTTTTTCCCACCACTTGTTTCTTTTTCGGCTTTGCGGTTTGCACTTGGGTCAATGCCCTTGGCGACCAGCTTACGTGCATCGTCCCGACGCTCCCTGGCATCTTTCAGGCTTACATCGGGATAAACCCCGAGAGACAGGCGTTTTTCCTTCCCATCGAATCGAAATTTTAAACGCCACCATTTTCCACCCTTGGGGGAGACCTCCAGATATAGGCCACGTTCATCATAGAGTCTGGAAGTTTTCTCTTGTGGTTTTGCCTTGTGGATTGCGGTGTTAGTCAGAGGCATGATGTCTCCTTTGAGAATTCTGGACGATTGGCGTCAAGAAAAGAACGAAGCTCCATAGTTTCGACAGGAGTTAAGGCGAGGAAGCGTTTGCCCAGTTGAAGGGAAAGCCCGCCATCGCTTTCCAGAGTGAATCGGGACGCGGCCAACTGCCGCGTTTCCTCTGCAAGCCGTGCGGCCTTCTCTTCCTTGATACGTTGACTGGGATCGATACCATCCTTTAGCAAAGCGCGAAGGACATCACGTTTTGCGCGTGCTTCGGTAAGGGACACCAAGGGATAGGTACCAAGGGAAAGCTGGTTTTCTTTTCCCCCGTATCGAAACTTGAATCGCCACCATTTTCCGCCGGTTGGAGAGACAAGCATAAACAAACCGCCGGAATCATAGAGCTTATAACTCTTGCCAGTACGATTGCCTTTCAAATTAATACCTGGCTGGGCATGCTCAATGATTTCAGTATCTAGCGGCATATTAGGGGCAACTCGATTTTATAGAATTCGGAGTTTTCACCATAGTTGCCCCCAGGAAGAGTAGGATTTAGTTAAACCATACTACCCCGCTCTGGACCCTAAAACAAGAAAAACCCCATGTTTCCATGGGGTTCTGGACTTCTTTGGATTGTATTGAATCTGAAAATGGTGGAGGCGGGGGGAATCGAACCCCCGTCCGAAAGTCGTCAATCGAAGGCTTCTACATGCTTAGTCCGTGAAGGGTAT
>JAJDBH010000130.1 GCA_029261455.1 Nitrospinaceae bacterium
GGGGATCCATCATGAAAATGTAATTTCCTGCATGCTCTTTGGGAATAATGACAGGTTCTTCCTGTTCCTCAGATGTAATCGCGCACACGGTTCCCGATTGACCCACCAGTTTACAAAAGGTGTTGTCTGCAAGTTCGTCCAGCTTTTGAACTTCTTCCCCGTGGACGTTTATTTTTCCTGTAAGGCCGAAAATACTTTCGCCAATGCCTGCACCGTTAACCTCTAGAGAAACAATTTTTGCGGCTACCAGAATTTCATTCATTAAACCGGTGAAATTTCCTGTAGCGCCATCCGCAAGCTTTTCCTGCCTGCGAATAAACTGAACTAATGTGGTTTTTTCCATAATTCTTCCTGCTCAACCATTTCCAGGTTGGGTCAAAATTTACTGGTTTTCTCATTTCGGGGAGTACCCGGTATTATCTGGAATCAATGCCTCAACAACAAGAACCCTTGGAAGAGGGAGCCTTAAGGCATTGAAACTCAGAACCCAAGCACTCTGGAGAGAAGCGAATTCTACCCTAATTGAGAAAGAACATCAAACACTGGTGCAGTTCATTTTTTCTAGAAATAACGGTTATATGGAGACCCCATAATATTTTGAGAAAATATAGAAGAATATAACGATTAGTAAAATGGCTTATTCATTGATACATCTGTCGTTTAGCCAATATGGAGCTAATCTAATTCGTTCTAATCAGGATTTTTATTTCATCAGGATACCGGGTGAATTTAATTTCATTGGAAAAATGTTTTTTCATTTCCAAGCCCATATGCTCATTAAACTCACGTTTTCCCACCAATATTCTCGGCCTCGGAATTGCCAGGTCATTAGCAATATTGAATCCACGAATTTCAACGGTGATATCGACGGGTTTATCGTTTGTTTTTTCAAGATCATATCCAACCCGACAAGGCCTTTGATCACAATTCCATTCAATATTAGTCACTTTGGGTGGCTGAGGGGACCTGAAATCAAAAACCCAGGGTAAACAAAGGGTAATGGCAACCAAGACAAGAAACCATTTAGAGCCTTTTAGCGATTTTCTCATAGTCCCTGGAAGTAAAGCCAAGACCTCTAGGCTGGGTTTAGGTTAAGGAGCCTACCAATCCAAATGGATTGTATCTTATATTTTTTCCAAACAAATAAGCATATAATTGATTTAGAACGAAACGCATAACCTGTTAATTTATAAGGGTATCTTTTTATATTTTTGATTCAATCCATTTTTGGCAAATCGATTCGCATTATTTCATGAAGGCACATTTGACACAACCAAAGCAAAACATTTCCCCCTTAAATTAATTCAATGTCAATAAATATAGCTGCATTCCACCTCGTTATTAAAATCCAAAATATTATACTAGATACTCTACTACAACCGCTAATGGTCATAAGTTATTGTTTCTTATTAACTTATCAGCACTAAAACTCGGGATTCCCGCCAAAATTTCGCTTTACCCCCAAGCCCTTGTAGGGGAAACCGGGAGTGTATGATTTTATAAACTTATTAAAAAAATATACTAACAATTTTTGTCATTAATTATTTATCCAAGGGAGCCTACTTAATTTAACATTTATTATCCATCTTAATGAGACTAATTTCATACGTTCTCATTAAATACGGTCATATTTTTAATCCTGATCACAGGATTGGCATATTAATTGCTCAGTAAACCATTAGTTGTGTAGAACGTTTTTTAGGTTAAATCAACGTTCAATCTTTCAGGAGAAACTAAAATGGAATTCTTAAACGGCCTCTCATTCTCAATCCCTTTCAACTATGTTTTGCTGATCGTTGGCATCATGGCCCTCACCATTATCTGGGGAAAACATAAACTCGGCCTTCTGGCTGTTGCAGGTGCTTTTTTCCTTTGGGCTGTAGAAGCTCATAGCACTGGAGTTGTCCAAATGATCCAGAGCAGTTCCACCGGAATGTTGGCAGCTCTTTCAATTGTATTGAGCATGTCCATTCTGGTTGTCATGGTATTCAAGGACCATAGTCACTAGCTCGAGGAAAAAATAATGTCCGATATGCAACTTAACATACCGTTAACCCAGCTTTTATCGGTCCTTTCCCTGGTTTGTTTGTGTTTACTCATGGGCCGTCATAAGCTTGGGCTGTTGACTGGCTATCTAGCCTGTTTTTACTGGGGTTACTTAGCCAATATGCAGGCCTTGATTCCTCCACTGGGGGGAAACGCTTCCAGCCAAATAGTTTATTTAGTAGGCGGCCTGCTATTATCCCTTGGCGGCGTCTATCTTCTTATGCAACCGGACAAGTAATCACCTCGAAAATTTCACTCCTGCTTGGCATTCTCTGTTCAAACCCGGATAATAAGGTTTTTATCTCTTTACCAGTTATCTCTAAAATTATTTTCAACAATTGATCAGGGAGTTATTGAGGTTTGCCCAGAACTCTGGATTCCTATAAAGCCATATTTTTTGACGTCGGAGGGACGCTGCTAACAGTTCACCCCTCAGTAGGTGATGTGTATGCTGAGCAGGCCAGGCCTTTCGGCTTCACGGGTTCGACAGATGATCTCAATCTCCATTTTCGGAAAGCCTGGAAGGACCTGGGGGGCATGGAGTCGCTTGGACAGCAAAAGGGTCTTGAGGTCGAAAGAGTATTTTGGCGCGATGTTGTTAAACGAACCTTCGATGCTACAGGCGGTCTGGATGATTTTGAAACCTGTTTTGAAAATATTTACGAAGCTTTCAGAAGTCGGGATGCCTGGCGGCTCTACGAGGATGTTGTCGCGTCGCGTTTAGTCGATCGCCTCAAGGAAAAGGGAGTCATACTGGGAATCGTGTCAAATTGGGACTCGCGCCTTAAGGAAATTCTGGACAACCTGGAAATAGGGCATCAGTTTGACTTCATCCTCGCCTCTACTGTAATAGGCTCGGCCAAGCCAGATCCTTTTATTTTTGAGCAGGCCCTTCAATTAAGTGGTGCCTTACCAAATGAGGCACTTCATATTGGAGACGAACCCGCAACGGATATTACGGGTGCAAAGGCTCTTGGAATTGATGCCATCCTGATCGATCGCAAAAACCGCTATCCCGATTGCGACGCAAAAGTCATCCGCTCCTTTATGGAACTTGTTTAGCCGGTACTGACTGGTGTTTTAAAGACCGTCTCCGCATCCACTCCCATCCTAGAAGCAAGTAATAAGGCAGGTATTCTACCCAGGGAATCCACCCCATATATTCCTGCATATCCTGATAATCAAAATAAAACTCCAAGTAATAAAGGCCCATCAAACCTGTTAATAACAACCACGAACGCCCCGGAAAGAAACACAAAAAGGGGATCACCCAGCTCAAGTACCAGGGATTTTGTACCGGGCTCAATAAAAATATCAAAGCCATGATAATAAACAGGTGACGCAGACCATCCAGTGCCGGGTGTTCTTCTTTTCTTTCCTCGGGAGGAGCTTTCTGTATTAATAGAAAAGACCAGACACCAACCAGAATCACAGCAACCGTTCCCTTTGCCCAGAGGGAAGGTTCGTCATAAGAAAGTCCTATGGGGCCCCTCGGTGCAATTCCCGCAACATCCCGATAAAACCAGACCAGTATCGCGAAGATACTGTCGTTGCTTTGCCAGTAAGTGCTGAATGATTTCAAACTCGAAAAAACCTGGGTGCCAATATCCAGGAATGGTAAATAACAGAGCCCAATGGTTCCAACAAAAACAACCGTACAGGTTACGAACTTAAAAGTATTATTTCTGCTTCTTCTCCATTGTTCTCGTATAAAAAAGGGGAACAAAACTGCCGGATAAAGTTTCCCGAGCACACTTAAGGCCAGGAAAAAATTCGCCGCTATAAACCGGGATTTCACCAGAAAATAAATCGCTCCCGTTAAAAACCCGATGCCAATAATATCCAAATGGGTTGAATTAAATGTTTCCTTTATAATTAGAGGCGACCAGAAATAGATTAGAACCAGAGTTTTCTTTTTCCCTAGAGCTCCCAGGGTTAACAAAATAAATACCGCTGCCATCAGATCAAACATCAGGAACCCAAGACGCATGGCGGTAATGCTATCGGGTTGCATGTGGTAAATAATGCCAAAAACATACTGCGCCATTGGTGGGTAAATGGTTGGCAGAGCAGGGTGATTGATCCGTTCCATGAATACGAGGGAACGTTCACTCTCCCATTTCATAGTGGCCAGCCGTTCCAACTCACGTATGCTGCTCGTATTATAAGTGGAGCGGAATTTTGATGGTTCCCGAATCATAAATTGTTTAAAGTAGGTCACTTGGTCAGGCGAATATTTGTAGGGGTTGATCTGGTTGCCAAAAGTTTTTCCGTCCCAAAGGTAACGATAGATATCATCTTCCTGAATCTGGTGGGATGGGATAAGAATCGCCCGGAAGGCAAGCCCCAATACAAAAATGATGATGAGGGATCGAGAGTCAGCCTTCGCCTTCAAAGTCCAGTAGACAGAAAAGGAATATAAAACGAAAAGACAGCCATAAAGGAGCAGGTATTCCACTATTGGACGACGGACGTAACCTTCTCCCCAATTAAACTCCTTGGAAAGATACGTCATCCCCAGATAGAATAGGATACTGAGGAAACCCGACATGAGTAATTTGATATGATAAGGTCGCACCCGCCACTCCAAATCGATGAATAAAAAAGTCCTTTATCCTGCCATATTCCTGATCGTTTGGCATCTACTCGTTCTATCGGCCCAAGCTCGCATGCTTCATCCCCAACCGCAACTACAACCTCCTCCCACCCCAATGCGGGCTGCCTTGTACTATCAAAAGGGTCACACCTATGCCACAGGTCAACTTGGTAAAAAAGATTATAAAAAAGCAGCGTACTATTTCAGGATGGCTGCCCAATTAGGATATGCAAAGGGACAAAATGAATTAGGCGTTTTGCTGCAAAATGGGCTAGGTGTTAAAAAAGATTTAAAAGCAGCC